>QIGO01000154.1 GCA_003230015.1 Alphaproteobacteria bacterium | reverse complement strand
CAATCGATGCCTATTTGCAGGACATTGCCGGCCAAAACATTGTCAAGTCAGTGCATGTCGAAGCCGGTGCCGATCCGCTGGACCCGGTGATTGAAACCAGGTGGCTGCAAGGGGTCGCGGATAGGCACGGGTATCCCCACGGCATCGTCGCCTACGCAGACCTGGCCGACCCCAAGGTCCGGGGCGTATTGGAGGCGCACCGGGAATTCCCCAACATGCGTGGCGTTCGCATGATGACCAAAAAGGTCGGCCAACTCAGTCGAGATCTGGATGCCAGCGGCAGCCTGATGGGCAATGCACAGTGGCGCGCGGGCTTCGCGCTGCTGGGTGAGATGGGTCTGTCATTCGATTTGCAGGCACCGGCGCCGCTGATGGCGGAAGCGGCCGCACTTGCCGCCGCTATGCCCGGCACTCAGCTGATGTTGACACATGCCGGTCTGCCGCTCGACCGTCGCGAGGACGGTTTGGCTGCCTGGCGTGCCGGTATGCGCCAGATGGCGGAACGACCCAATATCGCCCTGAAGATCAGCGGCCTCCCCATGACCGACTGGAGATGGACCGTCGACTCGCTGCGGCCGATGGTGCTCGAGGCGATCGATGCCTTTGGCGTACAACGTACCATGTTCGGCAGCAACTTCCCGATTGACGGACTCTACAGCGATTACGGCGCTCTGATGGAGGCCTACCGAACAATCGTCGCCGATTTTACGCCGGCGGAACAAACACAGATGTTCCACGACAATGCGGCACGATTCTACCGTCTATGAAAATTTGATCGAAAGCATCCATGGTTGAACCGCGAAATCTCGTCTTTTTTCTGTCCGACAATCACACCCGTGACGTTGCCGGTTGCTATGGGCATCCGCTCGTGCGGACCCCAAACCTGGACCGACTTGCCGAAGAAGGCGTGCGCTTCGACAACGCCTCCTGTGCCAGTCCGCTATGCTGTCCCGCCCGCGCCAGCCTCGCTACCGGCCTTTACCCGCACCAAACAGGATATTGGGACAATGCCATCGTCTATGATGGCAAGATCGAGAGTTGGATGCATCGCCTGCGGGCACAAGGCCACAGGGTCGTCTCGATCGGCAAACTCCATTTCCGTAGCACCGACGACGACAATGGTTTTTCCGAAGAAATCGTGCCCATGCATATTCTCGAAGGGCGCGGCGGGGTGTCGATGCTGTTGCGAAGCAGCGGCGACGAGCCCGTGGCGGAGGGCCAATGGGGACTCTATACCGAGCGTTCCGGTATCGGCGATACGCGTTACCAGGATTACGACCGCGACATCACCAAACGTGCCATCGCCTGGCTGCATGAAAACCAACATAGAGACGGTCCGCCGTGGGTCCTGTTGGTTGCCTACGCCAGTCCGCACCCGCCATTCCAGGTGCCGGAGCGTCTGTTTCGACTCTATCCGCCAAATGAGATCGATTTACCGCCGGATTTTCGACCCGGCGACCGGCCTGAACATCCGGCCGTCCAGCATCTGCGCCAGGTCATGGGGACCAAGGAGATCACCGATGCTGAAGTCCTGCGGCGCGTCGCGGCGGGGTATTTCGGCCTCATTACCCATGTCGACGAGCAGATCGGCGAGGTCCTTGGCGCGCTCGCGGACACAAGGTTGCGGGACGACACGCGCGTCCTCTACACCAGCGATCATGGCGAGCTGTTCGGCGCCCACGGTCTTTTCGGTAAGAGCAATATGTATGAGGGCGCGCTCGGCGTGCCGCTGATCATGTCGGGGCCCGAGGTTCCCCGAGGCAGGGTGGTCCGACAGATCGCCTCTCACGTCGACCTCTTCGCGACCGTGGTGGAGGCCGTCAGCGGCCAAACTCTCGATAACGGCGCGCGGAGCGGCGTCTCATTGTGGCCGGCCATGCATGGCGACGAGCGGCAACGCCTCGGTTTTGCCGAGTACCACGCGACAGGCACGCAATCGGCCAGCTTCGCCCTGCGTGAGGGGGCGATGAAACTAATCTATCATGTCGGAATGCCGTCGCAGCTCTTCGATCTCGAGAAAGACCCGGCGGAGATCCATGACCTGATGGGACAGTCAGCCTCTCGGTCCATCGGATTGGCGCTCGAAGCCAAACTCCGCGAAATTTGCGATCCCGAAGAGGTCGATGCCCGGGCCAAGCGCGACCAGGCGGCCAAGATCGCCTTCTGGGGCGGCAAGGACGCGGTCGCACAGAGCGGATCGCTGGTGTTCACGCCGCCGCCGGGGGCGGCTGCGGAAATCAAATCGGATGGTCGGCATACGGGCGAACCACGCTCCGGTTCCAGCGGTGGGCGCGTGACATGAAAGCGGAAAACCTGCTGTTCATTCTCTCCGACGAGCATACTGCTTCCGCTTTGGGCTGCCAGAGCCATGGCCGCATCAAGACGCCCCATCTCGACGCTCTTGCGCGTGGCGGAACGCTTTTCGAGAATGCCTATTGTAACTCTCCCATCTGCGTTCCGGCGCGCGCCAGTTTGGCCACTGGGCGCTATGTTCACGAGATCGGCTGTTGGGATAATGCATCGCCCTATCACGGCCAACACCCGAGCTGGGGTCATCGCCTTATCGAGGGCGGCCATGACGTGGTGTCCGTGGGCAAGCTGCATTACCGCGACACCAATGACAACAACGGCTTCAGTCAGGAAATTCTGCCGCTGCACATACTCAATGGTCGGGGCGACGCCCTTGACCTCAAGCCGCGGATGTCCTGCAACAGTTTGGCAAGAGACGCGGGGCGGGGCGAGTCCAGCTATACCGCCTACGATCGAGAGATTACCCAATCTGCCTGTGATTGGTTACGTGGCCCAGCGCTGGCCGGTGAAAAGCCCTGGGTTCTGTTTGTCGGCTTCGTGTGTCCCCATTTTCCGCTGATCGCGCCGCCGGCGTTCTTCGACCTCTATCCGCTGGAGGATATTCCGCCGCCGCAAATAAGCGGAGCGGATTGTCCGCTTACCCACCCAGTGCTGGCGGCATTGCGCAACTATATGAACTATGACGATTTTTTCGATGAAGAGTCGGTACGCCGGGCGCGCGCCGCCTACTACGGCTTGGTTTCATTCCTTGATCATAATGTCGGCCGCGTCCTTGAGGCTTTGGAAGACGGCGGCCTGGCCGCGAACACACGCGTTATCTACACCTCGGACCATGGCGACAATCTTGGTAACCGCGGGCTGTGGGGCAAGTCGGTAATGTATGAAGACTCGGTTAGTATTCCGCTGATCATGAGTGGATCGGACGTGCCGAGAGGACATCGTTGCTCGACGGCCGTATCGCTCGTTGACATCTACCCGACAATCCTCCAAGCGGTCGGCGAAACCGCAGACGCCGAGGAACCGCCACGGCCCGGGCGATCCCTGTTTGAACTGGCGCTGGCGCCGACCGATGAACGAACGGTTCTAAGTGAGTATCACGCGGCGGGCTCGATCACGGGGATGTTCATGATCCGGCACGGGTGCTGGAAATACATCTACTACCCCGGCTATCGCCCGCAATTGTTCAATTTGGCTACCGATCCATCCGAGACCAACGACCTCGCGGCACGCCTGGATCATCAGACAATCCTGAGATCTTGTGAGCAGAGGCTGCGGGAGATCCTCGACCCCGAGGCCGTCAGCGCGTTGGCGTTTGCTGAACAATTGGTGTTGATCCAGGCCCTTGGCGGTGCGGATCAGATTCGTTTGGAAGGTGAGTACGGATTTACACCGGCACCGGGACAATCGCCGGAGATGTTCGCATCGGCGGTGGAGACATGAAAAGTGATTGGAGAAATATCCCATGAATTCATCGTCTAAAGCTAGAATGCTCACCGCGATCCTTAGATTCGCACAGGCGGCAGGGCTCTAGATGGTCGATGGTTTGGTCCGCCTTCGCCCCGATGACGTCTTGCCCCTGTATCATCAGATCAAGGAAGACCTGACGCTGCAGATCCGTTCCGGGCGCTGGGGACCGGAGGACGAATTACCCTCGGAGGCCGAACTGTGCGAGCATTACGGGGTCAGCCGGGGAACGATTAGGCGCGCCATCGCCGACCTGGTTCAGCAAGGGCTTGTGCACAGAGCCCGAGGCAAGGGCACCTTCGTCAGCCGACCAAAGTTCGAGGGGAGTGTGCTGGCGCAGTATCGGCAGTTCCGAGACGGCGGCCCACCGCATGATGCAGGTGCGCGGGTCTTACGCTGCGAGCGCCGCAGGGCCAGCACTGACATCCGCCGGATAATGAAAATCGGCGCTGACGAAGAGGTTTTTGAAATCGAACGTGTGCGCAGTGCCCAGGGAACGCCCATCAGTCTTCAGGTGAGCTTTTTGCCGGCCTCATTGTGCCATGGACTAAAGGTCAGCGACCTGAGCGGTGATCTTACCGACGATCATTTGTATGATATTCTGGAGAAAAAGTACGGTGTTCTTTTTGTCCGGGCCGAAGAATATTTAGAGCCGGTCCTCGCGGACGATTATGTCGCCGGCGTACTCAGCATCGATGTTGGATCACCGTTATTTTTTGTCGAACGCTTTTGTTACACACGCCAGGATACGATTGGCGAGTATCGGCGGGCTTTTCAGCGTGGTGATTTGTACCGTCACCGCATCGAGTTGAGATAGGCGGCGATGGCCGACCCCGCCCGATCAGATGTGGCCCCGTCAAAGATTGAAATCTGTGGCGTTTCCAAGCGATACGCTACGGACGACCCCGACACACCACTCGTCCTCGACAATATTAACCTGGCGATCGGCGACAACGAGTTCGTTACCTTGGTGGGCCGCAGCGGCTGCGGCAAAACCACATTGCTCAACATCATTGGCGGGCTCGTCGAATCCACCCATGGCGATGTTAAAGTAAACGGCCGCACCGTTTCAGGACCCGGTCAAGGCAAGGGCATGGTGTTCCAACAACATGCTTTGTTTCCCTGGCTCACGGCCCTCCAGAATGTCGGCTTTGGGTGCCGGAACAAGGGGGTGCACAAGGCCGAGCGCGACCAAATCGCACACCAACTTATCGAGCTCGTCGGCTTGCACGGCTTTGAAGATAAATATCCCGCGGAACTCAGCGGGGGGATGCAGCAGCGGGTTGCCATAGCCCGGGCGCTTGCGACCGATCCCGAGATCTTGCTGATGGATGAGCCTTTCGGCGCCCTCGATGAACTGACACGGCTGGAAATGCAGGATGAGTTGCTGCGGGTATGGTCGGCCCACAAGAAGACAGTGGTTTTTGTCACCCACAGTATCTCGGAGGCGCTGGTCCTGTCGGATCGGGTGATCCTGCTGGCGGCACGACCGGGGCGAATCCGCCGCGAGTTCCCTATACCCTTTCCGCGCCCGCGCAAGCGCACCGATCCGCAGATGATCGCACTCTACGATGACATCTGGAAAAGTCTGGCATAGAGCATCGATATGGTAACCAGCAGAATCATCAGCGGCCTATGCCTCATCATTTTGCTCCTGCTGTGGCAATTTGCCGTTATGAGCGGTTTTCTCAAGCCGTTCCAGTTTCCCCCGCCCAGTCGAATCGGCGAGGCGATTGTCGAATTGGCCGTCTCCGGTTTTCCCAACGGCGAACGGATCTGGACCCATGTCGGTATCACGCTATGGCGGATCATTCAGGGTTATGTTTTGGCCATCGGACTTGCGGTCCCCATCGGCCTGCTGATCGGCACAATCGCGGTATTGGACAAGCTGACGCTGCCTATCATTACGTTCCTGCGATCGGTCGCCACCCTAAGCCTGCTGCCGTTGGTTATCATATGGTTCGGTACGGGAGAGCTGACCAAGGTGCTGCTGATCGCCTATGGCTGCTTCTGGGCGATGCTTTCAAACGTCATTGCTGGCGTGAAATACGTTGATCCGGTCATGATCCGCGCCGCGCGCACCCTCGACACGAGGCCCCTTGCCATGTTCGTCCGGGTGGTGATACCGGCGGCACTGCCGCGCATGTTTGCCGGTGCGCGCATGGCCCTGGGTGTCGGCTTCATGGTCATCGTCGGTGCCGAGATGATCGGTACCATCCAGGGTCTCGGTGCCCTGATCATGGAAGCGCGGACATTCTATCGCAGCGATATCACCATCGTCGGCATGTTGTTCATCGGGCTCCTCGGCTTCACGATAACCTCCGGCCTGAGTTGGTTGGAAACCATCCTGTTACCCTGGAGCAAAGGACTTTCGGAGGTGCGCCGGTGACGACGTCCGTGCGGTGGCAGGATGCGGTATTGGGCGCCGCGGGTACCGGCGGCCTGTTCCTGCTATGGGAATTGGCCTCTCGTTCCGGCCTGGTTAGTACCAACGTGTTCCCGGCACCGACGACGGCGATTATCGGCACCCTGCAGACCGTGCCCTTGGCGGATATCCTGGGGCATGTCTGGACCAGTCTGGGCCGAATATTTTGGGGTTTCGCTCTCGGTGCGGTGTTGGGGACAGTTATTGGCATCGCGTCGGGCTGGTACCGGGCCCTCGGTGTCTTGACCCGGCCGCTGATCGAGCTATTGCGTCCGATACCGCCCCTGGCCTGGATTCCTTTGGCCATTATCTGGTTCGGTCTCGGCGAACCTTCCAAGGTCTTCGTCATCTTTCTCGGCGCCTTCTTTCCGATTGTCACCAGCGCCTACAGGGGCATGATTGGGATCGACCCCGCCCTGCTGCGCGTCGGACAGACAATGGGCTTGCGCGGGCCCATGCTGCTTATCCGCGTGGCTGTACCGGCAGCAATGCCCGATCTGGCGACCGGCATACGCATTGGATGGGGGTTAAGTTTCGGTGTTTTGGTTGCAGCCGAGTTGATTGCGGCGGATCGAGGCATGGGATTCATGATCATGAACGCCCGCCAGCTGGGAGATGTCGACGTGATCGTTTTCGGTATTATCCTGATCGGCGCCATAAACCTGATCACGGACTATGCCATTGGCGCGGTTATTCGGCGCCGGATCGGCCGCTGGCATGCCATCTGAGGGGGCAACGCCATGAACACACGCCATGTGCGCATTGGCATGATCGGTGCCGGTTATATTGCCGGCTATCACTTGGCCGGACTGAGAGCGGCCGGCAGAGCCGAGGTCTGCATGATCGCCGGGCGGAGCCGCGATCGGATCGCTGGCGTCGCCCGCGAGCATGGTGTGGGGGAGATCGTGACCGACTACCGCACGATCTTGGACCGGGCGGATATCGATGCCGTCGTCATCGCCACCCCCGACCACACCCATGAGGCCATCGCCATCGCGGCGGCGGATGCCGGCAAAGCCATCCTGCTGCAAAAACCGATGGCGCGGACTTCCGCCGAGTGCCGGCACATCATCGATGCGGCTGAGCGGGGCGGCGTCCGCCTCAGCGTCAGTTTCATGCATCGCTATCTCGACGAGGTCCTCAAGGTACGCGCGCTGTTAGCCGACCCGAGGCTTGGCCCCGTGCAAGCGATTCGGATTCGCAACGCAACGCCAGGGGCGGATTGGAACGACTGGTTCTTCTCGCGCGACTATGTCGCCGGCGGCGTGGTCATGCAATTGGGCGTGCATGGCATCGATCTGACCCGTCATCTATTCGGTCCGATGACGACGGTCATGGCCTCGACATCGTTGCAGCGCAAGGTCCGGCGACTCACCGATGGGCGAACGGTGACGACGGATTGCGAGGACCACGCCAATGCCATCTACCGCTTCGCCAGCGGCATCGAGGGCGTGCACGACATGAGTTTCTCCGAGGTCCAGGGATGTGACCGGTTCCGCCTCGAAATCTATTGCGCCGAGGCCACCCTATGGCTGCGCACCGAGCGTGGGCTGCTGTCGGTTTACGCACCCACTTTGACGGGGCAGGCGGCGTGGGTGGTGCCAGACTTCGAAACCAACGCCTTTGGCGCCCGTCACCATGCCCATTGGCTCGATGTCGTGCGTGGCGAGGCGCCGGCCGACGGTACGGCGCAGGACGGTCTGGCGACGATCCAGATCGCCGAGGCAATCTACCGGTCAGCCGCCAGCCGGAACGAAGTGAAAGTTGAGGATCCGGGTTATGCCTGATGCCGCCTCGAAGGCCGGCTTCATTGGTCTTGGCCAAATGGGACTGCCGATGGTCGAACATCTATCGGCAGCGGGCATTACAACCGTCGTCTACGATATCGACCCAGCCGCGACCGTTGCCGCCGCCCAACTCACACATGTATCGGTGGCCCATTCGGTGGCCGATGTCGCCCGTGGCTGTAACGTTCTGTTCACCTGTTTGCCGACGATGCAAAGCCTTCGCGAAGTGTACCTTGGTAACGCCGGGATCGGCACCAACGCGGTTGGCGGACTGATCACCTGCGAATGCTCGACGATTACGCCTGAACTGGCGGCGGAGCTAAGAGCAGCGATGGCGGGCCATGGCGTTCAACATTTGGATACGCCGGTTTTCGGAACACCACAACACGCCCAGGCCGGCGACGTCTATTTCCTCATTTCCGGTACGACGCGACCGGTGCCGAAAATCGAACCGTTTTTTGGCGCCATGGGCCGCGCCTACCGCTATGTCGGCGCAACTGGAAACGCTAATCGTATCAAGATTGTTCAAAATGCGCTGGGTTGTATAAACGCGGTGGCGACGGCCGAAGCGTTGGCTATTTGCAAGCGCGCCGGCATCGACCTCCTGACCTTCGTCGCCGTGGTCAAGGAATGCGACGGCATCGGCAACTCGGCCTATTTCGACCGCTATGCCGAAACCGTGGCGCGCGGCGAGGACTCCGGCGCCGGCCGCCTGACCATCGCGGCCAAGGACATGAAATTGCTTGGCGAAATCGCTGCGACAGTAGCGGTTGACGCAGCCCTCATGAAACATACCGAACAAGCCTACGCTGCCGCGCTCGATGCGGGTCTCGGTTCAGCCGAATTCACAGAAGTCGCACGCGTTATCGAGAAACGCGTCGGCGAACGCCTATTCTACGAGGCGTAGCGACGAGCGGGGATCTCTTGGCCATGACCAACTTGATCGATGGGACATCCCCGGACATGCCGCTCCGCCCAGCCATCAACATCCTTGCCAAACCCATCGGGCCGGTTTGCAACCTCGCATGCCAATATTGCTACTATCTCGACAAAAAACGGCATTTTCCGGAACGACACAAATTCCGCATGACGGACGAGGTTCTGGAGACCTACATCCGCCGATACATCGAGGCCGAGGACGGCCCGCAGGTCAGCTTCTATTGGCAGGGTGGCGAGCCGACTCTTCTCGGCCTGGAGTTTTTTGAGCGCGTTATCGCGCTTCAGCAGCGTTACCGTCGGGCCGGTCAACGGATCGCCAATGCCATTCAGAGCAACGGGACCCTGCTGACCGACGCCTGGTGCCGTTTTTTCGCTAAACACCAGTTCCTGGTCGGCCTCAGCCTGGACGGACCGCCGGGCCTGCACGACACCTACCGCCGAAATCGCCGGGACCGGCCGACTCATGGTCACGTCGTGCGTGCCCTCGACCGCCTGCAGCGCCACGAGGTCGCGGTCAACACGCTGACAGTGGTCAGCAACGCCAACGCCCACCGCCCATTAGCAGTGTATCGCCATCTCAAGGCACTCGGCGTAGGCCATATGCAATTCATCCCGCTGGTCGAGCGCGTCGACGGTGCGGGCCAGCTGATGGGACCGCCAGCACCGGACGCCGACATTGGGACAGTGGCTGAATTTTGCCCGCGCGCGGAGGATTATGGGCGCTTCATCAACGCGATCTTCGACGAATGGGTGGGCCAGGATGTCGGCCGCATTTTCGTGCAAATGTTCGATCTCATCCTCGCCCGCACTCTCGGGCAGCCGCCGGGCCTCTGCGTCTTCGCCGAGACCTGCGGCGGCAATCTGGCAATGGAGCATGACGGCGACCTCTACGCCTGTGACCACTATGTCTATCCCGAGTTCCGCTTCGGTAATGTTGCCGACGGGCCGCTGCACCAATCCGACGTCGTAGCGCGGCTGCAAGAGTTCGGCCTGATGAAAAAACACGCACTGCCGCGGCAATGCCAGGACTGCCGGGAGCTTTCATTTTGTTTCGGCGGCTGCCCCAAACACCGGTTTCTCCATACCGGTGAGGGCGAATGGGGTTTGAACTACTTATGCGCGGGATACCGCCGCATCTTCGCTCACACACGCCCCGCCATGCGGCGCATGGCGGCGCATTTGCGCCAAGGACGCCCCGCCGCCGCCATCATGGCGCCGGCCGGAAAGATCGGACGCAACACCCTCTGCCCATGCGGCAGCGGTCTGAAGTACAAAAAATGTTGTGGCGGCGACGGCAAAGGGACCACACAATGAACAGGGGCTATCAGAGCGTTGTCAGCGCAAATTCGATTGCTTTGCACAA
>QIGO01000166.1 GCA_003230015.1 Alphaproteobacteria bacterium | reverse complement strand
GAGGCCGAGGGGGCCATTCTCGCCCATTCAAGGCGGGCCGGCGGCCGGGTCCTGAAAAAGGGCCGGGTGCTTACCGGCGTGGATCTGACGTGTCTCGAGGCCGGCGGTGTGGCGGAGATCATCGTGGCCCGGCTGGAGCCGGGCGATGTTGACGAAGACAGTGCTGCGAACGCGTTGGCAGAGGCGTGCCGGGGCGTGAATCTGACGACAAGTGCTGCTTTTACCGGGCGCTGTAACCTGATTGCCAAAGTTGCCGGCGTGGTGAGCTATGATGGGAGCCGGCTTACGGCGCTGAACAATATCGACGAGTCCATCACTCTGGCGGCGGTGCCGGTGCATGAGCTGGTGCGGCCAGGCCAATTGGTGGCGACGATCAAAATCATCCCCTTTGCCGCACCGGGCGATGCCGTGGACGCCGGCGTCGAGGCCGCCAGGAATGGCGGGGCGCTGTTCGCTGTCGCGGGCCTACGGCCGCGACCCGTCGGTCTGGTGCAGACCCGATTGGAGGCCACCAAATCGCGGGTGCTGGACAAAGCGGCGGCGGTGACAACCGGGCGGCTTGAAGGGCTGGGCTGTGAATTGACGCGGGAATTGCGTTGCGCTCACGATGTGGGCGCGCTGGCCAACGCCATCGCCGCTTTGCGCCAAGAGGGCTGCGAACTCGTGCTGATAAATGGTGCCTCGGCCATTGTCGACCGACGCGACGTGGTGCCGGCGGGGATCGAGGCGGCCGGCGGAAAGGTCGTGCATTTCGGCATGCCAGTGGACCCGGGAAATCTGATCCTGGTGGGCGCGCTTGACGGGCTCCCAGTGCTGGGGCTGCCGGGCTGCGCCCGCTCACCAAAGCTGAACGGGTTCGACTGGGTGCTGCAACGTTTACTGGCCGACCAGCCGGTGGGGCCGGCGGAGATCATGGCCATGGGCGCGGGCGGATTGTTGAAAGAAATTCCCTCACGCCCCCTGCCCCGCGCCGAAGCTCCGGAGGCGCGCGCCGAAATGCGCCGCGCGCCGCGCATCGCAGCGGTCATACTGGCCGCCGGCCAATCGCGGCGGATGGGGGCGGTCAACAAACTGCTGGCGCCAGTCAACGGAAAACCCATGATCGGGCACGCGCTGGACGCGGCACTGGCCAGCCAGGCGGCGACCGTTATCGTCGTTACCGGCCATGAGGCGGAGCGTCTGCGGCCCTTGGTGGAGGTAGCGAGGGTGAGCGTGGTCCACAACCCCGATTATGCCGACGGGCTGAGCACCAGCGTGCGGGTGGGCCTGGGCGCTGTGCCGGAGGAATGCGACGGCGCGATCATGATGTTGAGCGATATGCCGGAAGTGGGCGCCGAGCATCTCAACCGGCTGATCGCGGCCTTCAATCCAACCGAGGGGCGGGCCATCTGCGTGCCGTCATGGCGCGGCAAGTTCGGCAACCCGACCCTATGGGCCAAGCGCTTTTTTGATGAGATGCGTGGGCTCGACGGCGATACCGGGGCCAAGCATCTTATCGGCACCTACAGCGAAGTGGTGGCGGAGGTGGCCATGGAAAGCGACGCGGTGCTGACGGATCTGGACTCACCCGAAGCGCTGGCGGCGTTCACAGGTCCAGACACTCAGTCATAGCCTGACCGTGCAGCCATGCAATAACCGCGGTGACCACCGCGCGTTGCGCCGTGGTTTGCGGCTGGATAATCCAATAGGCGTCGCCAAGCCTAGTTTCGGCTTGGCCGAAGGGGCGCAGCAAAGTGCCGGCGGCGACATCGTCGGTTGTAAGGCGGCAAGAACAGGAGCCAACAGCCCTGCGCTTTGAGTATTTCCTGCGCCTTGGCGGATTCGTGCGATGACAGATTGTCGGCGATGACCACATCACCGGACTGCAATGTCGGTGCCAGTTGGGTCTCGATATAAGCCTCGAACGCGGCCCGGTTCAAGGGCCCGTCAAGCAGTCAGGGCGCGGTCAGTTCGCCGATCCTCAACCCGGCGATGAAGGTTTGTGTGCGCCAGTGGCCGAAAGACGCATCCGGCAAACCCGTGCGCGCCCGCGTTCGGTTGCGATCAGGGTTTTTTTGTCTGTGTAGCCAAGCCGGTGCTTGAGAAACCGTGACAGCATGGCGGGATCAACCCGGACACCGTGGCTTGCCACAGAACCGCCGCCGACTCAGGCATGGTGATGTCGGGTTCCAACTCGACCCGTGCTTTCAGAAAATCTGCCAACGGCTCCAGCTTGCCGTTGCCGCGTGGACGCCCCCGGCGAGCCGGGGCCACCGACCCGGTTTTGCGCTGGCGCGCCGCTATCCGGATCACGGCACTATCGGCATTTCAAGCGTCTGCCGCGATTAACCGATGTCCATAGATGACGCTACCCGCCTGGCCTCGGCTAACCGAGCAAAAGATTCGGCAGAAATACGACGAATTGCGGGAACAGGACCATCACCATGACGACACCCACCATCGCGAAAATAAACGGCCAGACGACAATCTCGGACAGTGACGTCTTGCCGATGGCGGCGGCTATGTATAGCTGCAGGCCGACGGGCGGCGTTACGGTGCCGATCAGGATCGTCACGATAACGATCAACGCGAAGTGCAGGTCGTTCAACCCGAATGCCGGTATCATCGGCATGAAAACCGGTACGAAAATGATCAGCGCTGCCAGGCCCTCAATCACCAACCCGATCAGCAGCAGCATCAGAACGATAACGAGCAGAAGGCCGATGCGGCCTAGGCCAAGGCCTGTGAGAAAATCAACGATGATCTGCCCGAAACCGTGGAACGCAAGCAGCCAGCCGAAGATCGACGCCGTCGCCAGAATAAAGACAGGAATCGCCGTGATCTCCACGGCCTCGGCCAACAGCGGCACCAGATCGGCCAGTGTCAACTCGCGGTAAACGAAAAAGCCTACGAACAACCCGTAGACGCAGGCGATGACGCCGGCCTCGGTTGGCGTATACAGCCCGCTGATGATGCCGCCCAGGATGATCAATGGCGCCATCAAGGCCGGAATGGCGCCCCAAATAACACAGAAACGTTGCCGCCACGGCATCTTCGACCGGCGGGGATAGTTGCGCCGCCGCGAAATCAGGGCGACGATCGCCATTAGTGCCACGCCGATCGCCAGCCCCGGCAATATCCCGGCGACAAACAGCGCCGCTATTGAAAGTCCCGTCATCGAGCTGTAGATGATCATGACGATGCTGGGCGGGATGATCGGGCCGATCGTCGCTGAGGCCGCCGTGATACCGACGGCAAAGCCGGCGTCGTATCCTTCCTTCTTCATGGTCGGGATCAACATCGACCCGATTGCGGCGGCATCCGCCGACGCCGACCCGGAAATACCCGAAAAGAAGATGCTCGCCAGGACGTTGACCTGTGCCGTTCCACCGTAAAAATGGCCGACGAAGGCCCGGGACACGTCGACAAGGCGCCGCGTGAGCCCGCCCCGATTCATTATGGTGCCGGCCAGAACAAAGAACGGGACAGCGAGCAGCGGGAACGAGTTGATCGACCCGAGCATGCGCTCGGCGGCAAGAACGGGGGGAAGGCCGATGAACAGGATGTTAACGATGCTGGCAGCCAGCATCGCCGTTGCCACTGGCAGCCCCGCGAACAACAGCACGAGGAAGACGCCCAGGAGAAGAATGAGCGCCACGACGTCTATCTACCGCCGGCGCGGCACGAGCAGATAGAGTGCCATAATTGTCATGCACACGGGGACCGATAGATAGAAGATAACCTGCGGCATGAAATCGAGGGTGTAGAAGGACGAATTGCGGTTGTCCCAGGCAAGCCCGAATCCGTAGTACGCCACGAGCGAGAAGCTCAGAATATTGACGACGCGGCCAATCTGTTCGGAAGCCTTGGCAAATTTGGGCCCACCCCATTCGACGACGAAAAGAACCCGGATATGGGTCCCCTTTGCCGTCGCGATGATGGAGCCAAGGTAAACCGACCAGACGAAAAGGTAGCGGTCGACCTCCTCCGCCCACGCCTGCGGTGCGTTGAAGCCAAAACGCAATATCACCTGCGCCGCCATCAACAACACCACAGCCGCGAGCAGGTAGGAGGACGCCCGCTGGATAACAGACAAAAACAAGAGACGCCCTACCCCTAAATCGTGCCGCTGAGGTGCGGCGCCATTATTTCGCGGCGATGATCAGCTCGATCAGTTCCGACGCGTCCGGATTCTCGGCCGCGACCTCCTCCCATAGGGGCTTCATCGCCGCCGCCCACGCCTTCGGATTAATTGGCTCCACCACCTTCACGCCGCGCTCTTCCATCACCCGGTAGGCGTCGGCCGAACCGACTCTGGCCAATTCGGACGACCACCGCGAAGCCTCGGCGCCGGCCGACAACACAGCCTGCTGGAATTCTGGTGACAGCTTGTTGAAGCGGTTTTTGTTGATCGTCAGAGCGCCCGTCGAGAACATGTGTTCGGTTCGAACTAAGGACTTCGTCACTTCGTCGAACTTCATGTCGAGCATCGCCAGTGCCGGCCCTTCGAGCCCGGCTGCAACGCCGGTCTGCATGGCCGTGTAGACCTCACCCCAGGTCACGGGAGTGGGCTTAGCGCCAAGCAACTCGAACATGCGTATCCACAGCCGCGCCTCGGGAGAGCGCATCTTTATCCCGGCCATGCCGGCCACGTCCCTAATCGGCTCGCCGCGGAAGATCATATCGCGGAAGCCAAAGCCGAAGATTCCGAGCAGGCGGGTGTTGCTGTTCTCCAACATGCCCTCGGTCACCCGCTTGCCGAACTCGCCGTCGACCGCCGCCTGGAAATGATCCCAGCCGCTCCAAATGAAAGGCAGATTGAAGACGCGGACAGCACCCCATTCCTTGTCCATTAGCCCGACTGGCGACAGCGTCATGTCGATGACGCCCTGGTTGAGCAACTCGAACGCCTCATTCTGCTGTCCGAGCTGCGCGGCCGGAAAGATTTTGATTAGAAGTTCGCCGTTCGTCTGCTCCTTGATAAGTTCGGCGAACTTCTCCGCCGTTTTGTCGAGCTGCCCGCCGACCGGATGGTGATGGGCCAAACGTAATATTTCCGTGCTCGAGGCCAACGCGGGCGGGGCGCTGATCCCGAATACTACGGCCGCCGCGAACGCGGCGGCAAAAATACGTCTGCGCTGTATCATTTTATCCTCCCTTTACGTGAGTGATCGCGCGCTATTGTTGGTCCAACGGTTTACCAATGACTGGCAGCTCGGTTGGCGCGAGGCCGAGGGTGAGTAGCCGGTTGCCGCCCTCCGTCACGACCAAGAGGTCCTCGAGATGATAGCCGATGCCGTTCTCGTCGAACCCGAATGGCTCGACGTTAAGCACCATCCCCTCCTTGAGGATGGTCTCGTCCCCCGGACGCAACATCGGATTTTCGTGCAGTTCGATGCCAAAGCCATGCCCGACATGCGGCATGTGGAAACCCATCTCGCGTTTCTCGAATTCGTCCTTGCAGGCAAAGAACACATCCTCCGCCTTGGCACCGGGCCGCACGCTGGCGATGGTTTCCTCCTGAACTTCACGCAAATTCCGATAGAAATCGCGCTGAATGTCGGTCGGTTTTCCGGTCGAATAGGTGCGCGCAAAGTCGCTTTTCCACGGTCCAAATCGACCGCCAACATCGAAGCGGATAATTTCGGACACCTTTGGCACGCGGTCGCTCGGCATCGCGTGTGGCATACGCGTCCGTTCTCCGCTGCTGAAGACGCCGAACAAGGATCCCTCGGCACCACGCTCGATCAATCCTGTAATGATCCGATCCGCCATCGTCTTCTCGGTTTCACCGAGCCGCCCTGTTGCCATAGCCTCAATGACGGATCGGTGCGTAATCTGTGTGGCCGACTCAATCTTCGTAACCTCTTCGCGGGTTTTCACGCCGCGCATCGTCGCGACGGCATCGGTCGTGTCGACGATCTCTGCGTCGGGCAGGCGATCGACCAAAAGGGCGTAAGAGTTGTACGGAAGGTAACTGAGATCGATGCCGATCTTGCCCAACGCTAGGCCCTTTTCCTTGAGGACACTGACGAGCGCGTCAATCGGTTCATCCTTGAATTCCGTGTAACTGCGGATGTCGTCGATCCAGGTTTCCTCTTGCGCGAGAGTGGTCTCAATGCTGCAAACCACAAGCACCGGATCGCTATCCTTGGCCAAGACGGCGTAAGCCTGGCGCGGCCGCAGCAATTCGACCGTGAGGATAAAAGTTCCGCTGACGTAGGCGAAGTTCTCCGGGCTCATCGCCACGAGCGCGTCCACGCCCGCCAACTCCGGCAGGGAGAGTAGCTTTTCGTTTGACCGCATGATCGACCTCCTCGGCATAAGAACGCCAGCTTATGATACCCGAGCAACGGACGCGGGACAAACTGTGCAGCGCGTCGGTCGCGACCTCGTTGTTCCCGACGAAACAAGCACGAATATCGCACCATCGGTCCCTTAACGGCCGCCTAGCGTTGTATTTGGTCGAAAATTCGGGCCGCCGCCGGGCCGCTGAGGTCGGTGACAAAATGGCCGTTGTCGGGGATTACCTCCATATAGACGTCGGTGCCGGCGGTTCTGAGCGCCTCGGCGGTACTGGTCATGGGTTCCAGCCAGCCGCTGTCGCGCTCGCCGACGAACATGCTGACCGTGAGTCCGGCGAGGCGCTCGAGTTGGCCAAAGACCTCACGGGAAGGCGGAAAACCGGGAATGACGGTCAGGGAGCGGAATTGGTCGGGGTTGTCGACGGCTACCTTAAAAGCGCTGAGGCCACCATTGCTAACGCCGGCCAAGTCGAATTTGCCGCCCGCCACGCCATAGGTTTGGGAAATGTAGGCCATCAGTTCGGGGAGGTATTTCTCGCTGCCCTGGAAGAACAGATCGGTGCCCGGGACGGCGGGGCTGACAACAATAAAACCGCGGCTGGTGCCTTCGGCCTCCCAATAACTTTCGAGGCCGGCATTGACCATATTCACGGTCTGGGGTCCGGGCGGCAGAGCCAACAAGACTGGGTAGGTCTTGGCGCTGTCATAGCCGTCCGGCAAAGCGATGGCGTAGGTCAACTCGGTGGCATCGGAAAGGGTCAGCGTCTCAAGCTGTGCCGCACCGGCAGAGGGGGCAGCGGCGGCGAGTAGTAAATATACGGCGGCGGTCGAAATAGTTCGCATGTATCTATTCCCATTGGCATTTGTCCAAGACTGGTCGGGCGCTATGGGTTTGCAATGGCAAAACGATTAGTATCACGGAGGATTGAGGTCAGAGACAATTCGGCCACCGCCCTAGTTGTACTTTCATTGGTTTGATGTTGGCTCTCACAAAAATAGTTCATCGGGGAGATTGGTATGGAGGCAGTTCTAACTGGTGGATGTGCATGTGGCGCGATCCGGTACGAAACCACGGCCGAGCCGAGATTTGCGATTATTTGTCAATGTCGGCAGTGTCAAAGAATAACTGGCTCAGGTCATGCGGCCTCGTTCGCAGTTGCTGCCGAATCAACATTGGTCAAGGGTGATGTTAAGTACTACGAGTTTACCTCCGATAGCGGAAACATCTCAAGCAGCGGCTTTTGCGATAACTGTGGCAATCCGGTCCTAAAAAAGACATCCGGCTATCCGCAGTTAGTCATGTTTCATGCGGCGACACTTGATGATACGAGCAAATAT
>QIGO01000212.1 GCA_003230015.1 Alphaproteobacteria bacterium | reverse complement strand
GGGTGATCGAGGTCGATCCCAATACCGGCATCATCGGGTGGGAATACAAGGAGAATCCGGTCTATGATTTTTGCAGTTTTATCTGTTCCGGGGCCCAGCGGCTGCCCAACGGCAATACCCTGATCTGCGAATGCACAAAGGGACGTCTGTTCGAGGTGACGCGCGAAGGTGACATTGTCTGGGAGTTCGTCAGCCCATTCACCTACGAGCACCCGATTTTCGGGACCAACAACATGGTCTTCCGCTGTACGCGCTACGCCATAGACGACCCGCGCTTCGACGGCGCGCCGCTTGACCCCGACCGGTATGTAGATTTCAACGCCATGATGCCGCGGCGGCTGGTGCGCAGCCCCAACAGCGGCAAGGCGTTGGGGACCCGCTATGGGCCCGGCACGGTCATAGAGGGTGGGCATTGAGGAGAAAGCGGCCGGCCCGCATTGCCGACCGCGTTGACTAGGATGATAATCAATCAAGGGAGGTAGACGAGATGACAAAATTGAAGACGATGTTGGGTGTGCTGGCGATTGTTCCACTGGCAATCGGCTGGAGCGTTGGCGCAATGGCGCAGAGTTATCCGAGCAAACCGATCTCGATGATCGTGACCTGGAACCCAGGCGGCAGCACTGACCTCGCCGATCCTCTGGGCAAGGAACTGGGTCAGCCGGTGGCTGTCGCCAACCGGCCGGGGGGTGGCGGTTCCCTTGGCACTCAAGCCGCGCTCGACGCGCCCAAGGACGGTTACACGATCCTGGCAACGACCAGCGGCAACCAAATCCTGACACCGCTGAAGAACGATGTCGGATACAGATACGATGATTTCGAACCCATCGGTCAACTGGTGGCGGCGACGATCATCCTGGCGGTCCAGGCGGAGTCGCCATGGCAGACGCTTGGCGATCTGGTCGCGGCGGTACAAGCCGATCCGACCAAATACACTTTTGGCGCAGTGCCCAACGGCATGCCTAATCTGACCCTGAACGGACTTGCCGAGGCCGCCGGTCTCGAAATCGTGCATGTGCCGCAGCAGGGCGGGGCACCGGGCGTTACGGCATTGCTCGGCGGCACTGTCGACATGCTACCGGCCAATGCGGCGACCGTTGCGTCGAACATCAAGGGTGGCAAGTTGCGCGGCCTGGCGGTGTTCAGTGCCGAGCGCGATGCCGCCTTCCCAGATATTCCCACAGCGGCGGAGCAGGGTTACGAAGTCTTCGGCAGCCCGTTTGTTGGCCTGGCGATTGCCAAGGGCGTGCCCGAAGATGTGCTCACGACGCTGCGCACCGCGTTGGCCAATGTCGCCATGATCCGGCGTTCCAGGAACGGGTGCTAAAGACGGCAACGGCGCTGACCTATCTGCCGGCCGAGGAATTTGGCAAGATCTGGGCGCGGGACTGGGAAAATTTCGCGCCGATGCTGCGCAAGTAGCGGCGGCAAAGTGACGAGGGGGACCATCGGACGGGTACCGGCGGATGCCTGGGTGGCGCTGGTATTGCTGGTTGCGTGTGGGTTCTTATTGAGCGACCTACTGGCGACAGAAGGGTCCGGCGCCTACGTCAAGACGACGACATTGCCCACAGCACTGGTGCTGGTCCTCATTATACTGTCGCTGGTTCTGCTCGGCGGGTCGCTATTGCGGCCCGCCGAGCAGGGCCCGCCGGTGGGGCAGGTCAGAGCCGGACTGCTGCGGGTCGTGGCCATGCTGGGGTGGACGGCGGGGTTCATCGCGGCCCTGCCCTGGTTTGGCTATCTGATGTCGAGCATGGTGTTTCTGATCGGTGCCAATCTGCTTTACGGCAACCGCAAGCCGATAGGGATGATCCTGGTCGCGGTGGCCGTGCCGCTTGGTTTGCTGCTGTTTTTTGAGAAGTTCATGATCGTCCTGCTGCCGTCCTCGCGGCTCATCGGCTGACATAACCATGGAACTGCTGCTGGCTGGTTTCGAGCAGGTCGCCAACCCGATGGCACTGGCGATGATCGCCGTCGGTCTGGTCATCGGCATCGTTGTCGGTGCTATTCCGGGCCTCAACGTGCCGCTCGCCGTGGCCATCGCGCTGCCGATTACCTTCAATCTCAGTCCGATCGCCGGGCTGGCGATGCTGGTGGGCATCTACAAGGGCGGCACCTATGGGGGATCGCTCTCGGCCGTTCTGATCAACGTGCCGGGAACCCCGGCGGCGGCCGCGACCGCGCTCGACGGGGCCGAGCTGACGCGTCAGGGCAAGGCGGGCAAGGCGCTCAAGATGTCGCTTTACGCTTCGATCATTGGCGAGTTCGTCAGCGATATCGCCCTCATCGCGTTTGCGGTGCCGATGGCGTTGTTTGCCCTCAAGATCGGACCGCCGGAAATTTTCTCCCTGGGTATTTTCGCATTGACCTTGGTCGGCGTGCTGGCGCAGGGAAACATGGTCAAGGGCCTGATCGCCGGCGCCTTGGGGCTGTTTTTCTCTACTTTCGGCGTCGACCCTTTGACCGGCGATTTCCGCCTGACCTTCGGGGTCCGTGAGATGGCCGGCGGTTGGGCCTTCATCGCCCTGGTGATCGGCGTATTCGCGGTCGCCGAGGCGTTGAGCATTTTAGAACGCGGGCTTGGCCGGCGGGTTCAGGCGGGAAATGTGCGGCTCAGCGATCCCGATCACAGTCTGACACGGGACGAATGGCGCCGATGTCTGCCGGTGATCGGCCGTTCCTCGGCAATCGGTGTCTTCATCGGCGCGGTGCCGGGCCTTGGCGCGGCGGTCTCGGCCTATCTCAACTACGGCATTACCCGCAACATGTCGCGGCACCCTGAGCGCTTCGGTAAAGGCGCGATCGAGGGCGTTGCCGCGGCCGAAAGCGGCAACAATGCGGTGACCAGCGCCACCTTCGTGCCGTTGCTCACCTTGGGCGTGCCCGGCGACGTCATTACGGCGATCATGCTCGGCGCCTTCATCGTCCATGGCATGATTCCGGGCCCGGCTCTGTTCGAGCAACAGGGCGAATTTGTCGCGGCATTTTTCATGATGATGTTGCTGGCGACGTTTTTTCATCTGCTGATCGCCCGCGCCGGTATGGCCGCCTTCATCCAAACGACGCGGGTATCGAATTCGGTGCTGTTTCCCATTGTCATTCTGCTCAGCGTGACCGGCGTATTCGTGTCGACGAACAGCTTCTTCGATATCTATGTGATGCTGGGATTTGGCGTTCTCGGTTATTTGATGAACAAATTCGGGTTTCCGGTGGCGCCGTTGCTCATCGGATTCATTCTTGGGCCCCTGGTCGAGGTCGGTTTGCGCCAGGCGATGATCTTGTCGCGGGGCAGCCTGGATATCTTCGTGACCCGGCCAATATCGGCGGCGTTCCTGCTGATGGCGCTGGTCACCGTGATCGTCGTCGGGTGGCGCGAATATCGTGGCCGGCCGACGGGAGCCTAGGGTCAGGTTTTGATGGACTCAAAACCTGACCCTAGAGTCTTGTTTTTGCGTGTTTGCCGGCGGAAAAGCGGTGCCCGCTTTTCCTGGAAACACTCTAGGAGTTCGCCATGAAAATCCACTCGATCGAAGTCTTGCCCGTCCGCCTGCCATTGCGCAGCGTGGTGACGTTGTCGCGCGGCGTTTCTCGTACCATCGAGGAAGGCAAGCAGATCGCCATGGTCAAGATGACCGCCGATGACGGCACGGTCGGCTGGGGCGAAGCAGGTCCGAGCCGGCGCTGGTCGGCGGAGACAACCCACTCAACCTACACCACCATCAAGCATTATTTGGCGCCGGTCTTGATCGGGCGCGATCCGTTCGACATCGCCGGTTTGCATGCGGCGATGAATATGGAGATGGCGCCAGGTTTCGATCCGGGCCAACCGATCGCCAAGGGTGCTGTCGATATGGCCGCCCATGACCTGATCTGCAAGAAGCTTGGCATCAACCTGCAGACCTGGCTGGGTTCGAAGCTCACGGATCGGATCGAGCTGTCTTATCTCGTCTCGGCGCCAGATCCGGAGGCCACGGGCAAGGTCGTCGAGCAGGGGCTAAGCGAGGGGTTTCGGGCCTTCAAGTTGAAGGTCGGCCACGATCCCAGCGTCGATGTGGAGAATGTCCGGGTGGCGATGGAAATCGCCAAGGGCTGCATCGTCTGGCCCGACGCCAACCAAGGCTACGATCTCGATCAGGCGCTGCGGGCCGCGCAGGGCTTCGAGAAGCTTGGGGTCGAACTGTTCGAGCAGCCGATTCCCATGACCGACATATATGGCCTCAAGAAATTACTGACATCGACCTCGATGAATATTTCCCTCGACGAGGCGGCGATGGGTCTGCCCTTCGTCGTCGATTTGCTGCGCCGGGGGGCGGTCGAGGGCCTGGTCTGCAAGGTCCAGAAAGTCGGCGGTATCCATTATGCCCGCCAGCTTTGCGAGTTGGCCCGCAACGCCGGGATCAAGCTGATCGGCTCGGGCCTCATGGATGCGCCGATCGGGTTTGCCGCCTCGGTCCATGTCTTCGCGGCCTTTGGCATCGATTACCCCGCCGATCTGAACGGACCGCAGCATTTGGCCGGCGATTATCTGAAAACACCGTTGCCCATGGACGGCCAGGCCGCACTTGTACCCCTGGCGCCGGGCCTTGGCTGCGATATCGATGAAGACCGGGTGCGCGGCGCGTTGCATCTCGCACTTTAGAGATACGGCGGCGGCCGAAAAAACCGTCCCGTCAACGGTGCCGGTCAGGTGCCCGTAGCATTATCCGTCAAAGCTTCGTGTCGCGTTTTCTGGATCCTCCCAATTTCCTGTCCATCCACGCCGCCGCCCATTGTCGCTTCGCTGCTCGCTGCCGCTAGAGCAGAGCAAATTCCATTCACTTGCGTTCACTCCATGTGCTCTAGCTTGTTGTTTTGGCGCATTTTCTTATCGTTCAAACGGATCCGTTTGAACGATAAAAGCTCTAGATCTCAGCAACCGTGCATCGGGCCGGACATGACCGACATCGTCAGGACAGTTAGGGATTAAGCCTTGTGCCGCCAAACTCCCCAATTATTTCGTAACCATTCACTCCCCCTGCGCGCGTGAAATGGGATGGAGAGGTTAATATTCTATTGCGTAAACCTCGCGTACCAAAAGTGGGGCAAATACGAAGAACAGCGGAGGGAACCATGGCGTGGCTTAAGCGCATGGCGGTGCTTGGAGCGGCCTTTGCCATTTTCGCACTACCGGCGGTTGGACAGAGTTTAGACCCCGTAGAAGAGGCCAATAAGGGAACGGTTGGCGTCATCTCCGGCGGTGTCAACGGCACCTATATTCGTATCGCCAGCGATCTGGCATCGGTACTCGACGACGGCAACAATTTGCGCGTGTTGCCGATTCGAGGCAAGGGGTCGGTGCAGAATATTTCGGATATTTTGTATTTGCGCGGTATCGACATCGGCATCGTGCAGTCCGACGTGCTCGAGTTTAGCAAACGCGAGGGGATTCTTCAGCAGCCCAGGCTCACCGAGCTGATCCAATATATCGCCAAACTATACAACGAAGAAATCCATGTGTTGGGTCGGAACGACATCTTAAGTCTCAATGACTTAGGCGGCAAAAAGGTCAACTTCGGCATCGCCGGGAGCGGTACCGAGATGACCGCGTCGCTGATATTTGAGTCCCTTGGGATCGAGGTGCAACGAACCTCCTTTGATCAGGCGCTGGCGGTTGAGAAACTCAAAGCTGGCGAGATCGATGGATTGGTGTATGTCGCGGGCAAGCCCACGCAAGCATTCTCCGAAATTTCCAAGGAAGATTCTGTACATTTCGTCCCCATCGAATTCGAGCCCTCACTGCTTGAAACCTATCTCCCCGCACGCCTCACCAGCCAGGACTACCCAGCACTTATCGAGCCGGGCGAGGAGGTTGATACGCTTGCGGTTGGGGCGGTGATGGCCGTCTACAATTGGAGTCCGGATACCTACCGTTACCGTAAGGTTTCTCGCTTTATCGAAGCCTTCTTCGATCGGTTTTCCGAATTTCAGGAACCGCCCCGTCACCCGAAATGGAAAGAAGTGACTTTAAGCGCTGAGGTGCCAGGCTGGACCAGATTTTCGCCTGCCCAACAATGGTTGGAGCAACGCGAATTCAAAGCCTATCTGCAGGATCAAAAGTCAACTGACATTGCCTCGATTTCGGAGCAGATCAAGGCTGATGTCTTCGAGGAATTCCTGCTCTGGCGCACGGCAAACGCGCAATAACTGCCGCGAAATGGGGTGAGATCCGTCATGTCCGGATATTGCAGCCACTCTGACCATGTGCCCTGACCGCCCGTCTCCGACAGAGCTGCTAAGGGTGGCGCTCGCATCGTCACTGGAAAAGCACCTAAAGACGGCCGCGCCAAAGGCTGACCGCCCGGGCCAAGGCGCGGCGGCGAACGGCGGCGTGGATTCCTCTGAGCAATCGCGGCTCAATCCGTTTCCCACTCTTCCCGACTCTGTTTTTGGGCCGATCCTGCCCGACCAAAGTAAAACCGCTTGGACACCTGAACCTATGCCGGAGGAAGGCATCGCTGCGTCGACCGAGCCGTCAGAGTTAAAGCCGTTTCCCGGCCTTCCATCTGCGCTTTTTAAGCCGGTCTTGCCTGACGAAAGTCCGCCAGCTTTGGCCGCCGAACCTGCCATCCCGGAAAAGGCTAAAATTCCTGCAGAGGAGCCCGAGCCGTTTCCCGCCTTGCCCGCATTTCTTGTTGAGCCGATCCGGCCGCACGGAGGTCGGGCGTCACGAAAGAGCCATACCACCCGGCGCTTCTTCCTGAGCGATCTGCCGGGCCCGGTCACCGCTGCGATAGTCGTTCTCATTGCCGGTGGCGCCGCCATGGCCGGCGCAATGCAACTGCAGGACTTCGATATCGGCAGTGTCTTGGGCCTGTCAAAGGCGCCCGCACTTCGCGTGGCTAATGCATTTGGACGTGAGGATGAGCCTGTTCCGTTGCAAGTGTCAGCGCTGCCTCAGGCGGGGACAACGCTCAATCCTCTGCGCATCTCCGGTTTGCCCGTTGGATTTAGACTTTCGGCGGGAGAGCGCCTACCAAACGGCGACTGGTCGGTGCCGGAGAATGATATCCGGAATATTGTTCTCATCCCGCCGGCAAATTTTCACGGCAGCATAGATTTGGCTGTGCAGGCCAATGCCCTCAACGGCGAAGAGGTCGAGAGCAAGGTTGCGCGTCTCGTTGTCGAGATTGAGGCCGTTGCCGACGTGCCTATGCTCACTGTGCGGGATATAGCCGGTCGAGAGGACGAACCTCAGCGTCTCGGCATCGTCGCAGAATTGGCAGACCCGCAGGAAAGCCTGTCAATTGCCGTCCGGGGCCTGCCCCCCGGGGCATCGCTTTCTCGCGGAACCGCTGCCGGCGACGCTTGGGCTGTCGCGCCGGGCGACCTCGAAACGCTTCAAGTGATACCCGCGCCCGATTTCAATGGTCCCTTTCGACTGCAGGTTGACATCATAGCGCGCGACGATGACGACACTGTTTTGGTTAGCCGCGGCTTTGACGTCCGTTTCGCGCCGGTGGCCGATGCCCCGACGCTTTCGGTGGATTGGCGACCGGCCCGCGAAGATGTGCCGATCGACCTGAGGATCGATGCCAACCTCAGCGATCCTAACGAGGCGCTGTCGGTTCGCCTCGCCGGTTTACCCGCCGGGGCTCGCCTTTCCAGCGGCACCGAGCAGAGCACGGGTATATGGGACGTCACGCCGGATGAAGCGACCAACCTGCGGCTTTTCTTGCCGCCTCATTTCAATGGGTCGGTGCCCTTGCGCGTCACCGCGACGACGGTTGACGGCCTCGACCGGGCCACTGCCGTGCTGTCGCGTGACATCGATGTGGCGGCAGACGCGGACCGGCCTTTGATGGTCGCCTCGGATGTAACGGGGACGGAAGACGCTGTCATATCCCTTGCCGTCAGCGTTATCGTCGCCGATCCGAAGCAGAGTACGAATGTCTCATTCCGCGGTCTGCCGCCCGGCACGGTCTTGTCCCATGGCTCGGCGGTTGGCCCGGGCGAATGGCGCCTCGACTCACTGGAGGATATCGCCGATCTGCGGCTCACACCGCCGCCCGACTATGCCGGTGTGTCGAAGGTCGAGGTCGTGGCGACTTCCATCGACGGTGACTCCGTTGCCGAAACCAGAACCGAAATGGTCGTTGAGGTAACAGCCGTTGCCGACCCGGCCAGGCTGGTGACGAATTCGGTATCGGCTCTCGAGGATGAGAGAGTGCCTCTGGTCATCGAGTTGGAAACCGCGGCGCGAGAACGCGTGAACTTGGAAATCGCCGGCCTGCCGGCCGATGCGAGTTTGTCCGCCGGTCGCAGCGACGCTAACGGCGTCTGGCGCCTGACCGCGGAGGAAACCGCGGATCTTGTATTGACCCTGCCGCGGAATTTCGCCGGGCAACTCCAGCTGCTGGCGACGGCGACCACCTTTGATGGCGATGACCAGGCCGTTGTGACCGCGCCCATCGATGTTGAAATTGCCGCGATCGCTGACCGGCCGACATTGGTGGTAGCCGATGTGACCGGGATGGAGGATCAGTCGATCCCATTGGACCTGGCGGTTTCTTCGCCCGATCCGGCCGAATTCGTTGCCGTGCGGGTTTCGGGTTTGCCGGTCGGCGCTATGCTGACGGCCGGTCGTGATACCGGCGGTAACTGGCAACTCACGCCAAGCGACCTGGCCGCGCTGGCGCTCATCCCGCCAAAGCAATTCAGCGGCGATATTAGATTGGACGTATCGAGCGTCGCCTATCACGGCCTGAGCCAGGCCGCCGCGCGCGCATCCTTCGTCGTCACCGTCGAGGCGGTGGCGGATATGCCCGTCGTTGAAGTTGCCGCCGCCACTGGCCTTGAAGACACTTTGATCCCGATGACCATCAAAGCTCGCGTGCTCGATGAGTCCGAGCGCCTCTCCCTGACGGTCGCAAACCTACCTGACGGCGCTTCGCTGTCACGCGGTCAACGGCGTAACGATGGGGCATGGTCGCTTGACCCGGAGGATTTGCTGGATGTTGCTTTCCTTCCGCCGGAGAATTTTAGCGGTACCGCGCGGTTGGCCGTCACCGCCACATCCGACGATGGCGGCGATACGATATCCGTGACCGTGCCGCTGGATGTCACGGTCGAGCCCGTTGCCGATCGGCCCAGCCTTTCGGTCGAAGATGCGATCGGTATTGAAGACGGAATCATCGTCCTACGCGCCGACGCACAAACGCCGGACCCCTCGGAAAGTCTGGTGATCCGGGTCGCAGGCCTGCCGCAAGGCGCACGGCTTTCCGCGGGCCGCATTGAAGATGATGGCATCTGGGTTCTCGACGGCGGCGATCTTAGAGATCTGTCGCTTATCCCGCCAGGCAACTACAGCGGACAGCTGAATTTGCTCGTGTCGGCAACAAGCCAGGACGGCAAGACAACATCCCTGGTTGAGGAAACTCTCGATGTTACGTTAGTGCCGGTTGCCGACTTTCCTAGGTTGGCTGTTGAATCCGTGGCCGGACCTATCGGCCGGCCCTTGCTGCTCAAAATCGACGCTGACGTAACGGACAGAGGAGAGACCCTGACCGTTGCTATTCGCGGCGTGCCGGCGGGGGTCAAGCTTTCGAAGGGGCGCGACAGAGGTGACGGCCTGTGGACGCTGGAACCGGACCAGCTGAAGGGCCTCGCCGTCATTGCGACAGGCGAGACCGGCACCAAGTTCGAGCTGGCTGTTAGTGTATCGGCAACCGATGGCAGCGACCGCAAGCAGGTGACGGAGACCCTGGAGGTCACACTTACCGACGCGGTGATAGAGGATCAGGCCACGCGGTTGTCGTTGGTTGGTTCCGCCATAGCGCAGGAATTGCCGCTGGTTCGTTCCGCGGCAACCCAGCAGGCGCCGCCGCATGTTGACGCGGAAGCGAACCGTGAGCCGCCGCCGGTCGAAACGGAAGTCGCGGCGATTCCACCGCCGCCCGAAACCGTGCCACCCGTCGCCGCGCCGCTTATCGCACCCCGTTCCGGGGTCGACCTATCGCTGCCGGACGGTCTTATCACGCCGCCCGTATCGCCGGCGCAAGCCAAAATGGTGGCGCGTGCCGAAGAATATTTGCAGCTTGGGGATGTCGTCGCCGCGCGGCTGCTCTTCGAAGCGACCGCGAATCTGGGCAGTGCGGACGCAGCGCTTCGGGCCGGTGAGACCTACGACCCAATATTTCTCAAGGAAAATGGTTTTGTCGGGGCGTTGCCGGCGCCTGAGCGCGCCAGGACTTGGTATCGCTCCGCACTTGACCGAGGTCTGGCCCTGGCAGCGGAACGGATCGAACGGCTGGACGATTGGCTTGCAAGCACACCGCAGTAAGACTGCCGGCCTTTTGACGTAAATCGGTGTTCTTTGGCCTTCTATTCTGTTCGGCCCGAGCCTTTGCCATGCCGAGATGCCGATCGTTGGGCCGATTTTCGCGGTCTCCGTCGATTAGCTCGATTATGTCTGCGTGCTACTGATGGGCAGGGTCCGGTAGACGGCGAAGCGGTCGAAAAGGCATTGGCGCAGATCGCGGTCGGGGGCAAAGGCGCTGGCTGTCGGCAAGGACCGGTTTAGGCAATCGGTGGCGGCGTCGCCCGAGGCGACGCGGGCGAGGCGGGCGGCACCGATGTTCGCCGACAATGCGGCACCTTCGGGCACGGCAAGCTCGCACTCGAGCAAGGTTGCGATCAGGCGGGGCCACAGGGCGCTGCGCGCGCCGCCGCCCACCAGCCGGATATCCGAGAATGGGACGCCGGCGCTTCGTTGCGCCGCGGCACATTCGGCGATTTGGAATGCGACCCCTTCCAGCAGGGCGTAGGCGAGGGCGGGTCGGTCGGTCGCTTGCCGCAGGCCATCGATCACGCCGCTCGCGTCCGGGCGATTGTGCGGCGTCCGCAGCCCGGACAAACTTGGCCGCATCACCGGCGCGGTCGCGAGTGCATCGGACGCGGCGAAGCGTTCCGCCTCGCCTGCCAAATCGGCCGGTGCGGCGCCGGTCAGCCGAGCCAGCCAATCGAGCGAAGCCGTCGCACTCATCACCACGCCCATGGACAGGAACGTCGCCGGCGCGGCGTGCGCCGAGGTCAATACGGCCTTGTCGGGAATGGGATGAAAGACCCTGTCGACGACGTTCACGACCGCCGATGTGCCGATGCTGATCGCCCCATCGCCCGGCCGCGCCGCGCCGACGCCGATCGTGCATGCCATGTTGTCGCCGGCGCCGGCGGCAACGGCAACGCCGCGTGGGATACCCCAGCGGACGGCGTGGTCGTCGCGCAAAATCCCCGCCGACTGCCATGTCGTGCCAATCTTAGGCAGCCGGTCGGTGCTCCACCCGGCCGCGGCGCATAACTCGTCGTCCCACTGCCCAGACGCGCAATCCATCAGCATGGTGCCCCCGGCGTCGGTCGGCTCCGTCGCGATCTCGCCGGTTAGCCGCAGACGTACATAATCCTTGGGCAGCAACAACAACCGCGCGGCGTCGAGCAAGGCAGGCTCATGTAGGGCAAGCCAAAGCAGTTTTGGCGCCACGATGCCGGGGTCGGGCGCGCCATTCGCCCGCATTCCGATATCGGGCACACGGGCGAGCAACTCGCCGCATTGCGCCAAGGCGCGCTGATCGTTCCACAACATCGCCGGGCGCAACGGCTCGAGGTCACGGTCCAGGAAGACCGGGCCGAGCATCTGACCCGACAGACCAATGCCGCGCAGGGCAGCGAGGGATTTCGTGTGCCCGGCGGCGAGTTCGTCGAAACACGCAACCACGGCGTCCCACCAAATGTCGGGATGCTGTTCGCTCCAGCCGGGGTAAGGGCGTGACACCTCGGTGGCTTGCGCGGCGACGGCAAGCCGCTTGTCGTCGGCGCCGAATAGCGCAACCTTTACACCCGAAGTGCCGAGGTCGATGCCCGCCCAGACCGCCAATCTTCCTTCTCCTCTAACAAGGTAACCGCAGTTTCCTCGTCGGTGACGAACGAATTGATGAGCCCGAGACCCAATACCGCCTTTATGACCGGCACTTTGCGGGCACCGCCCGCCGCGAGAATGACATTCGGTATGCGGCGAAGGTCCTCGAGTTCAATGCCGATAATACGATGATTGAGGCGATGATCCAGGGGCCGCCCCGCGGCGTCGAGGAAATAGCCCAATACGTCGCCGACGGCGCCGGCCTCGATCAACTCCTTGACATCGGTGTCGGCAGATAAACCGTCGCGGACCAGCAGAGATCGCGTCGACATGTCTCCTGCCGCCATAGCCAAAGCGTCGGCATGGCGAATCTTGTCAATCACCTCGCGAAAGACGTCCTGTTGCAACAGGGTATCCCGGCTCTCCTGAGAGCCGGCATAGAGCGGTGCCGTGAAATGGCTGTGTTGGGCATTGCACAAATCGGCGAGGCGCGTCGTGATCTCAAAACTATTGAGGTCGGAACCGCGCGTAATCCCGC
>QIGO01000058.1 GCA_003230015.1 Alphaproteobacteria bacterium | reverse complement strand
TTTTGCGTCACCATGTCATGCTGGAAGACAATGCCGATCATCGTCTCGCCACGCGCCGCCGCCTTGATCGGCGCCGAGCCGGACTTGGTATATTGGTTGACGTTGACATGCATCTTCTTCAGAAACTCGAACGCCTCATCCTCGCCGAAGATCTGTACCAGAGTGGCCAGGGTCGTATAGGAGGTACCCGAGGAATTCGGGTTGGCGATCTGCACTTCGCCTTTGTATATGGGCTTGGCTAGGTCGGCCCAGCATTCAGGTGCCGGCAATCCGGCTTGTGCCAATAGTTCGGTATTATACCCGATACCCAGCGCCCCGGCATAGATTCCCACGGTGCGGTTGTTCGCGGTTGCGGCTTGCCTTTGTGCCCAGGGATGCAGCTGGTCGAAAAGCGGCGAGACATATTCCTCGGTAAGGTCTTCTTCGGCGGCCTGCAAATGCGGATCGCCGGTACCGCCCCACCACACGTCACCCTTGGGATTACGCGATTCGGCGTTGATTTGAGCAAATGTCTCGCCCGAACTCTTCCGCGTCATCGCCACTTTGATGCCGGTCGCCTTCTCGAATTCTTCGACCATCAACTGGCACCATTCGATCTGCGGGCTGCAGTAAAGCACCAACTCGTCGCCGCCTGCGACGGCTGGTTTTGAGCCGCTTAACGCAGCGGCCGCCACCGCGGCGCCGGAAACTGCTAGAAATTGCCTTCTTTTCACAATAATCCTCCCATTCGTATAGGTTAGGCCACGACAGAAATCCTGGCATAAAACCCGGTCACGTCGCCGACCCGTCGATTGTTAAGTCGTCCTGACTGTAACAAACAATTAGGAAATTTGGTAATACCGCGTGGCTGGCATATTTATTCCAACGTTAATTGGCTACATCTGCCAGGCTCCAGCATCGGATTTGCGGGCCAAAGGCGCCGCGGGAAGGGATTACGTGAACGCAGAAATTACCGCGCGCTTTGCCGCCGGTCAGAAAATTGTCCGCGAAGCGGGCGATTTGGCCCTGAAATACTTCAACGCCCGCGATCAGTTGGTTGTCGAGCACAAGGGACTACAAGATGTTGTGAGCCGGGCTGACCGAGAGGTCGAAGACCTGATCCGCGCCTGCATCGAAGCTGCCTTTCCCGGTGACGGTGTGCTGGGGGAAGAGCAGGGCATGTCGGCGGCCGCCGACCCCAAGGATGGCCTCTGGGTCGCCGATCCTATTGATGGCACGGCCTGTTTTCTTGTCGGATTGCCCAGCTGGTGTATTTCTCTGGCCTATATCGTTGATCGGACCATCGAAATCGGCCTCATCTATGTCCCCTGCAACGATGAGCTTTTCGTATCACAGCGTGGCCAAGGCGCCACACTCAACGGCGCGCCGCTGGTCATCAGTCCCGCCACCTCACTGCGCGACGGCGCCATGGGCGTCGGCTTCTCCCATCGCAGCCCGAAGGAGCGATCACTATCGGTGATCGAGCCGCTGCTCGCCGACGGTGGCATGTACTACAACAACAACTCCGGCGCCCTCATGTTGGCCTATGTCGCGGCGGGCCGGCTGATTGGTTATTATGAGCCCCATATCAACGCTTGGGACTGCCTCGCGGGGATAGCTTTGATTCAGGAGGCTGGTGGATGGGCGAACGACTTCTTGGCCGGTGATGGCCTCGCCAAAGGCAACCCGCTCCTCGGTACCGCGCCGGGAGTGACCGAGATATGCCGTCGGATAACCGGACTTTAAAACAAGGCGCCGAAAACTGCCCCATCTCCGTCCGCCCCTTTTGCGCGCGCGATCAGGTCGTTTGCGCAGGGTTGTTCGAGAGCGTTCAGCGCGAAGTCTTCCCCAACGATAACCCCGGCAAATTCGCCCGCGACCGTTTTCATAACGATACCCGAGGCGAGGAGATTTGGGTCGCTGAGGCCGGCGGGCAGGTGGTTGGTTTCATCACCCTGTGGCGCCCGGATCCGTTCATCCACTACCTGCTGGTCCATCCCGACTGGCGCCGACGTGGCGCCGGTTCCGTTTTGCTTAATCGATTACTGGCCAGCGTCGATCGGTCCGTCGACCTCAAATGCCGTGCCGACAATACTCTCGCTCGCCAATTTTATCTTCGCCACCTTTGGCACGAGGTCGACTCTGGCCATCAGGACGGCGTGACCTATATACGCATGCGCAAGGCGCCGCCGCACCGACGCTAACCGGCGCCTGAAACAACAACGGGAAAGTGCATGACCGTATCGCAAACAGCCCTCATTGTTGGCGCCGGCGCCGGTTTAAGCGCTTCACTGGCCCGCGCCTGTGCGGCGCAGGGCATGGCTGTGGCGCTGGCGGCCCGCAATCCGGAGAAACTCGCTGGATTGGTCGAGGAGGTTGGCGGCCATGCCTATGCTTGCGACAGTTCCCAGGCCGCGGACGTAGCAGAACTGTTTGCCTCCGTTGAGGCCGACATCGCGGCCCCGGACTTGGTTGTCTATAACCCCAGTTTCCGCGTCCGCGGCCCCCTCGTCGACCTCGATCCCGACGACGTAGCGAAAGCCCTCGCCGTCACCTGTTTCGGTGCCTTTCTCGTCGGCCAGGCCGCCGCGCGCCCTATGCTTGCGCGCGGTTCCGGCTCGATCCTGTTCACCGGCGCCTCGGCTGGCATCAAAGGCTTTGCCCAATCGGCGCCGTTCGCCATGGGCAAATTCGGCCTCCGGGGCCTCGCTCAAAGCATGGCTCGTGAGTTGGGGCCGCAGAATATTCACGTCGCCCATTTTGTCATTGACGGCGCCATCAAGCCCGCCGGCGCCGGCCGGCAAGGCGCCCCGACGGGACCGGATGCCATGCTTGAGCCCGACGCTATCGCGCAAACTTACCTCCAGATTCACCACCAGCACCGCTCTGCCTGGACCTCGGAAGTTGAACTCCGCCCCTGGACCGAGAGATTTTAGGCGGTTAGCCGCCGTCGGTCCCGTAATAGACGATACCCTCAAGGGGGCTGGCTTGTGTGACTTCGAAATAAGTCAAATGGGGCTGATCATTGCCGTCCAACGCGAATTCGACGAGTTGACCCAGCGGTCTGTCGCCGGCCTCGACCACAATATCGTTGGTCCAGCCACCGTCGCTGTTGCGTGTCGCATACACGACTTTACTCTTATCGCCATACATGATCTGGGGTGTGCCGTCGCTCGCCAGCTCAATCGCGGTTATTTTGCGCGCCCCGACAAAACCCGCCTCGAGCTCGCTTAACACGCCAACATCTTCGATCTGCCAGGCCCCGTCCGCACCACGCCGGGCATAGCGGACCACCCCGTTATTGGCGCCCTGAAAAACCCAGTATGAGAGGTGAGGATTGCCATCGCTGTCATAGGCCAGATCGGCGTAGCGGCCGGAATCACCGTCCGCCTGCACCGTCTCGATTGACCAGCTGCCGCTCTCCCCGGCACTTCGCTCGGCATATTTCAGGGACTTTTCGCCGGCATCGTAATAACTGATGCCCACGATACCATTGCCGCCAACCTCGACACTCACCCCGAACTCATAAGGGATGGCGCCGCTTCCCACTTCCTCGACGCGCGTTTTGCCATAGGCGTTTGTCGCATACTCCAAACCTGTCGTGGCCCCGAACTGCTCTGGATCGACGCCGGCAAAATGCCAGAGCCCGTTATCTTCCACCGCCACATCGGCGTCCCACTGGTCATGCCCGGCATCGCCGATCCGCACCGCCTCCCAGCCGCTGCCATTCTTGATCTGCACCATGCCCGAGCCCAGCGCTGGATCGAATTGGGCCGCTTCATGATCGTGATAGACGATATAGGGCACACCCGCACTGGTGACGTCGATATCCACCGGCCCATAGAAATATCCTTTGGCGACCGTCTCTGCCTGCCAGGCACCGGATTTATTGGTGGCATAGAACACCGACCCCCCTCTGGCTTCGGTAAGATAAGTGACATGAGGGGCGTTTTCGCCATCCACCGCAATGGCCGGTTTGATACCCGCGCCAAGCTCGGAGAATGTCCAGCCGCCGTCTTCCGCGGCAGGCGCATTGGCTACCAAGCCAATGACAAGAATTGAGACAATGACGACCGGTGACATCCGCATGGATCATACTCCTGAACACGCCCCGCGGCTTTTTGTGAGGCTTATTATCGGGCGCCCGTCGGAACGCGGGCAGGAAGCGTCTAATCTAGGCAAGGATGACCTGGTGCTGGGCTAACAACACCACAATGTGAAAAACTGTGTTAGCAACCCGCGCCTAACTTACTAAGAACACCATTTGCAACTTTATTGAGCCCGCCCCGCGCAAACCATTGGAAGCCCTCGCATGCCTGCCCAACCGAACCTGCTATCCCTGGCGACGGCGGTGCCATCCTTTGCCCTTGATCAGCACGATGTCATGGCCCGGGCGCGCCGCCTGTTTGCTAAGGCTGGCGGCGATATCGAGCGTCTCCTGCCGGTCTTCGCCAACGCCGGTATCGAGCGGCGATACTCCTGTGTGCCCATGGATTGGTACGGCCAAGAAATCGGCTGGCGCCAGCGTAATGCGCTCTACCTCGAACATGCGCTCGACCTTATCGAACAGGCGGCCGTCAAGTGCCTGGAGCAAGCCGGCCTCTCGGCCCGCGATGTCGACCAGATCGTCGTCGTCTCCACCTCGGGCATCGCCACGCCGTCTCTCGATGCCCGGTTGATGACCCGTTTACCATTCCGCGGCGATGTCCAAAGACTGCCCATATTTGGCCTCGGTTGCGCCGGCGGAACGCTCGGCCTGGCGCGGGCGGCGGCCCTGGCCCGGGCCGACCCGGAGGCGACGGTATTATTCCTCGTCGTCGAGTTATGTGCCCTCAACTTTAGAGCTGGCGATCATTCGAAAAGCAATATTGTCGCCACCGCGCTGTTTGGCGATGGCGCGGCGGCCGCGCTTATTTCCGCTAGACCATCCTCCAACGCGCCCGGCCTTGTCGCCTGGGGCGAGCATACCTGGCCCGACACCCTCGATATCATGGGCTGGAACATTGAGGACGACGGTATGGCGGTCCTTTTCTCGCGCGATATTCCGGCCATGGTCCGCCAGCGATACCGGGCGGTGACCGATGATTTTCTCGCCCGTGCCGGAACCACCAGGGCTGATCTTGCCGGTTATATTTGCCATCCCGGCGGCGCCAAGGTGATTAGCGCCCTCGAAACTGCCATGGAACTGCCCAACGGCGCCATGACCGAGGCGCGCGAAACCTTGCGCGATTACGGTAACATGTCAGCCGCGACCGTCCTGTTTGTGCTCCGCCGGACTCTGGCTGACTGCCAACCCGGCCGCTACCTGATGTCCGCCCTCGGCCCCGGATTCACGGTCGGCTTTCTGCTCTTGGATGTCCCCAGCCCGTGAGCTTGGCCGGCTTCATCGTCCTTCTGGTCGCCATCCAGCGCCTCGCCGAACTCATCTATTCCCGGCGCAACACCGCACGGTTGATGGCGCGCGGCGCACGGGAATATGGTGCCGCCCACTACCCGTTAGTCGTCACCCTTCACGCCGCTTGGCTGGTGTCCATCTTCGTTGCCGCGGCCGATGCCACGCTAAATTTGTGGCTGATAGCGGTGTTTGTCGCCATCCAGGCAGCCCGCATTTGGATATTGGCGACATTGCGCGAGCATTGGACCACACGGGTGATCGTGCTGCCCGGCGCCCCATTGGTCCGCCGCGGCGCCTATCGTTACCTCGATCACCCTAACTACCTGGTCGTAACTGTTGAAATTGCGGTTCTACCGTTAGCGTTTGGACTGTGGCAGTTAGCGGTAGTTTTCTCGATTCTTAACGCCGCAATTCTGACCTTTCGCATTCGTGTTGAGAATGCCGCATTGGCACAAAATAACTCGCCAACCTAAGCCGATGTTTCAGGCCGAACCATGTTGGCCCTGCGCGAGGCCGGGAAAGACACGATTTTACATACAGCCGCCGCCTTTCCCAACACGGCATCGTTTTGCATGGCACGACTTGCCAGCACCTCGGCCATGCTACGCAATGGCCGCATAAGGTAGGGGCTCACATCCCCAAGATGCTGTTTTGGCTTTCGGTCCACGGGATACACTCTCGACGCCGTTGCCGCACAAACCGGTGCTGAAGGACCTACTATAACCCCACCCAATGCGCGGCCCATTGGCGCAAAAGTAATACGACTATGAACTAGGGCCATTGTGCATCGCCGCTTAAACTCGCCATTCTCGAGGGTATTTCAGCCATTCGCTCCGCTGTTAACCTGTTAACCAAAATAATCGAAATAGCTATGCCATTTGAGCCAGCTCGATTACATGAAATTCGGTCTAAACTGTCGATGTTTCCCCCGATGGCGACATCCTCCATGTCGTCATAGTCTCTTGTGAGACCCTCATGGGCGGCAGTTTGTCTGCCGCCCATCTTTTTCTCCCTTTCAAAACAATGCCCATCGCCTATTTCCGCGCGGATGGCAAGTACGCCATAAGCGATAGACGGCTGTTACAAATGCATATGCCCTTATTAACGTTGTGTTAACTTCGTAGTTACCGCAAAAACGTCATCAACAGATACCCAAAAATCACCCGGCCGGAGAATTTGGTTGGGCCCGTAAAGCAAGCAGGTAGCATGTTATGACGAACGGTATAGATACATTTATTGTGGTCCCCGCCGCTTTACAGCGCGCCGGGTTCAAGGCCCTGTTGCAAGGACAGGGGTTCAACGTTGTTGGTGAAACCGGCAGTGTAGCAACCGCCCTGGCACAACTTGAAGCCGGCCAATCGCCGCAACTAATATTGGTCGAGTGTCCCGATCTCGATTCCGATGAGTTTGAGCATCTCAAGGCGTTAAAGTCGGCGGCGGCCACCGCGCACATCGTCGTTCTTGTGGACGGCCTTCCGGCCAACATCGCCCAGTTGCTTTGTGACGCGGGCGTTGCCGGATTGCTGAAGACGGACATCGCGCCTGAGGCTCTGCTTGGCTACATAAACCTGGTCATGCTCGGCGAGACCGTGGTCCATCAGGCAGTCGGCCGCCTTGCCGATTCCGGCGCCTTCGGCGGGTCTTTCGGGTGCGTACCCAAGGAGTTCGCGAATTTGTCCGAGCGCGAGTTGACGGTCATCGGTCACCTGGCGACCGGTCGGTCGAACAAGGAAATAGCCCGCCGTCTGGGTATCATGGACGGCACCATCAAGATCCACGTCCGCAACGTCCAGCGTAAGTTACAGTTGAAGAATCGCACTCAAATAGCCGTCTGGGCCGTCGAAAACGGTCTTCTTCAGACCGATGTGGAAGCGGCCTGACGAAGATAGGTTAGAGAAACTTCCGCGCTGCGCCGCTCGAGCAGCCAATCGCCAATGATTTCAGCGGCGTAGGCAGCTCGGCCGCATCGCGGGCATTCAAAAGTCAGCCGCATTCTTCCGCCCTGAAACTCGCGGTTGCAGCCACATTCGACGATATACCCGGATCGGTCGGTCTTGACGATTTTCATGGCTACCTGGCGTGTTGGATAACTTATGCCTGACGCGGACCCTACGCCAATTCGTCAAACCGGCCCACCATCCGGTCGGTATACCTCGAAATCGTATGACAATATTGGGGCATCGCTTAAGCGGGCCGCGTCCGACTTGCGCTTTAACTCCTAATGCCCCTAGCGCGCGCCACTATGCGATTGCACGCACTAACACGATGTGGGAGCCTCTTATGGAGACTGAATGACGCCGGCTAGGTAGGCTGCTTCACACGC
>QIGO01000112.1 GCA_003230015.1 Alphaproteobacteria bacterium | reverse complement strand
ATTGCCGCGGGTGATATCGATGACGAGCTGGGCCCGCGCGACACCGGCGGCTTGCGGCGCGAAAAACAGGAGAGCGAGGATTAGTGTGCGGCAGGTGCGTGCGAATGTTTTCATCTAAATCCCAACATTTCCCTGGGGTCGAAGTTCAAGGTGATTTCCCGCCAATCATCATACCTGTCGACGGGAAGTTCGAAAGTGTTACAGCGGTCGTTGAGAACGGCGCGGCGGGCAGAGTCGGCCGCGGCCTCGTAGAAGCGATCCACCGCCATACGGCCGGCATTCTGAATGGTGGCCCGAATGACCCGGCCGGTGGGGTCGAGGCGCAGACTTAGGGTGACAACCAGATTGTCCGCCTCCTGGGCACCGACGGGCGGACTCCAGCAGGGCTCAACGCGACGGCGGATGATCTCACGGTAGGCGTCCCTTTCGGCAATCGTCGGTTCGCGACGGGTTTTTACCGGTTGGGGAGGTATCGCCGGGCCTTCGGGAAGGTTCGCCTCAACGGTCTTGGTTTTCGGCGCCGGCGCATCGCGATCCTTGGCCGCAAGGTCCTTTAGAACGTTGGCGAAATCACGGCGCTCCGGAGGCTTGGGTTTCGAGCGCGGCTTGGCTTTGGCCGACGGATCGGGCTTGGGTTTGGGCGGCGGCTCGACTTTCGGTTCGGGTTCCGGCTCAGGCTCCGGTTCCGGCTCGGGCTCCGGCTCGGGCGGCAATGCCGCGACCTCCGGCTCGGGCTCGGGCTCGGGCTCCGGCTCGGGGGGCGGCGGCAAGGGATCGGGCGGCGGTGGCGGCGCCTGGGGCTCGGGTTCCGGCTGCGGCTCGGGTTCCGGTTCGGGCGTCGTCTCTTCCGGCGCGGTGGTGATGGCGGCAATGGAAACCAGCTCCACCGGAATGATGGTGGCGGAAACCGGCGGGCCCGTGAACAGCTCGCTGAGCCCAAAATGGGCTAACAGAAGAAGCGTGCCGTGGAAGACCGCCGAAAGAATGCCACTGCTTCGCATTATTGTAGACGGAGCCTCATCTATTGCTGGGGCAGGGGGTTTTCGGCGATCAAGGCGACCTTGGTGAAGCCGGCCTGGTTGACCATGCCCATGATTTCCATCACCCGGCCGTAGTCGATATCGCGATCACCGCGGACAAAAACACGCAAATCGCTGTTGGTTTGCGAAACCGCGATCAAGCGGGGCACAAGGACCGACTGCTCGACTTCAGCCTCCTGGAGAAAAATGCGGCCTTCCTTGTCGATGGTGATGACGAGGGGCTCGCGTTCCTGATTGAGGGTCCTGACGCTGGCCTCGGGCAGATCAACGGGTACGCCGACCGTGAGCAGGGGTGCCGCGACCATGAAAATGATCACCAGTACCAGCATCACGTCGACAAAGGGGGCGACGTTGATATCGTTGACCGGACCGGGCCGGGCCCGGCGGGGGCGTCGTGAGGGGCGCAGTGCCATGGATCAAGTCTTCTCTTCGAGCTGGCGCGACAGAATGGCGCTGAATTCCGAGGCGAAACCCTCCAAGCGTTGAGAGTAGCGGTTGAGGTCGTTGCTGAATTTGTTGTAGGCCGCGACCGCGGGCACGGCGACGATGAGGCCCATGGCGGTGGTAAACAACGCCTCGGCCAGGCCGGGGGCGATGACGGCAATGTTGGTGTCCTTGGCCAGGGCGATGGCCTGGAAAGAGTTCATGATACCCCAGACGGTGCCAAACAAGCCGATAAAGGGCGCGGTGGCGCCGGCGGAAGCAAGGAATACCAGGTAGCGCTCGACGCGCTCGACCTCGCGGGCCATGGTGACATCCATGACCCGTTCGATACGCTCCTGCAGACTGGCGCGCATGCGTTCGGTGGCGGCAAGCCCGCGCGAGGAAGAACGTCGCCATTCGCCCATGGCGGCCGAAAAAACAGCGGACATGGGATCGAGCGGCGAGTTGCCGACCCGGTCATAGAGATCGTCGAGAGATCCGCCGGCCCAGAAACTATCTTCGAACTCCGCCGCTTGGCCCCAGAGGCGGCGCATGCGCAACCATTTGTCGATAATCACCGTCCAGGACCAGAAGGAGGCGGCGAACAAAATGATCATCACCAGTTTGATGATGACATCGGAACGCAGGAACAGCGCCCAAATGGAAAAATCCGCAGCCAAGGCCGCGCCGCCAAAAGCAACCGATTCGATGACGTTTGTTTCCATATTCGTTCCCTAGTGCGAATTCGCAGACGCGTGATGATTCGGCACCGTCAGTTCGGCCAGCAAGGCGCGAACCGGCGGCGGCATGCGCCCAGGCCGACCGTCGCGGCCGATGCAAGCAAGGCGAATCTCAAGGCGTACCAAAGCGACGCCGTCGCGTTGAACAATCTGGCGCCCGGTGGCGCTGGCACCGCCAACCTCTGTCATGACGCTACAAACCTCGATCATATCATCGAGGCGGGCGGGACTGATATAGTCGACGACGCAATGACGCACGGCGAATGCCAGGCCCGATTCCGCCAGCAGGCGATTGTGATCGAATCCGCGGCAACGCAGCATCTCTGTACGCCCGCGCTCGGCGAATTTCAAGTAGTTGGCGTAATACACAATGCCCTCTGAGTCGGTGTCCTCGTAATAGACCCGCAACGGCAAAATATGTGTGTTGGCGCGGAAGTAGCCGCAAGTCGCAGCGGCACCAAGGCTGGGCGCGCTAACCATCGGCATCACCATGGGCGAGGAGATCAAGCTGTCCGGGGTCGCGTGGGGGCTCGGCGCGGCCAAGATGGCGATAGGCTTGGGCTGTGAGCATGCGACCGCGCGGCGTGCGCTGAAGGAAACCCTCCTGAAGCAAAAAAGGCTCGACAACATCCTCCAAGGTGTCGCGCTCCTCCGACAAAGCGGCGGCCATGGTTTCGATGCCGACCGGACCGCCGCGATAATTCTCGGCTATGCAAGAGAGATAACGCCGGTCCATGGCGTCGAGACCACGGCCATCGACATTGAGACGGCGGAGGGCGGCGTCGGCATGGGCATCATCCACCGGCCAAGTATTCTCGACCGATGCGAAATCGCGGACGCGGCGTAACAGGCGCCCAGCGACGCGGGGGGTGCCGCGGGCCCGGCGCGCGATCTCGGCGGCGCCATCCGGGGTCAGGTCCATGTGAAGAATGCGGGCGCCGCGAACGACGATATCCTCAAGCTCGTCAGGGGAATAGAATTCGAGGCGCAGGGCAATACCGAAACGCTCACGCAAGGGGGTGGTCAGCAAGCCAAGCCGGGTGGTGGCGCCAACCAAGGTGAATGGCGGCAGATCGATACGCACGGAGCGGGCCGACGGACCCTCACCGATGATCAGATCGAGCTGAAAATCCTCCATCGCGGGATAGAGTATTTCCTCAACCGCCGGGTTGAGGCGGTGGATCTCGTCGATGAACAGAACATCACGGGGCTCGAGATTGGTCAGCACCGCGGCGAGGTCGCCGGCCTTGCCGATTACCGGGCCGGAGGTGGCGCGGAAACCGACGCCAAGCTCGCGGGAGACGATCTGGGCCAGGGTGGTCTTGCCAAGACCCGGGGGGCCGTGAAACAGCACATGATCGATGGCCTCGCCACGGCCGCGCGCGGCCTCGATAAAGATCTTCAGGTTGCTGCGCAGATTTTGCTGGCCAACGAAGGCGGCAAGGCCCTGGGGCCGTAACTTGGTGTCCGCGTCATCGCCAGGGGCCGGCGCTGCATCGACGAGACGGGGGGCGGGTTCGGCCGGCAGGCTCATGAGCTAAGCTCCTTGAGTGCGGCGGTGATGACCGATTGCAACGAGCCGGTGCCGGCGGTGCGATGGGCGGCGATGACGGCGGCGAAAGCATCGGAACGGCCATAACCGAGATTGACCAAGGCGGACGTCGCGTCCGCGGCGACGGCATCGATGCCATCGCCGGCCACCGCGCCGACAATTGTTTGGGTCACCGCCGGCAGAATAACGTTACCGGCCTTGTCACGCAGTTCGGCGACGATGCGGGCGGCGAGTTTGGGGCCAACGCCTTCGGCCCGGGTCAATGAAGTCTTGTCCTGGGCGATAATGGCCTGGAGCAGTTGTTCGGGCGAGAGAGCGCCGAGGATGGCGAGCGCGACCTTGGCGCCAACACCCTGAACCGTGAGCAAGTGGCGGAACCAATCGCGCTCGGCATGGTTGGGGAAACCGAAGAGGTGGATGTGATCCTCGCGGATGTGGGTCTCGATATGCAAGGCCACGGGCTGACCGATGGCGGGCATGGCCGACAAGGTGCGGCTGGCGCAAAAAACCAGATAGCCGACGCCGGCAACATCGATGACCGCAAAACCCTTGCCGGTCTCGTCAAGCAGGCCTTTTAACTTGGCGATCAACCCGCAGCCTCCCGATTCGGTGGCGCCTGCCAATGGCGTTGGGTCTGGCGGTGATGGGCGTGACAGACGGCGACGGCCAGAGCATCGGCGGCGTCGGCGGTGGCGATGGCGGCGCCAGGCAGGAGGACGGCAATCATCGCCTGGATCTGCTGCTTGCCGGCATGGCCGGTGCCGACGAGGGATTTTTTTACCAGGTTGGTGGCGTATTCGGCGACGGGCAGACCGGCGAGTGCCGGTGCGAGCATGACCACGCCACGGGCCTGTCCGAGCTTTAGCGTCGACGCCGGGTTGCGATTCACAAATGTCTCCTCGACCGCCGCCTCACGGGGCGCAAATTCCTCAATCACCGCTGCCAAGCCTGTATGCAACTGTACCAGGCGTTGGGCAAGGGTGCCGTGCCGGTCGGACCGCACCGCGCCATCGGCAATGTGACGCAGGCGGTTGCCCGTAACCTCGATCACACCCCATCCGGTGATACGCAGGCCCGGATCAAGCCCGAGCAATCGCATCCACTTGCTTCCCCGCACAACATAGCCGGCCGACCCACTCAGCCGGCGAGCTTAGCCATAACATCATCGGTAATGTCGAAGTTCGCGCAAACCGACTGGACATCGTCGCAATCCTCTAACGTGCCCAGCAATTTAATCAATGTCGGCGCCGCATCCTCGTCGATGGCGACGGTGGTCTGCGGCTTCCAGGTCAAGGCGGCCTCCCGGGGGACGCCGAAGCGCGCCTCCAGCGCCGCACTCACCTTGTGAAAATCTTCCGGCGCGGTGGTGATCTCATGACCGGACGCGTCAGTGACCACATCGCCGGCGCCGGCCTCAAGAGCAGCCTCGAACATGTCATCGGCGGAGGCCGTTTCGGCGGGGTAGAGCAATTGGCCGACATGGTCGAACATAAATCCAACACTGCCGGTCTCACCCATGTTGCCGCCAAGCTTGCCAAAAGTGGAGCGGACTTCGGCGGCGGTGCGGTTGCGGTTGTCGGTTAGCGCCTCGACAATAATCGCCACTCCGCCGGGACCGAATCCCTCGTAGCGCACCTCTTCGAGAATTGCGCCGTCGCCGGGACCGCTGGCTTTGTTGATCGCCCGCTCGATGCGGTCCTTGGGCATGTTGCCGGCGCGGGCCGCCGAAATGGCCGAGCGAAGGCGGGGATTCTGGTCCGGGTCGGGGGCGCCCAGACGCGCGGCAACCTCGATCTCGCGGGACAGACGCGCGAACTGCTTGGCCCGCTTGGCGTCCTGCGCGCCCTTGCGGTGCATGATGTTCTTGAATTGAGAATGGCCGGCCATGGCCTGTCGTGCCCCCTGTAAACTCTATACTAAACCAAAACTGGCGGTAGTCGGCGCAAGCGGCGCTATCGGTTGGGGTTCCGACCATATGCGCCAAGTGGATATCAAGGCAATATGGCAAGAATACGGCGGCACAGTGCCGGTTACGGCGTCCGCTGGGCGGTGACCAATGCGGGCGACTCGGCGGCCAGCAAACGCGGCAGGCGGCGGCGCAGGCGGCCACCGAGTCGCACCGGCTCGACGCGGGTGGCCAGCCCGGTGCTGTCGTCGGTTTCAACAAACAAGGCGCATAAAGTGGCTTCGCCGTCGGCGGGATGCAGCCGATCGTTGACGATCTTGCGGCGAAAACGGGCGATGGCAGTTTGTTTGCGCATGCCGATCACCGAATCATAATCACCGCACATGCCGGTGTCGGTTTGATAGGCGGTGCCGCCGGGCAGGATCTGATCGTCGGCCGTGGGGACGTGGGTGTGGGTGCCGACGACCAGACTCACACGGCCGTCAAGGCTCTGGCCGAGGGCCATTTTTTCGGACGTCGCCTCACCGTGGACGTCGATGACCACGGCGTCGATGGTGTGTCCGAGACGGTGCTGGCGCATCAGGCTTTCGACGGCGGCGAAAGGATCGTCGAGCAATTCCATGAACAGCCGGCACATGACATTGGCGACCAAGACGCGCCGGCCCTTGGGCGTGGTGTAGATCGCCGCGCCCTGCCCCGGCGTGCCAGGGGTATAGTTGAGGGGACGTAACAGGCGCGGATCGCTATCAATATAGGCGACGATCTCGCGCTGGTCCCAGACATGATTGCCGGTGGTGATGACATCGACACCGAGGCCGTAAAACTCCTCGCAGATGGCTGGCGTGATGCCAAAACCGTGCGCGGCGTTCTCGCCGTTGACGATAACAAAATCAAGGTCGAGCTGGCGCCGCAGGGAGGCGAGATGGTCGTGGAGCGCCTGGCGGCCGCTGCGGCCGACGATGTCGCCGCAAAAAAGGATGCGCATGCTTTATACCAAATCTCGATGATGATGACCCATAGAGATCGCGTAGGCGGCCCGTCGGGTAGGAGGGAAGCCGCAGGCGACGCGGCGCAACGCCAAGGCTTGCCGACGCCCTCCGACGGGCCGCCTACGCGACCGGAGCGCCAGCTTACCAAGGCTTTCGGACGGCGTCGCGCACGCCTGGCGATGCCCCGCATCGCCAGGGCGCACGCTCCTAGCCGAAATCCTTGGTAAGCCGTCTCTATGGGTCATCATCAACGAGGTTTGGTATTAGTCCTAACGAATGGCGCGAAAGCGGCGGGCACCGGCCTCCGTAACCACCCAGTCGAGGGGCTCGTCGGCCGGTGTCGCGGGCACAGTCTCCACCATCTGACCGGCAAAGGCCAAGCCCACGGCGGTCACGGACGCCATGGCACGGCGGGCCCGGAGGGTGCGATCGTAATATCCGCCGCCATATCCGAGGCGGTAGCCGGCGGCGTCATAAGCCAGCAAGGGCAGCAGCATGAGCTGCGGCGCCAATTGCGGGCTGTCGCGGTTTGGCTGTTGGGTGCCGAAGGGACCCGGCGACAAGGGCTCGCCCGGCAGCCAGCGGCGAAACAGCAGGGGTGCCGCTTTATCAACCACCACCGGCAACGTGCAGACAAGCCCGGCAGCGGTGAGGTGGTCGATGAGAGGCCGCGGGTCGATTTCGCTGCCGATGGGTATATAGGCGGAGAATATGGCGCCGGCAGGCAGACCCAGGGAGAGCCCCGGCCCGGCGTGAAAGTGGCGCAACAAGGCGGCGCCAGCGGCGGCGGAGGCAAGAGCGTCACGGCGCGCCCGCGCGGCCTTACGCAGGGCCGATTTGGCATGGTCTGGGGTGGTGCACCCTGTCGCGGGCATGGTTAACGCCGATTCACACTATTGGGAGGAAGGGGATAGAATGGGCGGACGGGCCGGGTCAACCGTCGGTAAAGCGTCCACCGAGGCCTGCAGTTACAGGTGGGCGCCATATCGAGGCCAGGGCCCCGGCAGGGACAGCTCCCTAGTGGTGGATATAGCCCCCGGGATGCTTGCACCTGACGAGAAGACCCAGCAACCGTCCTAGGATGAACTTAGGAAGCTTCGAGGGCGGCCGCAATATCATTAATGCGACGGGCGAGAAGATCGATCTGATCGGCCAGGGCGGTCTCGGCATCGGTGGTGGCCTGGACGCGGTGCTGCTCCGCGCCGGCCTGCACATCGGCGAGCTCGTCGCCGGAATCGGATAACTCATCGGCGATCAGCAAACCGGCCATGACCAAAAGGCGGGTGTCGCCAATCTGGCCGACCGCACCGACCAACTCCTCGACCTTGCCGTTGAGGAAACCGGCGAGCTGGATCAGATGCTCTTCCTGGCCGTCTTCGCAGGCGATGCGGTAGTTGCGTCCGTTAATGGTGACGGCGACCTGAGCCACGTCAGTCCCCGATGACGAT
>QIGO01000091.1 GCA_003230015.1 Alphaproteobacteria bacterium | reverse complement strand
ATGCTCTTCCTGGCCGTCTTCGCAGGCGATGCGGTAGTTGCGTCCGTTAATGGTGACGGCGACCTGAGCCACGTCAGTCCCCGATGACGATCTGTAACTTGCCGATGGCGGTGTCGAGACGCGCCGACACCATGGCGGCAGTTTGCTTGACCATCTCGTATTGCGCCCGCAGGTCCGCCAACTCTCGCATAAGACGGGTGTTCTCCTGAGCCGAGCCGCCTTGCACGGCGCGAATCGCCGTCTCAAGCCGGCGGACCGCCTGACCAAGACGTTGTTCTGCTGCTTCGATTTGTGACATCACATTGCCCGCTACGATCGCCATGGAAACCAAAATATACGCTGGACGCGACGCCTTGATGTCCCCCCTCCAACATTGGGCCGCGTCAACATGTCGAGCGACCAACGGCGTATTCATATCGTATGATCGCGGCAGAGTCTCGGTCAACCGATGGCCTAATTCGTTGACGGGGCGTGGGCTTGGCGGCATGTTGCCGCCGGCGCACCGCGGCAAGCAGCCGGTGGGGGTTGAAAATACAGCTAATGGCCGGTGTATTGCCGGGGATCCAACCAAGGCGAGCAGGATGAACGGCACAGATCCAAAGCGCGTGCGCGACTTGGCCAATGCATTGCGGGCTTTGGCCATGGATGGCGTGCAACAGGCCAACTCCGGTCACCCGGGCATGCCCATGGGGATGGCCGATGTGGCGAGCGTGCTGTTCACCGGCCATCTGAAATACGACCCGAGCGCGCCGGATTGGCCGGACCGGGACCGCTTCGTGCTGTCGGCCGGCCATGGCTCGATGCTGCTCTATGGCCTGCTTTATTTGACCGGCTATGGGGATATGGACCTGGATGGCTTGCGAAATTTTCGCCAGCTCGGCAGCCGTACCCCAGGGCATCCCGAATATGGCCATGGGAGCGGCGTCGAGACGACGACCGGGCCGCTGGGCCAAGGCCTGGGGAACGGGGTCGGGATGGCCTTGGCCGAGCGTTTGATGGCGGCGCGCTTCGGCGGCGACATCGTCGATCACTATACCTACGTGATTGCCGGCGATGGCTGCCTGATGGAGGGTATCAGCCATGAGGCGATCTCCCTGGCCGGGCATCTGCGCCTGAGCAAGTTGATCCTGTTGTTCGACGATAACGGCATTTCCATCGACGGGCCGACATCACTGTCGGTTTCCGACAATCAGAGGGCGCGGTTCGAGGCGTGCGGATGGAACACATTGGCGGTGGACGGCCACGACCCGGACGCGGTGGACCGGGCCCTGGCGCAAGCCAGGAAATCGGACCGGCCGACAATGATCGCCTGCCGCACGGTGATCGGTTTTGGCGCCCCGAACAAAGCCGGCAGTGCTGCGGCGCATGGCGCGCCCCTGGGCGCGGACGAAATCGCCGCGGCCCGGGAACAGTTGGGCTGGCCCTACCCGGCCTTCGAGATCCCCGACGATATTCTTGCCAGTTGGCGCGATTTTGGCCGCCGGGGCGGCGCCGGGCGCGAATTATGGGAAAGCCGGCTGGCCGGCCTCGAGGACGGGCGGCGGGCTGAATTCGAGCGGCTGCAAGCCGGCGCATTGCCGGCGGGGTTCGATGCGGCCGTGGCGGACCTAAAGCAGCGATTGGTGGCCGAGCGGCCGGGCTGGGCGACACGCAAATCGAGCCAGGAAGTCCTGGAAGTGATGACCCAGGCGGTACCGGAGATGATCGGCGGCTCGGCGGACCTGACCGGATCGAACAATACCAAGACCGCCGCCACCGCACCCGTCAGTGCCGATGATTTTGGCGGCCGCTACGTCTATTACGGCGTGCGCGAGCATGGCATGGCGGCGGCGATGAACGGCATGGCGCTGCATGGCGGGCTGATCCCATTCGGCGGCACCTTCCTGGTGTTCTCGGACTATTGCCGGCCGTCGATTCGTCTGGCCGCCCTGATGGGGCTGCGGGTGGTGTTCGTGATGACACATGATTCGATCGGCCTTGGCGAGGATGGGCCGACCCACCAGCCGGTGGAACAGCTGGCGGCGTTGCGGGCGATTCCCAACCTCAACGTGTTTCGGCCGGCCGACGCGGTGGAGACGGCGGAGTGTTGGCAATTGGCGGTGCAATCCTCTACGCGGCCGTCGGTGATGGCGCTGACCCGGCAGGGGCTGGCGGCGGTACGCCTTGCGGATAGCGAGGAAAATTTATGCGGGCGCGGCGGTTATATACTCGCCGAGGCCGAGGGTCAGCGGCAGATCACTTTGCTGGCCACGGGGTCGGAGATCGGCGTGGCCATGGCGGCGCGGGCGCTGCTGCAAGCCGACGGCATCGGCGCCAGTGTGGTCTCCATGCCGTGCCATGAGTTATTCGACGAACAGCCGGCGGCCTATCGTCAGACTGTTTTGGGCTCGGCCCCACGGATCGCCATCGAAGCCGCGGTGGCGATGGGCTGGGGGCGCTATCTGGGGGACAAAGGCGCGTTCGTCGGCATGGAGGGCTTTGGCGCATCGGCGCCTTATGAATCCTTGTATGAGCATTTCGGCATTACGCCGGCGCGGGTCGCCGAATTGGCCCGCAAAATACTGGACTAAGGCCAGGCTTCGTTTTCTCATCACCAGGCTACCGAAGGGCGGCCGCATCCGTTGGAGGACAAAATGGCTGTTCGGGTCGCGATTAACGGCTTTGGGCGTATTGGCCGGCTGGTTTTCAGAGCCGCCGCCGAACAAGGGCGCAAGGATATCACTTTCGTGGCGATCAACGATCTGGGGTCGGTGGAAGCCAACGCCCATTTGCTGAAATGGGACTCCGTGCACGGGAGATTCCCCGGCAAGATCAAATCCGGCAAAGACTGGATCGATGCCGGCGGCGGCAAGGTCACGGTGCTCAGCGAACGCGACCCGGAGAAGCTGCCCTGGGCAAAACTCGATGTGGATGTGGTGCTGGAATGCACCGGCATTTTCACCAGCCGGGACGCGGCCGGGAAACATTTGAGCGCCGGCGCCAAACGGGTGCTGGTCTCGGCACCGGCGTCGGGGGCGGATCTCACCGTCGTCTATGGGGTCAATGACGACAAATTGCGCAAAAAACATATCGTCGTTTCGAATGCTTCCTGCACGACCAATTGCCTGGCGCCGGTGGCGGCGGTGCTGAACGGCGCGGTGGGTATCTCACGCGGCTTCATGACGACGATCCACAGCTATACCGGCGATCAGCCGGTGGTGGATACGTTGCACAAGGATTTGCACCGGGCCCGGGGTGCCGCGACCTCGATGATCCCGACGACCACGGGCGCGGCGCGGGCGGTGGGTCTGGTATTGCCGGAACTGGCCGGCAAGCTGGACGGCACGGCGGTACGGGTGCCGACGGCGAATGTCTCGATGGTGGACCTGGTCTTCGAAGCCAAGCGCAAGACAAGCATCGAAGCGGTCAACGAAGCGATCAGCAAAGCGGCGGCAAAGGGACCGTTGAAAGGTATCCTGACGACCAACGACGAACCGCTGGTATCGAGCGATTTCAACCATAACCCGGCGAGCTCGGTATTCGATTTGGGACAGACCCAGGTCATCGACGGCAGGATGGTGCGGGTGCTGAGCTGGTACGACAATGAATGGGGTTTTTCATCGCGGATGAGCGATACCGCCGTCGCATTGGGCAAACTGGGTTAGGGACCAGGGACGACCCGGCGGCTGGCGGTAAGGATGCCATGGCCGGCGCGATCGTCATTTATTCGTTGGATCATGCGGTCGCCGCCCTGAAAGCGGCCGAGACCGTTGGGTGCAAGGTGACCCTGCTGAGTGCCCGGGGTGCGGCGGCGGCGAGCGGTCCGGGCTGGTTCCGCGAGGTCGTCGCCATGGCAAGGCAGGCCTGCCCGCAGGTGCCGGTCAACGCGATCCTGGATTGCGGCGAGGGTGCGGGGGATGCGCTGGCGGCACTGCGGGCCGGGGTGGACCGGATCGCGCTTGATGCGCCGCCGGCGGTGAGGCGGCGGGTGGCCAGTATGGCGCGCCAGCAAGGCAGCCGGCTGGTGCGCATGCCGGACCCGCCGGTGCTGGACTTGCTGGATGAGGTGGCACCGCTGACGGCCTGTCTGGCCTGGCTACAGGAGGGGCGAAAAATTGTCTGATCCCGCCAGCCGGCTTTACCTGATTACGCCGGCGCAATTGCAGCCGGGGGATTTCGCCGGGCCGCTGGCGCAGGCCTTGGACGGCGGCGATGTCGCTTGTGTGCAACTGCGCCTCAAGGAGGCCAGCGACGATCAAATCCGCGCCGCCAGCGATATCTTGATGCGGCTTTGCCATGAGCGGGATGTTTCCTTCATTCTCAACGACAGGCCGGATCTGGCCGCCGAATTGGGCTGCGACGGCGTCCATGTGGGGCAGGAGGACGCGCCCTATGAACAAGCGCGGCGTCTGGTGGGGCGAGACAGGATCGTCGGGGTCACGTGCCATGACTCACAAGATCTGGCGATTGCGGCGGCGGAAGCGGGGGCGGATTATGTGGCCTTCGGCGCCTTCTTCGCGACCCAAACCAAACAAGCGAAGAGCCAGGCAGGGCCCGAGTTGCTGCGCTGGTGGCAGGATGTGATGACCGTGCCGGTGGTCGCCATCGGCGGCATCACGGTGGATAATTGCCCCGCACTGGTCTGCGCCGGCGCGGATTTCCTGGCCGTGAGTGCCGGCGTGTGGGACTATCCCGATGGCCCCGGGGCCGCCGTCACTTCATTCAACCGGGTCATTGCGAGGGCGGCGGGGTAGCGTTGTCACGCTGGGGCCGAGTTGCTAGCTTCCGCGTCAGCAAAACCAATCAAGATAATGGTCCGAATAGTATGAAAATCGACGGCAACGCAATCCGCCCGGGCAATGTAATCGAGCATCAGGCCCGGCTGTGGCGGGCAGTCAAAATACAGCATGTGAAGCCGGGAAAAGGCGGCGCTTTCCTGCAGGTGGAACTGAAGGACATTCGCGACGGCACCAAGCTCAACGAGCGCTTCCGGGCCTCGGAAACCGTGGAGCGGGTGCGCCTGGACCAGCGCGATTATCAATATCTGTTCGGCGATGGGGACAGTTTTACCTTCATGGACCAGGAGAATTACGAGCAGATCAGTCTGCATGTCGATTTGGTGGGCGAGGAAAATGTGCCGTTCCTGCAGGAAGGCATGGTGGTGACCATCGAATCCTATGAAGAAGAACCAATTAGTATCGCCCTGCCGGAAAAGGTCACGCTGACGATCACGGAAGCGGACGCGGTGGTGAAGGGCCAGACCGCTTCATCCTCCTACAAACCGGCGTTGCTGGAGAACGGCCTGCGGGTCATGGTGCCGCCTCATATCGGCACGGGAACGCGGGTCGTGGTGGCGACGGCGGACTGCAGTTATGTCGAGCGCGCCAAGGAATAATACCAAGGAGCGTTGACAATGACCCCTAGAGACGACTTACCAAGGTTTTGTGCAAGGCGCGTGGGCTGCGGCGATGCGGGGCATCGCGAAGCCCGCGCAACGCCGTCCGAAAGCCTTGGTAAGCCGCCGGTGCGGTCGCGTACGCGACCCGTCGGAGGGCGTCGGAAAGCCTTGACGATGCACCACATCGCCTACGACTTCCCTCCTACCCGACGGGCCGCGTACGCGATCTCTATGGGTCATTATCAACGCTCCTTGGTATAATCGATGCGATCGGCGATCATCAATGTCATCGACCGCGCGGCACGAAAGGCGGGGCGCGGCCTGGTGCGCGATTTCGGCGAAGTGCAGCAATTGCAAGTCTCGCGCAAGGGGCCGGCGGACTTTGTCTCGGCAGCCGACCTGAAAGCCGAGAAAACATTACGTTATGAGTTGGGACATGCGCGCCCGGACTTCGGCTTCGTCGGCGAAGAAGGTGGGGTGGTGAGCGAAGGCGACGGCAGCCATCGCTGGATCGTCGATCCCCTCAACGGGACGACGAATTTTCTCCATGGCATTCCCCATTTCGCGATCTCCGTGGCGCTGCAACGGGGCGAGGATATCATCGCCGGTGTCGTCTATGACCCGCTGCGGGATGAGTTATTCTGGGCGGAACGCAATAGCGGGGCGTTTCTGAACGACCGGCGGCTGCGGGTCTCGTCGCGGCAACGACTGGCCGACGCGGTGGTCGCGACCGGCATACCGTTCCTGGGCAAAGCCGGGCATGAGCGATATATGCCGACATTGCAGGCGGTGGCTGTGAACACCGCCGGCGTGCGCCAGCTCGGCTCGGCGGCACTGGACCTGGCCTATGTCGCGGCGGGGCGCTGCGACGGCTTTTGGGAGTTCGGTCTGGGCAGTTGGGACCTGGCCGCCGGCATCATCCTGGTGCGGGAGTCCGGCGGCTTCGTGTGCGACATGGACGGCGGCGACAAAATGCTGGCCAAAGGCGAAATCATCGCCACCAACGGCGAATTAAACGGGCCCTTGAAAACGCTGCTGAAGGACGCCGACCCGACCTTCTCGAAGCCCAGCCCAGGGGCACCGGGCCATGGCCCGAACAAATAAAGCCCCTAAACCCTGTCAAATATTGGGTTATGTGCGAAGGTGTTGTTCGGCCCCTAGGTGGTAGGTTATGTTGCGGTGTTAATTTAGCGTGCAATGTGGCGTCGCGCGCGTTGGAATATAAAAAATGATGGGTCGGTCGGCTATGCCGGGTGATGTTTTCAAACACCCAACCTTTTGGTTTGCAGTTGCGGTGCTGGCGTCGATGCAAGTCGCCGGCAGCCCGGCGGCGGCCCAGTTGTCTCAATATATCAGCAACAATCCAAGCGTTGTCGTCGATACCGACGTGCTCGAATCCCTGGGGGGCGGACCGGCGGCGGCCGAGGGCATCGCGGCGGCTGACCCAAGACCGCCCGTGGTTGTACAAAGGGCGGCGCCGGTGTTGCTGCCGCCACCGGCAACGGCGCCGCGATCGAGGCTCAATGAAGAGGCCCTGGCGCGCTTGGGATTGACCCGAGAGGCGCCAGCAGTGGCGCGCGTGGCGCCCGCGCCAAAACCGGCACCGCCGCAGCCAACAGCCGCCATAACGCCGCCAACCAGCCCGACGGTGTTGTCGACGCCGCGCGCGCCGAGCACTGAGAGGGCGTCGCGTCCGGCGCCTCAAGTGCCGGCGCGGCCCGTGCTTCCGCAAGCAAGCGCGCCGATGCCCGCGGTGGCCGCGGCCGCTCAAACGGCGAGCAGAGCGGCGGTGCCGCCACCGCCGCCAGCGGCGATCATAGCGGCCATACCGCCGCCCAAAAAAGCCGCAGAAGCGCCGAGCGCGGCGCGCGTCGCCGCGGTGCCGACAGACCAGGCAGCCGCGCCTGTCGCGGCGGCCACGCGGGGCGACGATGGCGAATTGCGCCTGTTATTCGAGGATGGGTCGGCAAGATTGCCCGAAAGCGCGCGCGCGCGCCTGCAATCGCTGACCGAGCAGCTGACCCAGGACGAGGCCCTGAAAGTGCAGCTTGTCGCCTATGCGGCCGGGACAGCGCAGACATCGAGCCAGGCCCGGCGTTTGTCGCTGTCACGGGCACTGGCGGTGCGTTCCTATTTGATCGACAAGGGCGTGCGCAGCACACGTATGGATATCCGCGCGCTTGGAAATAAGGCCGAGGACGGACCGGCGGACCGGGTGGACGTGGTCTTGGTTGGGCAGTGAATGGGCTGGTCAAAAAGTGCCTAGGGTCTTTCCGGTTTTGATGGAATCAAAACGAGCCCCTAGAGTCTTGTTTTGGCGTGTTTGCTGGCGGAAAAGCGGTGTCCGCTTTTCCTGGAAATACATAGAGTCTTGTTTTGGCGTGTTTGCTGGCGGAAAAGCGGTGTCCGCTTTTCCTGGAAACACTCTAATAGAGTCTTGTTTTGGCGTGTTTG
>QIGO01000094.1 GCA_003230015.1 Alphaproteobacteria bacterium | reverse complement strand
AGATTTGGTATTAGTCAAAGCTGGCAAGCAGCGCATCAATGTCATCCTGCGATTGCCTGTCGTCATCGAGCTGCGGCCCATTGAGTAAATCGGAGTCAACAGCAGTTTCGGGCGTTTCCGTTTCCTCGGGCGCCTCGGACTTTATCTTCTCGATTTCCTCGGAAAACGCCGCGACCAAACCCTCGATTTTAGTTTCGATGCATTGCATGACACTAACGATCTTACCGATCCGCTGTCCGGTAATATCTTGAAAGCCGCAGGCCTCATAAATCGCGGTTACAGCGTCAGTCAGGGCCTGGGATTGGGCCTCATCCAACTTCTCGGCGATGCCTTCGATTACCTCGGCCGATTCCATGATGCGGTTTGTCGCATCCTCGGTCGCCGACACAATCGCATCGAGTTCATCGGTCGCCGCCGGAATATGCTCGGAGCTTATTTTATCCGGCCGCATTGAAGCAACTTCGCGTTTCGTCGTGGCAATATATTCTGAGATAGACTCGATCTCTCGCAGGACTTTAAGGTCGATCTTGGAGATATCGCCCTCCATCGTGTCCAATGCTTCTCTCACGACGGAAGTTACCGCCTCGATACTAATACCGTCATATTCCCCGATCACGGTCTCGCTGTCGCTTGCCATGCCCCTATTACCTTATCTTTGACCCGAAAGATCGCCTGTCACACAAGCATAGCCGGCTCAAAAGTTACCGATCACAGCGGTCAGCTTGGTTTTCAATGTAGCGGCGTTAAACGGCTTGACTATGTAGTTCGATACGCCCGCTTCCTTGGCGGCGACCACATTTTCGGTCTTACTTTCGGCAGTGATCATGATAAACGGCATGCTTTTGAGCTTTTCATCCGCCCGCACCTCTTTAAGCAGTTGGATACCGGTCATCGGAACCATGTTCCAATCCGAGATCACCAGCCCGAAATTCTTTTGACGAAGCTTGGCCAGCGCCCCGCCGCCGTCCATGGCTTCATCAACATTGTTGAATCCGAGCTGCTTAAGAAGGTTACGAATAATCCTAAGCATCGTCTTATAGTCATCAACTATAAGGACGGGCATATCTAAATCAACGGCCATATTCCTACTCCATCCTCGGCGAATCCGGCGCCGAAGCAATAGTCGGTTCAATCAGCATCAATCCAACACAAATCAGTTAATGTGCCGTAAATTGGGCCATTCAGGGGGGCAATAGGTCTGGTAAACGTTCGGTCATTTGCATTGCCCGGGCACATCCCTCAGCACCATTCCATCCCCAACGGTCAGCCGTTCGGCCGATCGATTACTTGCCGGCGTGCGAGTTCAGTGGTGACGGTCCGCGCCGTTGCCGCATCCATCGCGGCCAATACCGACGCACTGGAACGTTCTTTCATCAGTTCCATGATCGACAGCAGGACCTTGGTTTCGAGCTCTTGCAGAATACGCGCCGCGTCCTTGGGTTTCATCGTCTCGTAGATCTTGACCAGGCTTCTCAGCTCGGCGGTTTCTTGCTCGTCATATTGGCGGATTAGTCCCTCGATGTCCGTCCGCAAATCTTCTAAGTTAGTGATCTTGGTTTCGATCCTTTGTTCGGCGACGTTCAGCAGGCTTTCGCGAAGGTTGAGCTCGCGCTCACGCTCTTCCAAAGCGCTTCGCCGGTCCGCCAGATCCTGTAAGACTTGGATTTCTTCGAGCGTGAACTCTTCGTCCAACAGCTCGTCTTCCTCGGGCGGCTCGGCGAGTTCTACCGCCACCGTCTCTTCGCTTTCCCCCGCGCTATCGCCGCCATCATCCTCGGCCGCCAGCGCCACATTGGTCGCATTCAGACCCACCCACACATCACCGAGGCGCACGAACAACAGCAGAAATGCGGCCACAATCGTGACATGAAGTAGACGCACGGACAGCATGACAATGAACCTCCCAATCGCCAGCGCAAAGCCGGCTGCTCAGCGCAGTCCCGCCAGGGTTTTCAACAACGCACTCTCTGCTTCCGAACGTTCTTTAACCGGTTCTTCCGCCGCATCAGAGCTAACTGCCAAATTTTCTTCGTCCCTGTCACGCCCGCTATTCACCACCAATGACGGCCCTTTCGGCACCCGTCCTGAACGAATAAGTTCCTCCAGCCGCTTTGCCTGCTCTTCGGCGCGATCCAGCAAAAACACCAACTCCTCGCGCATGGCGCGCCCGCTATCGATGCTCTCCTGCAGGTCGCTTTTGCGGTTGCCAGCGTGTTGTTTGAGTTTCTGCACACTCGCTTCGGCGGACTGGCTTGCCGCGGAAAATGCGGCTATGGCGCTCTCCATCTCGCTTCGCCCGCTGCGCAGATGACTAAGCCGCCGGCTCAGCAGGGCGGCGTAGCCAATCATCACGACCAACAGCACGGACACCAAAATATCGAGCATTAAGGCCGAGCTCATCAGTCGATCCTCCGCGCGCCCACCAGCCGCTGGTCCAACTGCACCGCGATATTTCCGCCTTTGCGCCCCAGCTTACCGTTAAACATCGGGACATTGCCGCAATAGAGTTTCACATCCGAATTCGGTTGCGCGTTCAAAGCAAGTTGCGAGCCGACTTTAAGCGCCAAGATATCCGACAGCATTAGTGTCTGCTCGTCGAGCACCGCCTCGATATCCACATCTGTCATCCACAATTCATTGGCCAAATGGGTTTCCCAGATCGAGTCCCGGCCGAACTTCTCTCCCATGAACATCTGCAACAGCAATTCGCGCACCGGTTCCAGTGTTGCATAGGGCAGCATCAATTCGAGCCGCCCCCCACGATCCTCCATATCGATGCGCATTCGTGTCACGATACCGGCATTGGCTGGCCGCGCGATGGTCGCAAATCGCGGATTGGTCTCAAGTCTTTCGAACCGGAAATTCACCGGGCTAAGCGGATCGAAGGCAGCCGAAAGGTCGGCGAGCACGACAGTAACCATGCGCTGCACCAGATTTCGCTCAATCGTCGTATAGGGACGCCCTTCGATACGCATCGCCGCGGTACCGCGCCGCCCCCCAAGCAGGACATCGACAATGGAATAGATTAGTGAACTGTCAACGGTAAGCAAGGCGTGATTGTCCCACTCCTCGGCGTTGAATACGGTCAGCATCGCCGGCAGCGGGATCGAGTTGAGATAGTCGCCAAAGCGAATAGACTGCACACTATCGATCGTGACTTCCACATTATCGGACGTGAAATTGCGCAGCGAGGTGGTCATCATCCGCACCAGCCGGTCGAACACCACCTCGAGCATTGGCAGGCGCTCATAATTGACCAACGCGCTGTTGATGATCGCGGCGACACCGCGGGTTTGACCTTCTTCATCTTCGCCGTCAAAGCCCAGCAGGCTGTCTATTTCATCCTGATCGAGGACCCGGCCTGTATTGTTGCTTTCTCCTTCTCCATCCTCGGCATCCGCCATCGCCTCCCAGCCGGCGGCAAGATCGTCACCATCGCCGTCGCCCTCGCCCTCGCCGTCGCCCTCTCCGTCTCCGGCCATTGCCGCCCACTCGGCGGCCATTTCGTCATCGTCTCCGGCCACTTCGGTGTCGTCGCTCGTATCGCTCACTGGATCAACATTTCCTTGAACAGCACATCATTGATCTGCGCCGGCTGAATAGCTTTGTTGACGCGAAGCATGAGTTCTTCGCGCAAACGGTAAAGACCGGCGGATCCCCTCAGATCCTCGACCCGCAACTCCCGCAGATAGACTTGAAAATTATCGATGATCCGCGGCAGCACTTGCTCCAACGAGGAGATCTCCTCCACGCTGGGTACCTCAAGCGAAACAACAATTTTCAGGAAGTTAGACTTACGCCCCGTGCTATTGAGGTTAACGAGCATTTGCGGCAGGTCGAAATAGACTGGCGGCCCCTTTTCGACCACTTCCTCTTCGACCGGTTCTTCTTCGGCCATTTCGCCATTTTGTGCCTCGCCAACGCCGAACATCGCTAACAGCGGATCGGCAAGTCCGGTTGCAATCGCCCCGCCCACCACACCAAGCAGCAGCACGACCGGCAGCACGATAAGCAGTACAAGGCGCTTTTTCCCTTTGCGAGAGCCACCTTCGAGCTCTTCGCCCTCGCCCTCGGTTTCTTCGGCTACCTCTTCGGCAGCCTCTTCTTTTTTAGCCATTATACCTAGGCACCGTTCATTCCCTGCCGGCGCGAGAATCCCACCGGTATTATGATTTGAAGCTACGAGCTTCCTGGTTAAGATTTGGTTACGCACGCGGGTCTCGCGGATCGGCCCGGCGCGACGGCAGCCTTTACCCGGCAAAGCCTGCCGACAAAGCTCCTACTGCCCTCATGAAATCTTAGAAAGCCGCCATAAGTGCTTGATTTTAGGTGTTACCGATCCTGGCACACCTTGTGCAGGCAGCTAGGCCGAAACCGAATTTCCATGAGCTACAGGGCTGTAACCGGATCATGAGCATAGCCGCCAACGTCGCGCTCTCCTATCAGATGGCGCTACAGAACCGGATGGACGTCATCGCTAATAACATCGCCAACAGCTCCACGGCTGGTTTTCAAGGCGAGAACTCGATGTTCGCCGCGGTTCTCTCCAAGGCCACCGCTGGCGAGTCTGTTGCTTTCGTTCAGGATCGCGGTGTCCTGCGAAATGTCGAGAGCGGTCCCCTCAAGGCCACCAGAAATCCCCTTGATATAGGTATCAAGGGAGAAGGCTATTTTGTTGTCGAGACCGAGCAAGGCCCGCGCTATACACGCAATGGATCATTCCGCATCGACGCTGACGGCCAGCTTGTGACGGTTAACGGCGATCCGGTCCTTGCCGAGGGCGATCTGCCCATCGTCTTCGCACCAGGCGAAAACGATATTCAGATCAGCCTCGACGGCACGGTATCCACCGAGAATGGCGCCATTGGCCGCCTTCGCCTGGTCACCTTTGCCAACCAACAGGAGATGAGCAAGGCCGGCTCAAATCTCTTTGAGACCGATCAGGAACCCCTTGAAGTTCCCGATACCGAACTCATCCAAGGCATGCTTGAGGGCTCCAACGTAAAGGCGGTTATCGAGCTCACCCGCATGATCGAAGTCATGCGTTCCTATGAAGGCGCGGCGAAGCTGATCGAATCCGAGGACCAACGCCAGAAACGCGCCATCCAGACCCTAACCAAATCAATTTGATCGCCCCATGCGATTTTCTTGCCTAGTCACACCGCTTAACAAAGGAGATTTGGGATGAGATCCCTGAATATCGCCGCGACCGGCATGCTTGCACAACAACTCAATGTCGAGGTGATCTCCAACAATATCGCCAATATGAACACCACCGGCTACAAACGTCAGCGCGCCGAGTTCCAGGACTTGCTGTACCAGAGCCAGCGCCGGGTCGGATCCACCTCTTCCGACGCCGGCACCATTGTCCCGGCCGGCGTGCAGATCGGCCTCGGTGTCAAAACCGCCGCCGTCTACATGATCTCCGAGCAAGGCAATCTTTCATCGACGGACAACACCCTCGATATAGCGATCAGCGGCCGCGGTTTCTTCCAAATTGCCCTGCCCAGCGGCGAGAACGCCTACTCCCGCGCCGGCTCGTTTCAACTCAGCCCCACCGGCCAGATTGTCAACGCCGACGGTTACGTCATACAGCCTGGTATTACCATCCCGGCGAACACCGTTGACATCAGCATCAACGCTGTCGGCGAAGTGCTGGTTAAGATCGATGGCCAGGTAAACGTCACCAATGTCGGCCGCTTGCAACTCGCCTCCTTTGCTAATCCCGCTGGCCTCGAGGCCAAAGGCGGCAACCTGTTCTTAGAGACCCCGGCTTCCGGCACTGCCACGCTTGGCAACGCGGGTTCTGCCGGTTATGGCCAGATGCTGCAGGGTTTCCTTGAAACTTCCAACGTCAACACCGTGACCGAGATCACCAACCTGATCACCGCGCAGCGCGCCTATGAGATGAACTCCAAGGTCATTCAAACCTCCGATGAGATGCTCAACACCATTAACCGGATGCGCTAGGAGTCTTCTCATGATACGACGCGCCCGTCACTTCATCCTCGCCATAATCCTCACCCTTGCCACCTGGGGGTTCGCCGCCGAGGTCTCGGCCGAACCCGCCCCGGTATTGCGCAAGAACATTACGGTCCAGGGCGAGGCCGTACGCCTGGGCGACATCTTCGACGGCGCCGGCGTCGACGCCGATGCCATCGTCGCTTACGCACCCGCACCTGGCCGCCGCGCCATTTTCGACGCCAACTGGCTCACCCGTACAGCCGCTGAATATGGCCTGCCTTGGAAGGCGGCCAGCCGCCTCGACCGCGTTGCCGTCGAACGGGCCAGCACCATCGTCGCCCAAACCGAAATCGAAGCGGCTTTACGCGACGAATTGGCCCGGCGCGGTTATGGCCGCGAATATGAGTTGATTCTCAACAACACCGCCCTGCGCATCCATGTCCCCGTCGAGCAAGCCGCCACCATCGCCATCGAGAGCCTTGCCATCCAGCAGCGCGGCGAGCGCCTCACCGCTGTGCTGCGCATACCCGCCGATGACCCGGCCGCCAGGCGCGTCAATGTTTCGGGTCGGTTCTTTGCCGTCGTGGGAATCCCCGTGGCCGCTCGCCTCCTGCCAAGGGGCGAGCGTATCGCGGCTCAAGACATCACCGTCAAGCAAGTTCGCGCATCGACCATTCAGGGCGATATCGTCACCGATCCAGCCGCCCTCATCGGCCTCGCGCCACGCCGGGCCCTGAGCGCTGGCATGCCCATCCTCGCCACCGAACTCGGCCAACCCATCCTGGTTCGACGCGGACGCCCGGTAACCATGACCTTCACGCGCAACAATATGACCCTCACCGCCACCGGCCGCGCCCTCGACGACGGCAGCCTCGGCGATCTTGTACAGGTACGGAACACCAAGACCCTGAGAACCATCGACGCCACCGTGACCGGCGCTGACCGCGTCGTCGTCGGCAACCGCGGTCAACTCGCTCTCAATACAGGAATCTCCCGATGAGCCCATCTTTGCGCCGGCTACGCACCCTCGGCCTCCTTTCCGCCATACTTGTCCTCGGCGGCTGCGGCAACGCATTTACCAGGCTCAGCGAGGTCGGCGCCCCGCCGCCCCTGACCACCATCCAGAATCCAACAAGTCAGCCAGGCTACCAGCCGGTATCGCTGCCACTGCCGGCAACGGTTCCCGTCATCCGCAATGCAAATTCATTATGGCGCACCGGCGCCCGGGGATTCTTCAAGGATCAGCGCGCCTCCCAGGTCGGCGACATCCTCACCGTCATCATTGACCTCCAGGACAGCGCCAAGATCAATAATTCCACCAGCCGCAGCCGTACCGCCGCCGAAGATGCCAGTTTAGGCAGGTTCTTGGGTTATGAGGCCGCACTGGATGCGATTCTTCCCGAGGCGATCACTAACACCAACCTTATCGATGCCGATAGCAAAGGCAGCAACACCGGCGTCGGCAAGATCGAACGCGATGAAACCATCAAGATTAAGGTCGCCGCGATCGTCACTCAGATCCTGCCCAATGGCAACATGGTCATCCGTGGCCGCCAGGAGGTCCGGGTGAATTTTGAGGTCCGTGAACTGCAGGTCATGGGCGTCATCCGCCCCGAGGATATCGGCTCCACCAATTCCGTGCCGTCCGAGAAAATCGCCGAAGCGCGGATCTCTTACGGCGGCCGCGGCCAGATTACCGACGTCCAGCAACCTCGTTACGGCCAGCAGATTTATGACATCTTCTTCCCATTCTAGGCCAGGCAGGCCCGGGGTCAGGTAGACCATCGGTCACGTAGACCAAACAGTGAGGCCGGCCGCCATCCAGGCGGTCGGCCTCATACTATTTGAGTCGTTTTTTTGCCAGAGCTCTTATCGTTCAAACGGATCCGTTTGAACGATAAGAAAATGCACCAAAATAACGAGCTAGAGCACTGAACGCAGGTGAATGGAACTTGCTCTAGTTATTTTTATGGGTCTTTTCCAGCCGCTCGTGGCGCTCCTGAGCTTCGATACTCAAGGTCGCGATAGGTCGAGCCATCAAGCGCAGCAGACTAATGGGATCGCCGGACTCGACACAAAATCCGTAGCTGCCGTCATCGAGCCGGTTAAGCGCTTCATTGATCTTGGAGATTAGTTTTCTGCCCCGGTCGCGCGTCCGCAACTCCAGCGTTCTATCTGCCTCTAACGAGGCCCGATCCGCGATATCCGCCTCCTGCGGGCTTTCTAGCTGCAGGTTTTCTAGCGTTTGATCGGATTCGCGCAGCAACCCATTCCGCCACTCAGTCAGCCGGTGGCGGAAATAGCTACGCATCCTCTCATTCATAAACCTCTCGTCCTTGGAGGGTTCGTAATCTGATGTTTCCAACGTCGACGACATTACCTGTCCCCAAGCGCTCATCTATCCAAGGCCGTTATTGGCCGCCGGATTATATGGATTTTCCACGGCGCCACAAACTCGCTTTTAGCGTGTCGCGATATTGCCCCCAGGCAGCGGCAAAACCCGACTCTATCTCAGAGAGACGCCGCATAAGTTGCTGATATTCATCGATTATTACGAGGTAACACGAAATCGTCGGCATCGGGAGACCCCGCACATAGGCGCCCCGTTCGCCCGCCGGACCGCCATTTTGGCGACTTCAAATTACCGAGAGCTTGGCCAATTCAACCTTGGCCCGCAATTCGACCTCGTCGAGGAGACCGGACAGCGTCGGGTCGACATCGCCGCTTCGCTGCTCGCCAAGCCTGGTCACCAGGGCCTCCAGGCGGCGGCGCGAAAACCGCCCCAGCAGCAACCCCACCCGGACATCCTCGAGCCGGTCCAGCAGATCTTCGGCCCGCCGAAAGCCCGCCGATTTAGACCGCTGCCGCAGATCCGGTGTCTCCTGAATCGACAGCAAGGCCTCGACCGAGCCCATGGAAACAGCGCCGCTCACAGCCGATACATCGGGCTCCGGGCTGCTCGAGATATGCTTGGCGAACCCGCCGTCGGACGTACTATGAGTCTTGCCGGCACGCTTCGCCGGACCGGAACCCAACCGGCCAGTGCCATTCACTTTCATCGAATACGCCAATTGAATTCTGTCACGGCCTCAAGGCTAGTCCAATCAAGGTTTATGCAACGTTAAGGTCAGGGAAATCCCGCCCCCGTTCGGGCCGCAACGTCTTTGGCGCCAAATGGCGACGGCCAGGAAAAAAGGCTCCTTGACCTAGATCAAAGCCCTTTGAGCTAGGACTAAGGACAGCAATCCGTCCACTCGGCGAAATCAACCCAAACGAGTGCCTTTGCTGCCTGCCCTGCCAGGTCCGCTACCAAGACACGAAGATCTGTCCGGTCTGCATAAAGACCTCCCAACACCGCGCCCGGTTACAAGCCGCAAGCGAAGCCATGGACGCCTCCATAGCGCGGTCCCCAGGCCGGCTTTCCTTAGTTCCACAGCAAGAAAAAGGGTAAAGAATAAGGTGGCGTTTGCGGCCGACGGCGTTGCCCTGACACTCAACGGCGTCGCCCAAGGCTATATATCCGACAAAGTCGCGGCGCTGCTGCGCCGGCAAGGGGTGACAAACAACCTCGTCGATAGGGGCAAGATCGTCGCCCTAGCTCACCGGCCCCTCAGCGCTGACGATTTCGGCTTGCCTTGACATCCCCTACCCATGCCATGCAAGGATACTACCATACAAGTTAGCGACTGAATGAAGGCGCCGAATGGCCCTGCAACTCAAAGCCAACCGGGCCACCGTTGCCGACGAAATCGTCGCTTTGCTGCGCGACCGCATCATTCGCGGCGAGCTCAGCCCGGGGGCCCAGCTGTCGGAAAATGAGATCGCCCAGCAGCTTGGCGTCAGCCGCACCCCGGTGCGCGAGGCATTCATTCAACTGCGCGAGCAATCGCTCCTGCGCATCCTGCCGCAACGGGGATCCTTCGTCGCCCCCATCAATCTAAGCCATGTTGCCGATAGTTTTTTCCTGCGCGAAACCGTGGAATTGCGCACCGTCGGCGTCGCCGCCGAAAACTGTACATCGAAGAACGCCGACCGGCTGCGCTCCATTATCGAGCGCCAGCGCACCCTCCTTGACGGCGGGTCCGACAGTGCCTTCGTCAAGGCCGATGATGCCATGCACCGCTATCTGGTCGAAATGTGCGGACGGCCGCGCGTTTGGAAGACCATCAGCGATGCCAAGGTCCAAATCGACCGCATGCGTTGTTTGAATGCCCAGGACCAGACCACGCGCCGACGCATCCTCGCCGACCATGTTCGCATCGTCGAGGCCGTGATCGGCGGCGACCCGGATGCCGCGGTCGGCGCCATGAAGCAGCATCTGCACAATATTTTCGAGAACACCGAACGCTTGGCCAAGCAATATCCTGGATACATGGACGGCCAAACACTCGCGACGAAGCGAAAACGGGAGGCCAAAACGCGCCCAGGAGAAAGACCCTACCAGTCAGCCACGCTGACTTGATTCCAGTCGCCACTCAACCGACCGCACGGGCACGCCCGGGCCGGTTGACGGCGGCGCACCAAAACAAAAGGCCTCGGGCCCGCCGCTGGTGGCGAGGCCCGGACAAAAGTGAACTATGACCGGAGGAGGACATCTATGAGACGAGCAAGATCGATTTTACGTGCCGCGGCCCTGGGCGCGATCGCGTTGGGACTGCTGGCCGGAACCGCTTCTGCCCAGACCACGGTCCGCATTACCTGGTACAATGACGGCAACGAAGGCGAGGTGCTGCGCGATCTTTTGGACCGGTTTGAGGCCCAAAACCCGGATATCGACGTCATCGTCGATAC
>QIGO01000156.1 GCA_003230015.1 Alphaproteobacteria bacterium | reverse complement strand
CTGGCGCAAGCGGAAAGGACCCCCGCGGTGAGTGCTAAGGTACTGAATTTGAAAATAGCCATTAGCATGCACCTCCGGACGAGGTTCCCTGCGCGGTGCCGTTGTCCATGACAACAGAGCCACTGACTTCGCCGCAGTTCTCATTCGTCGTATTCAGATTGTTGTTGTCGCCCGCGATATCGGTCGTCGTGATAGAGCCGACGTTGCTCGTCATATAATTCGTACTTTCGTCGTTGACCGTCTGGTCAGCGATATTTGTCTCTGAGTAATTGGTGACAGTTGTGTAACCGGTGTAACTCGTGGTCCACTGGCCATAAAAATTACTTTCACCGCGCTCAATGAGGTCGGCTTGGACTAGGTCGTTTGCTCTTTCCGACTGACCACGAAAATTAAAATTACCATTCCAATCCAACGAAGGCTGCGACTGTCCAAAACTGGCGTTATTCGCAACATCATGCTTGTCTCTCCATAATACTTGACCAGAAGCCGGACTCTCGCCTCCGATTGAGTGGAGTATCGCCTGGCTAGGAATGATATTGCGCGGGTGCAATAGGGGGCCGGAAACGAATTACGAAGTATGCCCGTGGCGGGACGTATTCTCGTTGGGGGTTAGCCTATGCCAGGGGGCGTATGGACCGGATTTTTTTTCAGTTAACTTCTACTGAGACAGGCTATTTCTTTTGGGATGCCGCGTTATTGCCGAGGCCATATTGCTGCTAAGTCAACAGGTGGCGATTATCGGTGCATGGGTAGATTTACTTTGGCATTGACGATTTTGCTGCTTACCATGGTCCCGGCGTGGGCGGATTCAGGCCGCGGTCTGGTCGCCTATCAGCGCGGTGATTTTGCGGCCGCTTTGCACAGTTGGCGGCAGTCGGCGGATAAAGGAGACCCACAGGCGCTACTGGGGCTGGGGGTGCTCTACTATAACGGCCAAGGTGTCGGCGCCGATTATTTGGCGGCGTTGGAATGGTTTACGCGCGCGGCGGAACAAGGTGTCGCGGACGCTCAATATAATCTGGGGGTGATGTACGCCAACGGTCTTGGTGCTGCCCGCGACGAGGCGAAGGCGCGGCAGTGGATAATGCGGGCCGCGGCGCAAGGCCATCCCGAGGCTGATATATGGCTGGGCGGGCCGGCGGCTCTAGTCCCCGGCAACGGGGCGGGGACGCCGCAAATGCGGCGCCGCTACGAAGCCGGCCTGGCGGCGTTTAAGGCCAATGATTATGCCGGCGCTCTGGTGCCGTGGAAGCAGTTGGCGGTGCTTGGCATGGCGCGGGCTCAAAACAGCCTCGGCGTGATGTATGATCAGGGGCTGGGGGTCAGTGATGACCAAGTGCGGGCCGCCGCTTTGTTCCGCGATGCCGCGGTGCAGGGATTTGGCGGCGCGCAGGTCAATCTGGGGGTTATGTTCCTGCGTGGCCGTGGCGTGCCGCTGGACCATCGCAAGGCGATCGAATGGCTCACCCGCGCCGCCGAACAGGGATTTGTCAGGGCGCAATATCAAGTCGGTCTGCTGCATGCGAGCGGTCTGGCGATCGAACATGATTTTGCCGAGGCGGCGAAATGGTACCGCAAGGCGGCAGAGCAGGGCCATGTTCAGGCGCAGTATAATCTCGCCGTGTTGCTCGACAACGGCCAAGGGGTGCGCAAGAACCAGCGATTGGCGGCAGATTGGTATCGCAAAGCCGCATTAGCGCAAGTTGGAGACGCGCAATACAATATCGGGGCGATGCTCCTGGAAGGCGAGGGGGTCAAAAAGGATCCGGCAGGTGCCCATGCCTGGTTCAGCCTGGCGTCCTATTTGGGCAACGCGACGGTGCGAATTCGCGCGGCCGCGGCGCGGGAGCAAGTCGAGAAAGAACTCAGCCAAAACGACCTAACCCGCGCGCGCGTCCTGGCCTATCGCTGGTATGGCGTGGGCAAAGGCAAGGTATCGGGCAAGATCAGCCAAGCCCTGGTGCTTAGTATGCAGGCAGCGCTGGCCGTTGAGGGGTTCGATCCCGGGCCGCTCGACGGTAAAATAGGCCCTCTGACCCGGGCTGCCATCGAGGCGTTCATGACTGGCGGCGGTCGTTAGATCACTCTTTTGCCCCGGTTGAATGGACTCGGAGTGCTCGCACATAGTGCGGGATGGCTCGCATATTGGTGTTGCTCACCCTTTGTTTTGTTGTCGTTTTGCCGGCGCGGGCGGCGGATTTCGACGCCGGGGTGGTGGCGTTCCTCGAGGGCGACTATCCCGGTGCCTTGGAACATTGGCGGCCGCTGGCCGAGGATGGGCATGACGGGGCGCAATTCAATCTCGGGATCATGTATCGGGATGGCCGCGGGGTGCCGCAAGATCTCACCGAGGCAGCCTGGTGGTTTGCCAAATCGGCCGAGCAAGGACATTTACGGGCGCAGTATGCCCTGGCTGTTATGTATGTGGAGGGCAGGGCGGTACCCAAGGATTTTGCCGAGGCGGCGAAATGGTATGGGTTGGCGGCTGAGCAGGGACATGCGCTGGCGCAGTATAATCTCGCCGTGCTCTTTGCCAACGGGGACGGGGTTGCCAAGGATCTGGTGAACGCGATGAAATGGCTGCAGATCGCCGGGGACGCCGGGGTCGATGCGGCGGTCGTGGGGCGGGAGCTGCTGGCCGCCGAAATGGCGCCGCAGGATCTTGCCGAAGCGGACCGGCTGGTGCGGCTGTGGTCGGGCCAGCGCAGCCGGACCGGACCGGCGGTGTTGCGTTAACCCGTTGGCCGCAGCTGGCTCAAGATCAAACCTGCGGCGATGCTCCACATGACAACCGCGATCGTCAGGTCGAGCAGGCGCCATGCCAGTGTGCTGGCGAAGAGCGGGGCCAGCAGGCGGGCACCAAAACCGAGGCTGTAAAACCAGATCAGCGAGGCGAGGGCGGCGCCGGCGCCAAAGAGCCGCCTTGGGGCCTCGTCATATTGCGCCGCGATGCCACCAATTAGAATGACGGTGTCCAGGTAGACATGGGGGTTGAGCAAGCTGACGGCGAGGGTGGCCAAGATTGTTCGGCCGTATGCCGGGGCGGGTTCCTCGGTGCCGGCAATCAGAATTCCCGGGCGGATCGCCGCCTTGGCCGCGCGCAGGCCGTACCAGGCGAGGAATGCCGCGCCACCCCAGGCCGCAATAGAGGTGAGCGAGGGCCAGGCGGCGATGAGGCGGCCGAGACCGACGACGCCGACGACAATGAGAAGCAGATCAACGGCAAAACAGATCGTGGTTACCGTCATCACATGGTGACGGCGCAGGCCATGACGGAGGACGAGGGCGTTTTGCGCCCCGATGGCGATGATGAGGGTGGCGCCGATGGCGAAGCCGCTGGCGAAAGGTGGTGCGAGGGTCGGCTGCATGGATCTTTTGCGTGCCCATAATCACTGCCGGGCTATCCGGCGCTCAGACCAGCGGATGGCAGGCGTGGGCGCGCGAGTCAAGCTGGTGCCAAGGGCGGGGCCGGCGATCCTTGAACGGACGACGCCGCATCCGGGGCTGTGGATGCGGCGTCGCTTTTGGGCGGCTTGGCTGCTGTGAAAGGATGCGCGTCGGCTGCCCGATGGTGGCGAAAAGGAGGAGAGAGGTCTAGGGTTCAAGCGTTCATTTCGGCTGGCGGCGTGAAGAGGAGGGTTGGCGTGCCGCCATTGGCGTTGAGACGGAAGTCGACGACCGGGCCGGCTTCCAGCCAGACATAGCTGCCGGATATGGCGGCAACGCCAAAGACCATGAGCATGCGTGTCGCCGGGCGGCGCAGGGGGCGCCAGATGCGGCTCATGGTGAGAGCGGAGAGTGAGAGCAGCACCATAGAGACACTGAAAGTGAAGACATAAAAACCCATGCTGGTGAACATTTTCCGGCTCCGATGTCGGTTTTGCTTGTGCTGGCGGGTGCTAAATCAGGCGGCCTGGGGCAGTTGCATGCGCTGTTCGACGGCCCAGACAGCGATCTGGGTGCGATTTTTGAGCTGAAGCTTGCGCTGGATATTGCGGACGTGGATCTTCACCGTGCCGTCCATGATGCCGAATAGCAGGGCGATTTCCTTATTAGAGAGCCCATTGGCGACGTGCTGGATGACGTCGAGTTCGCGCTCGGAGATCTTGGCGCTGATGGCGGTCTTGGGCGACAAACGGGTCACGGTGGCGCTGGCGACTTGGCGATGGAGCACATGCTCGCCGAGCAGGATAAGGTTGATGTAGCCGATCAGGGCTTCAGGGGCGATATCGGTCTTCAGCAGACCCTCAATACCTGCCTGGCAGAGCGCCTGGACAGCGTGGGGCGGCAGACTGTCGATGAGGACAGCGACGCGGGCGTTGGGGGCGACCTGCTTGATGGTGAGCAGGGTCTCGAATTCGACGGAATCGGCGTCCGGACACTCGATCAATATCAAGGCCGGCGCGGCGCCATTGGAGACCTGGCCGATGGCCTCGGCAACGCTGGCCGTCTCACCCATGACGTCAAAACCACTGCCTTGGAGGAGGGCCTTGAAGCCGGCGCGTTGCAGTGCTGCGGGAACGGTTATGAGAGTTGAGATCGCGTTCGTCATGTCCGTCGAAGCCCCCGTTTGTGTGCTCGTTAGGAGTATCTTCACTATCCCAAATGGTTAATGCAATATAAATCTCTCGATTGACCTAATTATTTCGTAAACTATTTGTAAATATTTAGGCTAATTGATGCCTATATTCCCGAAGTTTGTGTAAAAAGCGGCTTATTACTTGATGTGTTAAGGTTAATGACCTGACACTCTCGCCGGTCCGCGCCGGATCGCCATGCCTCTTTAGGGGCGGGCCGAGGGGCAATTGACATAACATTAACTCTGCGAACCGGCGTTAACATTCGGCCTGGAAGGGTGGCGTTAAGGTTTGTGTGGCAAGGCTATCGGATTACCTGACGTGCAGGAAAATGCGGCGCTAGAGCAAATTCCACATTCACTTGCGTTCACTCCATGTGCTCTAGCTTGTTGTTTTGGCGCATTTTCTAATCGTTCAAACGGATCCGTTTGAACGGAAAAAGCTCCAGGGCGGAGAAACGGCGTTGGCGAAGGGGATAGTCAGATATGGCGGATGCAAATGCACCCAATGCTGCCGGCGTGGACGTTGAGGTTACCGACACCGGGCTCGACGTAGAGCGGTTGTTGAACGACCCGGCGCTGGCTTGGCGACTGGCCCAAGAAGCCCGCAGCAGCGGTAAATGGGCGCTGGCTTCGAAACTCGTGCGCATTGCGCGGGAAGCGGGCGACAGGGTCGCGGCCCAATAGGCGTCGCTTGTTCATCCCAACCGGCCTGATTGGCGGCGTTACTATCGATTAGCGTTAACGCATTCTGAAATCCCCGGTTCGGACCGCGGGCCCCGAGTCGCCGCGGTAACCTTGTTTGGCGCACTGATATGGCCTGCCATAGGCTAATTCCTTGCGTGCCGGGTCTTCCTTTCGGAAAAGGTCGACGCTAGTGTGGGGCGCTCATTGCGGCTATGCGCGTTGTTGCCGCCCATAGCGCGACACAGGGCAACGGACCCTTGCCGGTCGATTGTAGTAGTGTCATACCGATGCACGATCAACACGCGCCGACTCGCTCGATAGTTTGCAAGATTATGTGCATCTCTTGGAGCAGCCCACATGATCTTGCTGTGGCGGCTGCAATTGGTCGCAATAGGCGGAACCGCGCGCAATCATTACTTTGATCTCGAACAAACAAGACAAAACTAGGCGCTTTATACCTGGCCGAGCGGCGCACCCAAGAAGCGAGTGGAGATTTAATTGGGGCCGAAAGGCTTTAAGGAAAGGCGTATAACGAAGATGCATGTGTTGGCGGTTGCCTCGCAAAAGGGCGGTTCAGGGAAAACTACTCTTGCAGGCCATATAGCAATAGCGGCGGAGCAAGCCGGCGCAGGTCCAATTGCACTCATCGATACCGACCCGCAAGGCAGCTTGGCGGATTGGTGGAATGCCCGAGTCGCCGAAACACCGGTCTTTGTGCAGACGTCGGTGCCGACTTTGCCGCAGGATCTTATACAATTGGCCGAAATGGGTACCAATTTAGTAGTGATCGACACGCCGCCAGCGATTACAACGACCATAGCGGACGTTATTAAAGTAGCGGATCTGGTGGTTGTGCCGACGCGGCCCAGTCCGCATGACCTACGCTCGGTGGGGGCGACAGTGGAATTGGTTGAGAATTTGGGGAAACCGCTGGTATTTGTTGTCAATGGCGCCCACCCGAGGGCGCGAATCACGTCCGAGGTGGTGATTGCGCTGTCGCAGCACGGAACCTTGGCACCGTCAATTGTCCATCAGCGGACAAATTTCGCCGCCAGCATGATCGATGGGCGGACGGTGTTGGAGATTGGCGGAAAATCCAAGTCAGCCACAGAAATCGCCAACCTGTGGGAGTATCTTAGCAATCGGCTGCAGGGCCGGCATCGGGGCACGGATATTCTGTCGGGCGCCCCGGCGGCGCGAAAAAAGGTGACGCAGCTTCAGCATGCGAAGGCGTGAGTGACTGACACAAATAAAGAGAAAGTAGCAACGCTAACGGGTAGCCTGCTGGCCAGGAAAGGCGGGGCGACTCCGGCCGGCTTTACCCGCGCCGTACCCTATGAGAGCGAGACGACGGATCCGCAATCGGTTGCGTCGAGGCCGATCGACGCGCGGAAGGAAGCCGATAGCGATCAGCCTTCGTTGGATCTTGGACCGGCGTTTTTGAGCAAAAGCGGCGGTGCCGAAGAAGGGTGGGCACCGCTGTCGCAGATCGCTATCCGGCCGCATCCTTTCCAGTCGGAGGAGTCCAAGCCGGCAGGAGCCGCCGACCCGACGCCCGCATTGGTGCCGTCGAGGGATGTGGGTCTTGAGCCCACCCTGTCCATGGACAGCGCCCAATCGCTGCCGGCGATGCCGGTGCTGGGCAAAAGCGACAGGGACGCCACGGCCGAGAAACCGCCGGAGCCGCCGGAGCGCTATCCGCGTGAGCCCATTCTCGTAATGCCGCTGGCGTTGCGTAAGGCCGGCGCGGGCGAACGGGATGCCGATGCCGCGTCAGATGATGTCCGTGGTGGCGAATTCGAGGCATTGGCGGCGCCAAAACCAGACCAGCTTGCCGGTGATAGCCTCGCGCCTGGCGCGGAACCCCCGCCGGTTGCGGAGGCGGGTAACGGCCTCGGCGCCGATGCTAAAGACCGGCCCGAGGAAGGCGAGGGCATCCTGGCGGCTGTGTTGTCTTCGATGGATGGGCAGGACGGCCCGCCGGTGAATGAAACGCCGCCAAAAGAAACTCCCGTGACAGAGCCGCCGGAGCCGGTTGCGGCTGCCGGCCGGAGCGGAGATCCGCGCCTGGATGGCGGCGTGGGCGTTGGTGCGGTGCGTCTCAAACGGCCTGCCGCTCGATCGTCCGAGGTGAAAGCTGGCGCCGCGCAGCCGATCCGGATCGGCGATTTACAAGCGCGGGCGCGGGTAATATCGGGTCGTTCGCGGCGGCGCAGCCGGAAGGCACCGGTGATTTGGGCCGTTGTGGCCCTGGCCGTTTTTCTGGGTGTTACCTGGCAGGTCTATCGCATCAACCGTGACTCCGGCGGCGGCTTGGTGTCGTCGGTGGGGGCGAATGGCGAGCCGACGATTTGGGCGACCGTAGACGAGCTAGGTTATGCGGTGTCGCAGATCGTGTTGGCGTTAACCGGGGGGGGCGGCTCGGGGGGCGAGGATGACGCCACGCTGGCAGCGGGCGCGAATGATGTCATCGTGCCGACGCCGAATTTCGTGCCTGTTGGACCGATCGGCGCCGAGCCTGACGGGCCGGGGGCTAGCGGTTTGGCGGTGGCACCGCTTGATGCCCCGGATGCACAGGATGGCGAAGCGGTGGCCGAGGTAACGCCGCCGAAACCGCAACAAATACTGCCGCCGCCGACGGTTGAGGTTGCGCAGGAAATCGCGCCGGCGGCCGATCCGCTGCCGGCACCGGAAGTGCCCGCCGCACCGGTTGTCGCTGCCTCAGAGGACACGCCAATACCGGCGACGCCCAGACCGGTGGGCGTTACAGCCCCGCCAGCCCCGCCGTTGAGCGTCGATATTGCGGCGCCGGCCGCCGCCGTCGCGGTGGAGGCGACAGCGCCACAGGTGAGGGAGGAGGTGGACACGGCAATTTCGCTCGAGCCTCTTGCGCCGGCGACGATTGCGGTTGCGGCGGGTGGCGAAGGTGCGGCAAGCGTGGGTGATGAAACCGAGCCGGTCGGTGCCACCGAAGTCGCTTCATTGCCGCCGAGCGATGTGGGGCCACCGGTAACGGGCGCAGTCGTTGCCGGGTCGGCCGGCGTGCCGGTGCTAAAGCCAACGGCTAGGCTGGCGCAGCAGTCTCTTGGTGGATTGGCGGCGGGTGAGTCGCGTGAGGTGGCCGCAGTGGAGTCGGACGGCTATGCGGTCCAGCTCTCTTCCTTGAAGACCCAGGCACAGGCCGAGCGTGAATTCGAGCGGCTCAAGGGCAACTATCCGGCGCTGCTACGGGAGATCGAGCTGGTGGTCCGTGAGGGCTCGGTAAGCAATCGAGGGACCTTTTTTCGGGTCCTGACGAGCCGGTTCGACGATGCGGGGGCGGCACAGGCGCTGTGCCGCTCGTTGCGTGAGCGTGGTCAGGACTGCCTGGTGGTGCGGCGGTAATCCAGCTACCGGACGGCGGGAACAGCCATATGCCATTTGGGGGGCATGAGGCATATTTGGGCTTGCGAATGACCGAATGGGCGGCGCCAGGGGCTCTGTTAACCCTGATTCAGGACATGCATTTTGTTGTGATTTGCGGCCAAAACCCTTTCTGAGCTTGGCTTTCCGGCCGTGTCCTAATTGTGGCTATGCCAATTAGGATAGGGTCTCTATGCCTTCAAGTTCCTGTCCTTACCGAACTGATTGGGGTATTGTGACAATAATGTGGTAAGTTGAAAAAACGTAGTCGAACCAGGTAGGTCCGAATGCTCAAAATCTCTGCTTTTGTGATCGATGCTAAATTGCTGTTCCGGGAAGGCCTGCGGAGCGTACTGGAACAGTATCAATATCAGGTCGTGGGCGAGGCCGAATCGGTCGAGGCCATGCTGAGAGGTGAAACCGCCGCGACAGATGCGGAATTGGTGATTTTCGACCTGCCGACGACGGTCGAGGATATTAATGGGTATGTAACCGGGCTGCGTTCGTGTTTCGTTGCTGCAAAGTTGGTCGTGCTGGCAGGAACCGGGGGGGCGGAGCGGGTCAAGAATGCTCTGGCAACCGGTATCGACGGTTATCTGCTGAAAGACACTTCGCCAGACGAATTTTTTGACTCCTTGGCACAGGTCATGGGCGGCCATGTGGTGCGGCCGTCGGTTTCGGAGCCAGAAGTTGCGGTTGGCGAGCAAGCTTCAGAATGCGCGGTGTGCTACGAGGAGTTGGACGTTGAGTCGCGGTGTGAATTGGACCGAAACGATCCAACCAAGGACAATCGGGATGTCGCCTTGGGCCTGTGCCGTGAGCTTGGCCATTTCGATGCGGTTCGCACCTGCCGGCGCCATCGCTGGTATGATTTGCTGGCGGCGATTCAGGAGAACCGGAACGACGCGCTGGCGCTGCCAAGCCACTCATAGTTAAGGCTAAAGCCGGATCAGTTTGATGTGAATTTGCTTGACTTGACGGGGTTCGCGCCGATCGGGGAAGCTGTCGGCGCATGTCAGGTCCTTTGGATCCCAAGCCGGACTATTTTCGCCCGCCACAAGAAGTGCCCCAGGTGCCAGCCGGTGCGCCGGCCTTGGATGTGGGTGTCCCGGTAGATGTTCGGGCGAAGTGGGTGGCGATGGGTTTGCTGGCCCTTTGCGAGGTGCTGGCGCTTTCCCTGTGGTTTTCGGCGTCGGCCCTGATACCGGCGCTGAGGGCCGAATTCGCGCTTAGCGACCTGCAGTCTTCGCTGATCACCAGCAGTGTTTCGGTAGGCTTCGTCGTCGGGACACTGATCAGCGCGGTGTTGGGCCTGGCGGACAGGCTGGCGCCGGTGCGATTCTTTACCATTGCCATATTGGTCGGCGCCGGTGCCAATATCGCCGTTCTGGCGGTCGATCCGACTTCAATCGCCGTGCCGTTGCTGCGCCTGGTTGTCGGGGCCTCGATGGCGGGGGTTTATCCGGTGGGCATGAAAATCGCCTCAAGCTGGGCCAAGGGCGATATGGGCCTGCTGGTGGGTTTGCTGGTAGGGGCACTGACACTTGGTTCGGCATCGCCCCATCTGATCAACGCCTTCGGTCAGTTCGACTGGCGCTTCACCATGGCGGCGGCTTCCGGCCTGGCGGTTGCGGCCGGGATCTTGGTTAATTTCGTCCAGCTGGGTCCCAACCTGCGGCGGGCGGTGAAGTTCGAGGCGCGTTTCGTGCTCCAGGCCTGGACCGCCAAGCCGCTGCGCCTGGCCAATCTGGGCTATCTGGGACATATGTGGGAATTATACGCCATGTGGGCGTGGGCCGGCCTGTTTTTCAGCGCCAGCTTTGCGATCAATCCCGGGGGTCCGCAGGCCGCTCTCTACGCCAAGTTGGCGACTTTCCTGACCATCGGGCTCGGTGCGGTGGGCTGTCTCGCAGGGGGGTATGTCGCCGATCGGCTGGGGCGGACGACGCTGACCATGGGGGCCATGGGTATCAGCGGTCTGTGCGCGCTGGCGGTGGGCTTTGCGTTTAGCGGGAACCCTTGGCTGGTGGTCCTGCTATTCTCCATCTGGGGCATCACCGTGGTGGCGGATTCGGCTCAGTTCTCGGCAAGTATCATGGAACTCAGCGATCCTTGGCTGGTGGGGACCATGGTTACCGTGCAGACCAGCCTGGGCTTCCTGTTAACCATCATTACTATTCACTCCATTCCGCCACTGGTCGATCTTGTGGGCTGGCGCTTTGCTTTTGCTTTCCTGGCGATAGGGCCGTTTCTTGGCATATGGGCTATGGGGACGTTGCGCCGGCGGCCCGAAGCACTACGACTTGCAGGCGGCAAACGTTAGAAATGGGCCCTTGGCGGTGTGACAAGAGTGAGCACCCGATTGCGAATTTCAACATCGTGCGATCGATATTATTCCATGCAATCAGACAGTTAACTCTTTGTTTCAATGTGGATATCCAAGATAACTTGCGCATCTAGAGGGTAAATCTTGGTGTCGCGGGTTGTCAGGTGCGTCATGGGGAGGCTACCTTTGCCGACAATCTGAGGGCAGTCGATAATAGCCTGGGAGACGATCGTGGCGTATGCGGGTGGGGAGGCCGTCCGGGTTCGGATTCGGCAATGGTATGAGCGCAGTTTTCCCGAGCGGCGGGAGATTATCCTGCGTGGCGACGGACGGATGCGGTATCTGGCCGTGGGCCGGCGAACACAGGCGGCGGTGGTTGCGTCGGTCGTGGGCGTTGCGGTTTGGACGGTGATCGCGACCGGCGGGTTCATTCTGGAATCCGTCAGGCTGTCTTCGGAGCGAGCCGAATACAAGCGCGCTCTCGATGAGAAAGACAGCCAAATAGCGGCTTGGCAGCAAGCGCGCGACCGGGTGCTGCAGACTCTCGAGAGATATCGGGATGAAAACGTTTTTGTAAATCTGAGCTTGCGCGAGAACAAAGCCGAGGTGGAGCGGCTCTCCAAACTCAATTCGGAGATGAGCCGCAAAGTCGCCGAGCTAGGGGTGAACCTAAGCAATGCCCAGGGCGAACGGGAGCGGGTGGCGGCGGCGCGGCGCGGCCTGCAAGAGCGGCTGGCGTTGCTAGAGGGGCAGCTGCGGGAGTTCGCTGAAACCAAGGCGGTGGCGGAGAAGCGGCTGGAGACCGTGCTCGGGCTGCTGGGCACGACCGAGGCGGATCAGGAACGTTTGGAAGTGGAAAGGGACCAGCTGGAGCAACGGCTGGTGGCCCTGCGAGGGGATGTCGGTGCGCTAAAATCAACCCGCGGCACATTACTTGGCGAGCTGCAGCAGACCGAGTCACGGTTAACGGTGGTGATGGCCGATCGGGACAGGATTGTCGCGCAGCGCGAAGGGCTCGAGGATCAGCTGGCGGAGTTTCGCGGTAGTGTCGATGCACTGATCGAGACTCGGCAGCAGCTCGAGGCGCGGTTGCAAACCGCCGAAGCGGGTCTTTGGACCGAATTCGAGCGCCGCAGCCGGGTCGTCCTCGAGCGCGACCAATTGCAGGACCGGCTGGCGGCATTGCAAGAAGATCTGGACACGCTCATCTACAGCAGGAACGCCCTGTCGAGGAATTTGGAATCGACGACGACCCGGTTGAGCGATGTTGCCGAGGATCGGGACCGGCTGGCGCGTGAACGGGACCGGCTGGCCGGCAGTACGGAGACGCTGAAAGACCGTCTGGCCGCGCTTGAAGCGGCGCAAACAGACGTCATTGGCCGGCTTGGGGCGCAGGCCGCTGAAAGCATTGAGCTGGTGCAGCAGGCGGTGGCGATCACCGGGCTCGATCTGGAACAAATGCTGGCGCGGGCGACACCGGCATCCAACCAAGGGGGACCCTTCGTGCCCCTGCTGCCAACCGGCGAGCCTGGCGCGGAGATGGCCAGCAGCTTGGCCGTACTCGAGGCACGGGTCGGACAATGGCGCAGTATGCAGGATCTCCTGAGCCGACTACCCCTGGCCGCGCCCTTGGACGGCTATCGCCTGACGAGCCCGTTTGGGCGCCGCAGCGACCCGATCTCGAAACGCGCGGCGTTGCATTCCGGGGCGGATCTAAAAAGCGATCGGGGTTCTCCGGTCTATGCGACGGCGCCGGGACGGGTTACATTCGTCGGGTGGAACGGTGGTTACGGCAAGTTTATCGAAATCGATCATGGCTTCGGTATTCGCACGCGCTATGCTCACCTCGACAAAATCCTCGTCGAACGTGGTCAGGAGGTAGAGTTTCGCGACAAGATCGGGTTGGTGGGAAGTACGGGCCGCAGCACAGGTCCGCATTTGC
>QIGO01000134.1 GCA_003230015.1 Alphaproteobacteria bacterium | reverse complement strand
ATGCCGATGTTGATGTTCTGGCGCAGGCCGTTTTCGGTGATCTTGCCTTGAGGAACCGTGAGAAGGTCGGCGGCGGTGACGTTGACATCCTCGCGCTTGCGGTCGATCTGGTTGGGGCCCGGCATGATGGCGTCGAAGACCTCCTTGGCCACGGGGATCAGGCCGGGGTGGGCGACCCACGTGCCGTCATGGCCGTCCTTGGCCTCGCGCTGCTTGTCGGCGCGGACCTTTTCCATGGCGGCGGCGTTGGCCGTGGGATCGCTCTTGATGGGGATTTGCGCGGCCATGCCACCCATGGCGTGGACATTGCGGCGGTGACAGGTCTTGATGAGGAGCTGGCTGTATGAACGCATGAAATGGGCCGCCATGGTGACCTCGGCACGGTCGGGCAGGACCCAGTCGGGGTTGTTGCGGAACTTCTTGATGACACTGAAAATATAGTCCCAGCGGCCGCAATTGAGGCCGGCGGAATGCTGGCGCAGTTCGTGGAGGATCTCGTCCATCTCAAAGGCCGCGAGGATGGTCTCGATCAGCACCGTGGCCTTGATGGTGCCTTGGGGGATGCCGAGCGTGTCTTGCGCGGTGATGAAAACGTCGTTCCACAGACGGGCTTCGAGATGGCTCTCCAATTTGGGCAGGTAGAAATAGGGGCCGGAGCCACGGGCGAGCAGGTTTTTCGCATTGTGGAAAAAATAGAGGCCGAAATCGAACAGCGAGGCCGACATGGCCTGGCCGTCAACCAGGATATGAGCCTCGGGCAGATGCCAGCCGCGCGGGCGTTGTAACAATACAGCGACCTTGTCGTTGAGGCGGTACTCCTTGGCGGTCCTGGGATCTGTGAATTCGATGGTGCGGGCGATGGCGTCGGCCATGTTGATCTGGCCTTCGATCATGTTGGCCCAGGTCGGGGCGTTGGCGTCCTCGAAATCGGCCATGAAGACATTGGCGCCGGAATTGAGGGCGTTGATGACCATCTTGGCGTCGGTGGGACCGGTGATTTCGATGCGGCGGTCGCGCAGATCCTGGGGCAGGGGTGCGACGGTCCAGTCTGCGGCGCGCACAGCGGCGGTCGCGGCCAAGAAATCGGGCATCTCGCCGGCATCGATGCGGACCTGGCGGGCTTCGCGGGCGGCGAGCAAGTCGCGGCGGCGCTGGCCAAATTTGCGCTCGAGCAAGGCGACGAAACCCAATGCGGGGGGGGATATAATGCGCTCGAACCCCGGGTTCATGGCGCCTTTGACAACGACGTCCTTGGCCTGTGCGGCGAGATCGGCGTCGGATACGCGCGGGGAACTTGTCATGGCAACCTCTTTGCTGGGAAGTCAGGGCGAGGGCGAATAGCCTTGCAACCCGTAGATTCAAAGCCGGTGGAATATCCCGGCAGGCTCGAGCGCGGCATTATGTGGGCAAGACCCGACCATGTCCAACGACGGGGTGGCGGTGGTATGGCAGGCTGAGATTGCCGAGCAAAGGGGGTTTTGGGCGATGCGATACGTGTTCGACGTGGGCGGTACCCATACGGATTTCGCGGTTTTCGCCGGCAATGGGGAGATTGTGGAGACCCGTCGCGATGCCACACCCACCGATCGGTGGGAGGCCTTCGTCGGGCTGATCGCGGATCGCGTGGACGGGGCGGAGAGGGTTCACGGGCCGGCGCAGAGCGTGGGATTGAGTGTTGCCGCCGTTATCAATCCAGATAGCGGGGAGGCGCTGAGTGCGAATATCCCGCATCTCACGGGAAGGCGGTTGGAGCGCGCGCTTGGGGCGGTGTTGGGGCGCCGTGTTCATGTGGGCAATGACGCGGATTGTTTTAGCATGGCGGAGGCTTTGGCCGGTGCGGGGCAGGGGTTTGGCGTGGTGGCGGGGATTATCATCGGGACCGGGACCGGCGGCGGCATTGTGGTCAATGGCCGGTTGATACGCGGCCATTCGGGGTTTACCGGCGAGTGGGGGCATGGCGGCCGGTTGACCGACGATTTGGTGGCCCGCGGGTTGGTGCCATTGTCCTGCGGTTGCGGCGTGGCCGGCTGCCTCGACCCCTATGGGTCGGCGCGCGGGGTGGAGCGGATCTACCGGATTGTTACCAATGAAGTATTGGATTGCCCGGGGGTGCTGGCTTTGTGGCAGGCCGGCGACGATGGGGCAGGGCAGGCGGTTGAGCTTTATCTCGATCTGGTTGCACGCCCATTGGCGCTGCTGGCCGGTTTTCTCGATCCCGATATCATGCCGGTGGGCGGCGGCGTGGCCGGGGCGGCGAGCCTGGTTGAAGAGCTGGACCGGCGGGTCCGGGACCGCCTGGCGAGCAAGCGTGCCTCGCCGGTGTTGGTACAGGGTGCCTTCGTCGGGGATGGTTGTCTGCGTGGCGCGGCGATGCTTGGGGGCTAGCTGCTCTTGGCGCGTTCGAGCGAGGAGACGTCGGCGGTGAAACTGCCGTAGATCTCCGACAAGGCTTGGCCCAGGGCGTCGACCGCCGCCGCGACACTGTCATCCTTGGCTTGGCGTTCGACGACGTAGGTTTTCACCAGAATTAGGCCCTCGTCGCCGGGGCGGAGGACCGCGAGTTCGATCTTGGCAATGACGCGCTGTGAATTCTTGCCGAGGATGCGCTCGAAACGGCGGATCTTGCCGATAACTTCGAAATCGGGACGGATGCGCATGGCCGGCGTGACGACGGTTTCGGCAAGGCCGCTATCCTGGAGATAGACGGCGAGGGATTGCTGCAACAGCCGTGTCGGCGCGTCGTTCCAATAAAAATAATCGTGCTGGCGCAGTTCTTGGGGGGATGCGGTGCTGGTGAACAAAATCGGGCGTTCGCGCAGCAGGCCGTCGGCCTCGAAGGGGGCGATCGAAACAATACCGTCGAAGGCCATGGGTCTGGCGTCGCCAGCCAGAGGGGCAACATCAATTCGATAGAAATAATCGCGTGGAACCGGCGGTGCGGCACAGGCGGCAAGCAGGAATGAGGCGAACAACAGGATACCGGCGGCGCGCATGGCGGTTACTCCAGACTGGCGGAAGCGGGGGATACATCTTCCCGTGGCGTGCCGTTGAGAAGCATGCCCGGATTCTGCCGGATGAGGCGGCTGAACTCGTTCATGTTACGGCTGGTTCCATCCAGGTTATGCAGGATGGAACCGAGGCTCTGGGTGAGTGAACGCAGAGCGAATTGGACATCGGTGAGGGATTTATCGACATTCTCGCGATTGGCGCCGACCATGTCGTCGACGGCTAGTACCAATTTGTCGATGGTGCCAACGGTGCGGCCAAGATCCTCGCTCATGGCGGCGAGATTGGTCGTGGTCAGTTCGACACTGACGATCGCCTGCTCGACAGAGTCGATATTTTCAGTGGACATGATGCGTTGCAGGCCGGCGGCGCTGTCGTTGAGGCGCTCAGACAGGTCGGTGAGCTGATCGGCAAGAGCCGGGGCGCGGGTATCGATGGTCGTGGCGGCGGACCGCAAACTGCCGAGGAGGGCGCCAAGATCGCGCTCGAGGGTGCCGCCGAGGCTGCCGATGATGGCGCTGACCTGATCGATCAACGGACGCACGCCCTCGCGGTTGAGGGCGCTGATATCGGCCGCCACAGCGGAGACGGTGGCAAAAATGTCGGTGGGCGGCAGGCTGGTTATGGCGGCTCCCGGGGCCAGGGACTGGGCGCTGACGCCGGCGCGAATGTCGAGGGTCTTGGCGGCCAACAGGCTGGCGCTGGCGATGGTGGCAAGACTGTCCTGGGGGATGGTCCAGCCGGCTTGGACAGCGATATCGACACGGAATTTCATCTGGCCGTCGGTGGAAACCGGGTCGATGCCCTCGACCTGACCGATGGGGAAGCCCTCATAGCGGACTTGGGTGCCGAACTTAACGCCGGCGACATTGTCGAAGGTGACGGAATAACGGTCGACGGCGCCGGTGCGGCCGGTGACGAGAGCTATGGAAACCACAGCAGCCGCTAACATGGCGCAGACGAAGGCGCCGATGAATATGTAGCTCTTGTTGTGGCCGCGCATAGATTATTCCTTATCAGATGGAGGCATGGTCGGGGGTTGCCGGCGTGCCGGTGAGGCGGCGGAGATATTCGGCGGGCTCGATCTGCTCTTCCTCGGCGACGCGGTTAAGCAGGTTCTGGATGCGTTGGTTGCGGCTGCTGCGAATGGCCTTGACGCTGTCGACCGCGAGGACCCGTCCCTGGTCGAGGATGGCGATGCGGTCGGCGATCTTGAACGCGCTCTCGACTTCGTGGGTGACGACGACGATGGTGATGCCCATGGCTTCGCGCAGGCGCAAAATCAGGTTGTCGAGCGCCGACGAGACGACGGGGTCGAGGCCGGCCGAAGGCTCATCGAAGAAAACCAGCTTGGGGTCCATGACGATGGCGCGGGCGACAGCGGCGCGCTTGAGCATGCCGCCGGACAGCTCGGAAGGCATGAGATCGCCAAAACCGGCGAGGTTGACGACCTCCAGCTTGAGCCTCGCCATGATGTCCATGGTCTTTTCGTCGAGCCGGACATGTTCGCGCAGCGGCAGCTTGATGTTCTCGGCGACAGAGAGGGAGCTGAACAAGGCGCCGCCCTGGAATGCCACACCCATCTGCCGGCGCAGAGCCATGGCCTCCAGGGGGGGCAGGTCGTGCAAGTCCTGGCCAAGGAGTTTGATGGTTCCGGCCGTTGGCTGTTCCAAACCGACCAAATGCCGTAACAGGGTACTCTTGCCGGAGCCGCTACCGCCCATGATGACCAGGATCTCACCGCGTTTGACGATGAGGTCGACGCCGAACAGGATTTGGCGCTGGCCATAGTGGGCATGGAGGCCGCTGACTTCGATTACTGGTTCGCCGGCCGTGTGTGCTTGGCGGTGCCGGGCAATTGCCGTGCTCATAGGGCTATCAGCAATGCGAAGATCATGTCGGTGACGATGATGGCGGCAATGCCTTGCACCACCGCGCGGGTGGTGGCAGCACCGACACCTTCGGCGCCGCCTTTCACCGAGGCGCCATTGACCACCCCGATGAGGACAATGAGCAAGGCAAAAAGGAAACTCTTGCCGAGGCCCTGGAGAAGATCATTGGCGGTGAGAATACGGATGGTGTCGGTGACGAAGGCAGCGAAAGACAGATCGAGGGAGGCGGAGACGAATAATCCCGCGGCGCCAAGGCCGACCAGATTGGCCCACATGGTCAGGGCCGGCAGTACCAGAAGCATGGCGATCAGGGATGGGGCGACGAGGAAGCGCACCGGGCTGATGCCGATGACGCGGAGGGCATCGACCTCCTGATTGATGGTCATGGTGCTGAGACGGGCAGCGATGGCCGAACCGGAACGCCCGGCAAGCAGGATGCCCATGATGAGGGGCGAAAATTCCCGGGTGATGGACAGGCCGATGCCGATATAGGCGAAAGATTCGGCGCCGAACAGGCGCAATGTTTCGATGCTTTGAATGGCCAGCATGATGCCGATGGTCGCCGACAGGAGGGTAGCGATGGGCAGGGCACCGCTGCCGATCTGGACCATCTGGGCGAAAATTGTGCCGGCGCGCACTGGCTGGCGGCGGCGCGATCCGAGGGCGAACCAGAAGGCGCTCTGGCCGAACAGGGATGCGGCAAAACCGACCTCGTCCAGGGCCCGCGCTGTGCCACGGCCGACGGATTCAAACATGCGCATGATCCGGGGTTCGTCTCGTTTAGGCCGACATTGCCGTCGGCATGTCGGGATAGATGGGAAAAACCTTGTCGAGGCGGGCGAGTTCGAAGACACGTAAGGCCTGGGTGCTGAGCGCTACAAGGCCCAGCGTGGCGCCGATATCGTGCGCGGCCTGGAGTGCCTCGACCAGGCTGGCGATGCCCGAGCTGTCGATATAGGTCACAGCGGAGAGATCAACGAGCAAGTCGGTGGTGCCGTCGATGGCGTCGAGCAGCATCTGCCTGGTGTCGGCGGCATGCTCCAGGTCAACGTCACCGGAAAGTTCGATAACGCGCTTTTGGGGTGCGCTCATGGCTGCCTCGGTAAGTGTTTGGTCAGGCGGAGGAGGTTGCCGACACCGCCGGGGGCCGGCAGATAGACGACGTCGTCCATGGCCGCCTGCATGAAATGGGTGCCGAGGCCGCCGGGGCGTATGTCATCGAGGTCGCGGGGATGGATGTGGGCGGGATCGGCCGCCGGGGCGGTGTCGCGCAGCCTGATCTGGATGCCATCGGCGATGTCATAGGCGGTGAGGGTGATCTGCTTGTCAGGCTGTCCCCGGTAGCCGTGGATGATGACGTTCTGGCAAGCCTCGTCAGTGGCGAGGACGATGTCCTGCCCGCCCTGCTCATCGAAACCACACATGCGGGCGGCGGCGAGGACCACGGGGCGGATCAGTTTCAGGCGGTCGGGCTTGGCGAAAAAGCGGATTTCCAGGAGAAGTTGTTCGGCGGCCGCGTTGCCGTCGGTGGACGGCAATTGGGATCGAGCGCTGTTACCGGTCATCGCGAGGCTCCGCCAAGGCTGTCGTCGATGGCGAGAATGGTGAGGTCGTCGCGCACTTCCCAGCCGTCGCCATCGAGGTCGGACAGGAGCGCCTCAAGGCGGGTTCGTAACGGATCATTGGATTTCGATTCGATCAGTTGGATCAGGCCGTCGACGCCGAGGTCTTCTTGATTGTCGTAGCGGAACTCGGTGAGGCCGTCGGAGAAGATGTAGAACTCGCCGCGTTCCAAGTTCGCCTCGGTGGTCTGGATCGCCAGGCCGGGAAGAATTCCCAAGGGCGGGGCGTCGGCCGGGAAGGACCGGTAACTGCGGTCGGGCAGGCGGATAAGGGGGGGTTCATGGCCGGCATTGGCAAAACTAACCCGGCCCTTCGCCGGGTCGTAGATGCCCGCCACCATGGTCACGAACATGCCGCGGCTGGCGGTATCGCAGATCTCGCGGTTGATGACCTGCAGCAAGTCCGCCGGCTCGTCTATGGTCTTGGCGAGGCAATGGAACAGACTGGTGGTCTTGGCCATCAGCAGGGCGGCGTTGAGGCCCTTGCCGGAGACATCGCCGAGGGCAAAGGGGATCAAGCCGTCGGGGCGGACGAAAAAATCGAAAAAATCACCGGATATTTGCCGGATCGGGCGGTTGAGGCCAAAGACGGGGAAAGGTTCAGGCCGTGGCGGCGGCAATAGGTTGCGCTGCAATTCGGCCACGAGTGCCAGTTCGTCGCGGAAGCCGGTGTGCTGAGCCAGATCCTGGGAAAGGGCGATATTGTCCAGAGCAAGACCGGTGAAGCACGCGAGGCTGTGGAGAAAATCGGTGGCCGTGGCCGCGCCGTCGCCGCGATGATGGGATAGGGCGGCGAGTTGGCAGCCGCGGGACGTTAAGGGGATGATGAGCCAATGGGCGGGGTCATCGGACAGGGCAGGGCCGAAGCTTGCCCATGGCTGCGTGGCGCCGGTTTGGGTGATAAACGCCGCGTCGTGCTCGCCGGTTTGAGCGATTGCCGCGATGGCGGCATTGGCTACTTCCTCCGGCGTCGATGCCGCTGCAACGTCGCGGCTCAGTTGCGCCAATAGAGGCAAATGCCGAGGGGTTTGCTCGGCGGCGGTTGGGGAGTGGAGCCGTGGGGCACGCATCTGTCTGGCACAGCTTAGTCATGGGTGACTGCAACCAACCAAGATAGATGCAAATCGTTAACCATACGTTGGCGCCGCGGCCGGCGCGCCGCGAGCCAAGTATCAACCGGGGCCAGAGTGTTCCTGGGACCGGACCTGCGCGGCAGTGATCTCGTCATACATGTCGGCACTGACATCGAACATGTAGAATTCCCAGAAAGCCTCGCTGCCGGTGCGCCGGCGCGAGAGCAAACGCGCGCGTTGTTCGACGACATCGAGCCAGGGATGACCCCTGAACAGACGTTGATGGCCCATCCGCACTCCCCCGAGAGCTAAGTTGCGTGGTTATGACCACTACTTTCTTGGGGGTAGGTTAACGGGTCGTGAATGGCCGCTGCTGTGTCAATTCATAGCCGTCCGAGAAGACATGCAGGGCCGTAGCGGCGCTAGCAGGCTGCTGAAAAAGTCGTGACGGGCTCAAAATGATCCAATTGCCGCATCACTGCGTCGTAGATTCATATTCCCGATATGCGAACAAATCTACTCCTATTGCTGCGAAAATTGTCTTCATTTTGATTCCCGCCAGACTTCTTCAGCAGCCTGCTAGACGGAGTGTGCTCTACCGATTGGCTCAACCGGATCCCGATTCTCCGTGTCGGAAGCCATGAGGTCCATTGAAATGCGTTCAAGGACGTTGGCATAAATGACAAATCGGCCATCGCCGTCGGCCGTGTGGGCCAAGGATCGGAATTCGTTGGACAAATATTTCAGCAGGCCGGCATAGCCGGCGTGATGTCCTCGCATGGAGCGCCTCGGGCGGTTGAATGTCCGCGCACATTAGGGGGCCGGCGACGAGCCGGCTCACAGCTCAAAAGGGTTAGATCATATTTTGGCGGCGGCCTGTGGTGTGGTTGCATCGGGTGGCGGCCTAGTGTCCGGTTTTGATGGAATCAAAACCGGACACTAGATTATTGTTTTGGCGTGTTTGCTAGCGGAAAAGCGGTGGCCGCTTTTCCTGGGAACACATAGAGTCTTGTTTTGGCGTGTTTGCTGGCGGAAAAGCGGTGTCCGCTTTTTCTGGAAACACATAGAGTCTTGTTTTGGCGTGTTTGCTGGCGGAAAAGCGGTGTCCGCTTTTTCTGGAAACACTCTTGGTGCTGACCGGCGCGTCGCCGACGGGGCAAGAATATCAACAGTGCTGGGTGGATTGACCCTTTTGTCGAGTCGCGATTGAGGGGCGGCCATTGTAAGATAGGCCGGCGCGGCGACGTGGGGTCGCGCCAGCCGAGAAATTTACTCACAGCACGATTGTTTTAAGGCGGCCGGGACATGACTAAATCACAATCTCATAGCCATAGGGATATGAGCATAGAAGCTTTGCGACAACGCGTGTCGGCGGTCGAAAGCCGTTTTTTGCGCATCGATGACGAGAATGTCGACTATCGGCGGCGGCTCAACGACCTGATGGCCGCGCTCGATGAAGATCAAAACTTGCGGCGCGAGGAAACCGAGGCTCTGGAGAAAAGAATCGAGAGTGTGGTGGCGGAAAATAACCAGCTTCGCGAGATCCTGGACGAGGTGCTGACCGCCGCCGAGAGTTTCGGTGACGGGCGGCCGGACGAAACTCTGGCAGATCTCGCGAGCCGGGTCGGGGGGCGAGAGGGGTCGAAGAATTTACTCAGCGAGGCGGCCGAGCGTATCGGCGTGGCACGCGCCGCGGCCGAAGAAGGCACAATAGTTGCGAGTGACACCGCCGCGGCAGATGAGTCCAAGGCGGACGAGCCGGCGGCCGGCGAGCCGGAAGAGGCCGAGGCTATACTGACCCTAAAGCCGGCCAAGAAGAACGGGCCCGGATCCATGACCGGCACCGACGGTGAGCCGGACGCGCCGGCTATGGAGACGGGGAACGCCGAGCCGAATGGCGCCATCAGAACGGCTGAAGCACCAACCGAGGTGGGGGAAACCGCGGAGGCTGGGGCAGATGCCGTCGAAACAGCCGCGGATGAGGCGTCGGAAGATGACGTTCTGGAGCTTGAGACCGAAGCACCGAGGCCGGCGGTGGAAATCATCGAACCAGAACGACCGAAGGCGAAAGTCGAGGTTCAGCCCGAGGCGAAGGTCATAGAGCCGTTACCAACCGATAAACCGGCGGAGAAGAGCGCGGAGGCGGCGAAAGATGAAAAGGCCAAGGAGATGACGACCGACAAGGAGACGGATCAGTTGGACCGGATCCTGGCCTCGATCCGCCGCATCACCTCGGCCCTTTAGTCACCAGTATTACAAATACCGCGATAGGGTCCGGTTTCGATAATATCAAAACCGGACCCTATTTCTGTTGGCGGTGTTCGCGGACGGAATATTGGTGTCCGGCTTTGCCGGAAACACCTAGCAGCCTGCTAGCGCGCGGGTATCGGATCGTTCAGGTAAACATAGTCGTCGCCAGGCGCAAGTGCGTGACAGGCGATGCAGTTGAAGGGCGCATCCGCCATGCCCATCTCCTTGGAGACGATATTTACCGGCCATGTTTAGCCCGAGAGGGTTGACGACAACTTCGCCCTTGGGGTTGTAGACAACCCAGAAACAATCCTGGTTGTCCGGATCGTAACCGACCTGACGCTGGAACATGATGGTATTGACGCGAAGGTATTTTTGCGGGTCGGCGAAAACCTGTTCCTCGGTCGCCGCGGCGCCATCGGCGCCGATGAAGTTTTTCTTGACGATGGCGAAGCCCTCACTGCCCGCAACCGTGACCTTGGCCTGTAGGGTGATCAGGGTCTCGGTATGGGGGGCAGTGCCGCCCTGGTAGGTGGTGGCGGCCAGGGCATCGGGGCCGACCATGCGGGCCGTGGCCAATTGCTGCCAAAGGCGATTGGCAAAATCGACGTCATCGGGGGTGCCGAAAGGCGGCGCGTCCTGGGCCAGGCTGGCGCCCGTCAGGCTGGCCACCATGGCGGTGGCGAAAATCCACTTTTTGATCAAGGTCTCTCTCCCGAGTTGAGCTGCGATGCAGGGCCGGCGGATGCGGTCCTATAGCTTTGACGCGGGGGAGCGGGGAAAGGTTACATCACGGTGAATCGCGGCCCAGTCGGCCGGACCTTTACGGTGGCGGCCGTAAGGCCTAAGGCAGCAGCCGTTTCGAGAGTGCTGTAACCCTCGATATCCCGCAAAGCCAGGACAGACCGTAGGCCCGTCGGAAGCTCGAGGATGGCCCGGCGCATGAGATTTCGATGCTGGTGATGCTCAAAGACGGCTTCGGCAAGACGCAGAGAAAGCGCCCGGTCGACGATGCGGCAGCCTTCGGCATCGAAACTTGTGGTGGCAACATCCAGCGATTCCTCGCGGAACCGTTTGCGGCGGCGGAGCCGGGTGAGGGCAACATTAACCACAATCCGATGCAGCCAACTGCCGAGCGCCGCGCGGCCCTGAAATTGGCCGATATTGTTATAGGCATTCAAGAAAGCGTCTTGCACACAGTCGCGGGCCTCGTCCTGGTCGCCCAGCATGCGCCGGCATAGGGCGAGCATGCGCCCAGAATATCGGCGGACGATGGCGGCAAAGGCGCTCGGGCTGGCTCGCTGCGATGGCCGAGAAGCCCGCGGGGCGTAAAGCGAGTCGGTTCGAGCCGGCGTACCGGCAAGATCGCCCGGTGCTGTCATGCCACTCCTTCGCGCTCATTGCCCAAGGAGATTCAAGCGGGTTAGGCATGGCGACACAAGTTGGCGGGCATCACATATGCTCGACTGGCTTTACCCCTTTAGTCGTATTGCCTCCTCGAAATAGCATGTGAACTCGGGCGGGACTAGGCTGGGCAGTGCAATTCGCAATGCGGTGGGGCCGCGTCGGTTGGATGGTGAGGCGACGATGAGATCGAAATATTATTCCAGCCACGCCGGGATGCTGACCTATCTGGCCCAGGAATTTCGCACCGCGGCGACTGTGGAACTCGATGGCCGGCGCTATACCGCCTACGCCGAGTTGTTGGATCGGATCATCAGCGATTTGACGACCGATAGTGAGCGCAGTCATCAGAACAGTTAGGCCGCGGTACCGGCTGCCTAAGCCGGCGCTTCGTTATATCGTGGTAAACTGCTAAATATCGCAACTTCTTGGCGCGCTCCTCTATACTTTGTTGGTAGAGCTTTTGGGGCGTCCAATATGAGAAGCTGACGCTTGGTTTGAAATTGGGTGACACATGGATGCAAAGGTCGCGGTGGCTTTCACACTGACAATGCTGGTGGCAGTCGGCAGCCTTGAGGCTGGTGAGGTGCGCCAACAGGATGGGCGTCAAATCTGGATATCTCGGGCCTGCGAGCAGCCGTTGGCGCCGGTGATCGAAAAAGCAGACGCACAAGCGCTCAATCAGTCTATCAATCGGTTTAACCGCTATGTGGAGGCGGTGGATGCCTATAATCGGTGTCTCAGCCAGGAGGCGGGACGGGACATCGAGAAGTTTGTCGAGACGGTCAACCAAATCTGCAGGAGGAGGCGATTGCCGGTGTCGCGGTCGGCCGGGCGGCGTTGGCCGGCGAACAACCCTAGCAGTCTTGTTTTGGCGTGTTTGGTGGCGGAAAAGCGGTGTCCACTTTTCCTGGAAACACATAGAGTCTTGTTTTGGCGTGTTTGCTGGCGGAAAAGCGGTGTCCACTTTTCCTGGAAACACTCTAGTGAATAGCCTTGCTGGGAGAGCCGCCGGCGGATAGCTCAAAGGCTCGGTCAAGGGCGACGGCGCTGCAACGGCGGGCGGTGGAGGGCTCACCGTGATGGGTCAGGGCCAGGTCCTTAAGGGCCATGGTCACCGCCG
>QIGO01000027.1 GCA_003230015.1 Alphaproteobacteria bacterium | reverse complement strand
GGCGCGCCGCTGACAACGACGCTTTGGGCGCGAAATGTCTGGAATTTGACTGCGTCGGCACCTATTTCCGCGGCGGCGTCGACTAGCTTCAAGGCCATTTCCGGGCTGCCGTTGTGGTTCACGCCCGCTTCGGCGATGACATAGATTCTGTCTGTAGTTTGGCTCATCACGTCTCTCAGACATCGATAAAGTTCTTGGCGACCATTCGGTCCAAATCCGAAAATTCTCAAGCCTCCAACTCAGGGCCGGCATCGCGATTGAAGGTGACAAGGAATTGGTCATCGCCGAAGCGCCGCCGATAGTTTTCGACCTCGCCGGCGATGTCGGCAGCACTGGCTTGGAGGCGGAAGAAGTTCAGAACATTCTGACAGAAAGGTGCGTTTATGTTGCCTTTTCTGCTGAAGCGGCGGAGCATTTCGAGGACATCCCGGGCCCGGCCTGTCGCTAACAAATGATTGGCCGTGGCGGTCAGGCGTTGCAGCACGTCTTGGTCGAGCATGTGTTGGGTGCCGCGTTCACTGACGACCTGCGAAATCATTTTCATGATGCGCAGCTCTTCAACAAATGTCTCGTCCAAGTTCGAGACCGATTGCTCATAGATGTGCCGGTATTTGTCATAGAGCTGGATGTCGAGGCGGTTGCGCTGGGTAATTTCATCAATGATAGCGGGACTATATTGGCTCGACTGGATCGGTATGGGCGAGTGGTTTTGGCGTTGGCGGTTGAGGGAAAATAGCGGCCCGGTGTTATAGCGGCGCTGCAACAGCAACATGTTCTGCTCGAAACGACCATGGATGAGTACGAGCGGGATATGGGCATCGATGTTGGCGATGGCCTGATCGAGATCTTCGGGTGCGGCATCAATGTTGCTGTCGCACGGTTGGTCGCGGATGAAGTCGTAGGGTTTGCCGTCATGCTCACCAAGACCGCAAAGACGCTTGACCATTCCGTTGTTGGATTCGTAATCGATGGCGAGCCATTCCGGCAGGCTTAGACCCTGGCAAGCCCCCCATGCCTCGAAGTTGGAGAGCACGCGCTCCACAGGGTTGCGCAGAGTCGTAAAATACTCGGCAGGCCCGCTGATGTGGCGGTGTATGCCGAAATAGAAATGACCCATATAGATGCGATAATTATCGCCGGCGGCCGCCTGCCGAAAATCGTCATAGGTCTTGGTGACGTCGCCGCGAATGCCGATTTTGAACAGGCCGTGGGGGCCGAACTCGTCCTCGAAAACACTAATAGTCGCGTTGCCGGCGGTGCGGCCGTGCTGCAAGAATATTAGAGTCTTGCCCATGTCGGGCAAAGAATAGGTCTGTGGGGCAGCCATGGTCGCCGGTCTAGCGTGGCGTAAAGCGTAACAAGGTATCTTTGGAAAAGCCCTTGGCCAGGTAATCGGCAGGGTGGACCCAATCATCCATGACTTCGAAGTCGTAGCCGCATTCAGGGGCGGTGCTGTCGAAGAATTCCAGGGTGTAGTACCAGTCGTGGAATTGTTTTTGCACAATGCCTTCTTCGATGCGGCTTATCGTGGCGTAGAAGCAACCCTTGTCGTTGAGATGGGGCTTTAGGTTGTTAAGCACCTGCTTGACGATATCGGGTGGGCAATGGGTAAAAACAGATTGAGCCCAGATGGTATCGAATTTTAGGTCCACTAGGGGAGCAAGATTACCACCGGGAATGACATGCAGCACTGGACCCTTTTTGAAGAGTTCGTATTTGTTAAGAATCATCCAGCCGATACGAATGGATTCGGCAGATATGTCAACGCCGACATATTTCTGGGGATCGAGATAGTCGATGATGTGCTTACCGGCCGAGGCGGTGCCGCAGCCATACTCCAGGAACCGTTGCTCTGGCTTCAGACCGTGCTTTTTGAGGTAGCGAAATTGGAAGCTCTTATCGGCCTGTTCCCACATTAAAGGTTGCGCCCTCATGATGTGGTCTTGACGCTCGGCATAGAAGCGGACGTAGCCGGATTCCTTGTCGTCGGCATATTTGTCGAGTATCGGGCGTTCGCGCTCAAGAGCGCCGGCGTCAACGACGACCTGTTGAACTTCCCAGGATGTGCTCACATTGATCTCCATTAGCCGCGCGTCGGGGAGACTGTCAGTGCTAAAAGATATTCGCTAAGAATCTATTAACCATGTCAAGCCAGAGTCGCCTATTCAACTATTGCTGAGTCGAGGTCAAGGGCATGAGTGTGCAAGTCGCAATGGCTTCGGAAAAGCCAACAGACAATGGGTTTGAGTTCGATCCATTGGCGGCGGATGCGATCACATTTCGTTATGACATCGAGCTTGGCTACAAGCGCCACCACATTGCCTGCATGGACAAGGCGCGGCGCAACGGGCTTGGGCCCCTGGATGCGCTTTCGCGACTCGGATTTGTCCGACTAGCGCTGTTGTCGAAAGAAACCAGCACCAATCTGGTGACTAGATTTCGCCAGGGCGGCGGTGCCTTGGGGGCAAAAGACCTCGGCCAAGAGGGGATGGGCAGGCTTATCGAGGAGATGTTTTCCGGACCGCTGGATCAAACGGTCCGGCGGTTTTTTGGTTGCCTTTACGGCGTGCTTTTCGTTGATTTTGACGTGTCTAAGCCGATGACAGGCGACGCGCTGGATGGTCCGGAGGGTCTTTCTTTTAATTGGCACTGCGATGTCGCGCCAACACCCTATGTGAAGCTGTTGGTCTATTTGACCGGTCGTGACGAGCATGATGGGGCGACCGAGTTCGTGGACATGGCGACGACGGCTCAGTTCCGCCGGGCCGGTTATGTATTCTGCCCGAAATCGCAACGGTTGCGGGATGTGAGCGATCTGGCACGGCTTCACGGGATCAATATGGCGCCTGAAAAGCTACTTCCCGAGCAAGGTGAAGCCGCCGTTTTTTCACCTGGCCAAGTGTTGCACAAGGGCATCCCGCCGACGCATGGCGAGCGGGTGTTGTTGTCTGTGGGGGTGATTCCAGCGCCAACGGATTGGCGGGGCTTTCTGGCGTCTAACTACGGTTATATGTGTAACGCCCGGTTTGGTGAGTTTCCGCAAGTCGCGTGACTCTCAGGCGACCATCGCCTGTATGCTCGCGTCCGGCCCAAAGCGCGTCTGGTAGGTCGCGGCTTCGCGTGTGAGATCTTCGGGCGTGCCGATCTGGCTGATAATTTCCAGGGCCTTGCGACAGAACGCCCTGTCCATGCAGTCCTTGACGGTGATCCGCTGAAGTATCTGAACAGCATCGGCTGCTTGGCCTGACTGGATAAGGCGGTTAAGGCCGCCATTGAGGCGGGTCAAGATCTGGCTCTCGTCGAGCATTTGTACGCCGCGTTGGGAGAGCATCGCGGCAAGCATTTTCATGATGCGAACCTCCTCGTGGAAATCGTCGGGCTGTGCCGCCAACCGGGCCAGAAAACGCTTGCGGTATGCCTCGTAGAGGCGGCGATCGAAATTATTCCTCTCGATGATCCGGTCGATAACGCCTGACGGGTAGTTCTCGACGCGGATCGGTTGGCCGAGGTGATTGTGAAATTGCCGCCGAATGGAGAAAAGAGGGCGGGTGCGATAGAGGCGCTGCAGCATGACCGTGCTTTCGGTGAGATGGCTATGCAGAAGCACGAGGGAGAAATCGCGGTCAATGGTGGCTTGGGCCTGTTGCAGGTGGTTTTCGTCGATTGTCAGGTCTGTTTCGCGCGGCAGGTCGTTGAGGAAGTCGTAGGGTTGGCCCGCGTGTTCACCCACACCGACATGGCGTTTGACCATGCCATTGTTCGAGTCGTAGTCGTGCTCCAACCATTGGTCGATGGTATAGCCGCGGCCACGACCCCAGGCTTCAAAGTTTGACAGGACCCGCTCAATGGGTTCCCGCATGGTGGTGAAATATTCGACCTTGGCGGACAGATGACGGTGGACGCCATAGCAGAAATGGCCGCCATAGACGCGGTGGATATTGGTATTTGCAGCGGCGAGAAATTCGGCATGATCGTTGGTTGATTCGCCGGCAACGCCGAGCTTGAAGAAAATCCGCTCGCCGAACTCCTCCTGCAGCATGGCGCAAAGAGCGTTGCCGGCGCTACGGCCGTGCTGCATGAAAATCAATGTCCGCCCGTCGGGCGTTGTCGGGTCGGTCACGCGGGGCCCTCCAGGGAGCAGATTCGGCCATGTTTAGCTCTAGTTGGGGATGGTTAACAACCGCATAACGACCCGCCGGTTTGCCATCGAGTATGTTCGGCTCCGACCGTGCCGGCGCGCGGGACTCCGGCCGGGGGTATCTATTATTCAGGGGCTTGATGCCCGCCACCACGCTGGCGCTTGCCAATGGGGACAGCGTGATCAATATAGTCGAAGCGGGCACCCTGAAAGGGGAGGAAATTCTTTTGTCGACATTCCAGTCACTGGAAGCTGTATTACTCTTCAGCAATGGAAATGCACGAGTTGGGACCGATCCATGAATAAAGTCGATCATCTTGATGTCCAAGCGGCCGATTCATCTGAGATTTTGACGGTCAAGGACCCGGTTTGCGGCATGACGGTGACGTTGGGCCAGGGCAAACCGAGCTGCGAGCATAAGGGCAAGGCCTATCATTTTTGCTCGCAGGGGTGTCACGACAAGTTCGTGGCCGATCCGGAGCATATCCTCTCGACGGTCAAGGATCCGGTTTGCGGCATGAAAGTTACCTTGGGTCAGGGTAAACCGAGCTGCGAACACAAGGGCGAGAGCTACCATTTTTGCTCGCAAGGGTGTCACGACAAGTTCGTTGTCGATCCGGAGTATTTTCTCTCTGGTGCGCACAAAGAAAAAAACAAGAACGCGCCCAAGGGCACCAAATACACCTGCCCGATGCATCCGGAGGTGATCACCGACGGTCCCAGCGACTGTCCACTTTGTGGCATGGCGCTGGAGCCCATGGGGATCCCCACCGGCGATGAAGGGCCGAACCCGGAGCTGGTGGATTTCAGGCGCCGGTTTTGGATCGGTGCCGTGCTGACGGTGCCGCTCCTGGTGCTGACCATGGGGCCATTTGTTGGACTCGGCATCGTTCGTGAATTTTTCGGCGAACGGCCGACGCTTTGGATCGAACTATTGCTCGGCACGCCGGTCATTCTGTGGTGTGGCTGGCCGTTCTTCGTGCGCGGCGTCAAGTCGGTGAAAAACCGCAGCCTGAATATGTTCACGCTGATCGCCATGGGTGTCGGCGCGGCGTATGCCTTCAGCGTGGTGGCCGTGCTTGCACCAGGCATCTTCCCGGCCGGCTTCCGCGATGCCGAGGGCAATGTCGGCGTCTATTTCGAAGCCGGCGCGGTGATCGTCGCACTGGTGCTGCTGGGCCAGGTGATGGAGCTCAGCGCGCGCGAGCGTACGGGCTCGGCGATCCGGGCCTTGCTGGATCTTGCCGCCAAAACCGCGCGGGTGATCCGCGAGGATGGCAGCGAGGAGGAAATCCCCCTCGAGGAAGTCAAGGTCGGCGACAAGGTACGTGTGCGGCCGGGCGACAAGGTTCCCGTCGACGGCATCGTGCTGGAGGGGCGCTCGTCAATCGACGAATCGATGATCTCGGGCGAACCGGTTCCAGTGGAGAAGGTCGCCGGCGACAAGGTCACCGGTGCCACCATTAACGGCACGGGCAGCCTGGTGATGGAGGCCAAGCGCGTTGGCGCCGATACGATGCTGAGCCAAATTGTCGAGATGGTCGCCAGTGCCCAGCGCAGCCGGGCGCCGATCCAGAAGCTCGCCGATTCCGTCGCCGGCATGTTCGTACCGGCGGTGATCGTTATCGCGATCATTTCCTTCATTGTCTGGGCGATTTGGGGACCGGCCCCGGCGCTGGCCTACGGGTTGGTATCGGCGGTGGCGGTCCTGATCATCGCCTGCCCCTGCGCGCTGGGACTGGCGACACCTATGTCAATCATGACGGCGACAGGGCGGGGAGCCCAGGCGGGCGTGCTGATCAAAAATGCCGAGGCGCTGGAAAGCTTCGCCAAAGTCGACACGCTGATCCTCGACAAGACAGGCACCCTGACCGTGGGCAAACCGAAGCTCGTGGCGGTGCTGCCCGAAGCGGGTTACGACGAGTCCGAAGTGCTGCGCTTGGCCGCCAGTCTCGAGCGCGGTTCGGAGCATCCTCTCGCCGACGCCATTGTTGCCGGTGCGGAGGAGCGTGGCGTGACTTTGGCCAAGGCGGTGGATTTCGAGGCGATCACCGGCAAAGGGGTGAAGGGCACCGTCGACGGCAAGGCGGTGGCGCTCGGCAATGCCAAACTGGTCGCAGATCTGGGCCTTGATGGTGGCAGTCTGTCCGAGTCCGCCAATGCCCGGCGCGATGAAGGCGAGACGGTCATGTTCGTCATCGTCGGCAGTGAAATCGCCGGCCTGGTGTCGGTGGCCGATCCGGTCAAAGAGACAACCCCGGCGGCCCTGAAGGCGCTGCACGAGGTGGGGTTCCGTATCGTCATGGCGACCGGCGACAATGAGCGCACGGCCAAGGCCGTGGCCGGGCGACTGGGCATCGACGAAATTCGCGCCGATGTCATGCCCGAAGACAAGGCGCGCATCATCAAGGAGTTGCAGGCCCAGGGCCATAAAGTCGCCATGGCCGGCGATGGCGTCAACGATGCGCCGGCACTGGCCCAGGCGGATGTGGGCATCGCCATGGGTACGGGCGCCGACGTGGCCATCGAGAGCGCCGGCCTGACCCTGGTGGGCGGCGATCTCAATGGCATCGTGCGGGCCCGGCGACTGGCGAAAGCGACGATGCGCAATATCAAGCAGAACCTGTTCTTCGCGCTGATTTACAATGCCTCCGGCGTGCCGGTGGCGGCGGGCATCCTGTTCCCGTTCTTCGGTATTCTGATTTCACCGATATTCGCGGCCGCGGCCATGAGCCTGTCCTCGGTATCGGTGATCAGCAACGCGCTGCGGTTACGCGCGGTGAAGATCTAGAAGGGAGCCATCACGGAACGGCTGCGTTCCGATTAGGACCATTTTCCGTGGCGCGGTAGGGCATCATACGATCCTCCCGCCGGGTGTGGGGCCCGTGTGTTCTTCACCGAAAGTTATGGTTTCCGATGGATCATATCTTCTTCACGGATGAGATTCAGGGCAATGCTCCGAAAGTCCGATGGCGGCCAGATTGACCCAGATCATGGTCCCTATTCCTGGCGTTATGTAGGAGTATCGCGCCATAGACTAGGACCGCTTGGTCGCGGTGGTCTTCGGTAACGCCTTGCGGCGCATTGCTGCCTGGGCGCATGCTTCGCGTTCCAGCCAAACCGAAGAGGAATATATGCGTAGTTTCGGTATTTTCGCTGTTGCCGCCGCGACAGCCGCTCTGGTCAGCGTTTGGCTAGTCAATGACGGCATAGCCTCGAACGACACCGAGGCCGACAAGTCTTCGCCGGGCCAAGCCGGAACGGCGTCGCCGGCCGCGGAGATGAGCAACGGCCTGTTCATGCCGTCCTATAATCCGTCGCGGGGCCGAATGCTGTTCGCCAGCAAGGGCTGCATGGTCTGCCATTCGATCAATGGCGTCGGCGGCGAGGACGCGACGCCATTGGATGCGGCGACCATGCCGCGTCCCATGAACCCATTCGAATTCTCGGCGAGGATGTGGCGCGGCGCCGGTGCGATGATCTTCCTGCAAGAGGACGAACTTGGCTACCAGATCGAACTCACCGGCGAGGAACTGGCCGATATCATTGCCTTTGTCCATGACGAAGAGGAGCAGAAGAAGTTCTCCATAGAGGACGCGCCTGCCGCCATGAGGGAGCTCTTGGCCCACGGGGATGACGAAGGCGAGGATCATGAAGGCGAAGATGACGAAAAGCACGACGCCAACTAGCCGAATACGTAGAGCGGTGGGAGCGGGGGGTCTGTTACCTGAGGAGGTGGAAAGGCAGAAAGGAGCCTGAACCATGGGTGCAGCATCGAGCGAAGGATCCGGGTTTGAAATGGAAGAAACGGCGGGCCGCCGGGATTTTCTCTATCTGACCACGGGCGCGTTTGCGGCCGTCGGGGCGGCGGCCGCCATCTGGCCACTCATCGACGCCATGAACCCGGCAGCCGATGTGCTGGCGGTGTCGACAACCGAAGTTGATGTCTCCCCGGTGGAGCCGGGCCAGCGGCTTACCGTCGTCTGGCAGGGCAAGCCGGTTTTTATCGATCATCGCACGGCGGAACGAATCGCGGAGGCAAAGGC
>QIGO01000004.1 GCA_003230015.1 Alphaproteobacteria bacterium | reverse complement strand
TGCCATGCAGCATCATCGCCACGGCCACCGGCAGCAGCCAGGTAAAGACCCCCATCAGATCATCCCGCCGCTCATCCCGAATACACCCGAAATCAGCGCCGTCGGCGGCACCGCCGCCAATACGGCGGCCGTAACGGCCAGGCTCACAGCCACGGACCGGCTTGTGCCCGATGGGACAGGCCTCGTCTCCCCCTATGTCCAGATCCGCTCCGCACTGCCAATGTCGAAATGCCTTTCTCCACATCCACCGAAGAAGATTTGTCCGGCAGTCATCCCGATCTCCAAGAATAGAGGCGTCAAGCAGCCGTTTGCACTCAAACGCACAATGGTGAACTTTTTATCTTGGCAGCCTGCCTACGGCTCAGCCCGCTCGTCAGCGCTATGCGGATCGCCTCCCGACGGAACTCGTCGCTGTGTTTTCGTGCCATGTTCGCTCTCCTTGATGGCTGTAATTCCATTCAAGGACACGGAACAAAACTGTGACAAGACCAGCCCGAGCCAAAGGCGATCTCAATATTATATTGGACGTAGACCTTCTGTGCGCTGCGAAGCAGGGTCGCGAACGGCGCATTCGTCATTGCCAGGCTACGGAAATGCAGCGTACCTTTTTCGATGGCTGTGCCTTCTCGCCGGTCGTCATCATCAAGTCGAGGCAGGCAAAGCTGTTACGCCCCGCTATACCGTCGATGCCAAGATTATTCTGACCTTGGAAATAGGCAACCTTGTCCGCTGTTTCGCGGCCGTAGATGCCGTCGGGCGAGCCGGAGCCGGTTGATTTCGGCATCGGATAGCCGTAGTCGATCAGCGCTTGTTGCAGGATTCCGACCGCATTGCCCCGCTCGCGCTGCTTCATCGGCGGCAGGTTCTGTGCCGCTTTGACGATTCGTTCGTCGCTACGGAACGGCAGATAGCGCAGCGCCATTTTGTCCTCTCCAATTTTCGAGCTCTTGTCTCGGCCAAGCTCGGAGCATTCTCTCGATACTCTTGTTGTTAATAGGGTACACCACCATGCGCGCCGCCTAAAATCGCTCTCTGAGCGAAATATTGCCAACGAACATCGCGCCCGAGTTCGCCAACAGTACGGTTTCAAAGATTGGCCTGACCCAGCTCCGGGCCGCTAGTTTGGGCGCCGAATACCTGACTCTGCCCAACCCGATGCTGCGCTAAAGTCATGTCACCCCACCGGATAAGGCCCTTCCGAAAACCCCTGCGAATGATACCCCTTTGAACCAACGGCACGCGCAAGATCGCTGCCCGGATACGCATCCGATTTGAGCAAATCAACTACTCGGTCGAAATCATACTTCGGTTCCCAACCGAGATCGCGTCGGGCAAGATCATTGACATAGACCCGGTCGATGCTGGCGAACATCTGCCAGCCCCGTCGTTCAAATTCGGCCTCGTAACCTTTGACCCGTCGGCGCACCACGCTTGGCGCGTCCTTGCGCAGGTCCGCCAGGTCATCGGCTGTAAAGGGTGTCGTGGCGCTGATGATAAAGCGCTGGAAACCGATAACCGGCGCCTGTTCGACAGCCAATAAATGCGCATTGACGGCGTCTGCAATGTCGACGCGCCGGAAAAGAAACTCATTGGCCTTAGCATTTGCATCTGTGTAACGCGCCCGGATATCCGCATTGTCATCTTCCTCGGGAAAGAACCGGGAGGTCCTGAGCACCAGGCAGGGCAGGCCGTGCTTCTGATGGAAGAGCTGACATAGATCTTCTGCCGCGGATTTAGTGACTCCATAGATGTTCTTGGGGATCGGAGCCACATCCTCGGTGATCCAGACGGCGGGCATTCCGGGCGCTGGCACCAGCGCGCTGCCGAAGACACTCGTCGTGCTGGTGAAAACAAATGACCCCACGCCGGCTGCGACAGCTTCCTCCAACAGATTGAGGGTCCCCGAAATATTAGTATCGACGAAATCCTGGCGGCTATGCGTGCCTACATGCGGCTTGTGCAGAGTCGCCGTGTGGATAGCGGCCTCGACCCCGGCCATGCAACGCGCCACGAATGAACGGTCGGTTATCGATCCCACGTCCGATGTAAAATCTGAACCGGTCAGATCGACACCAACGACGTCGTGATCCCCATCTCTCAGGACACGGACCAGGGCCTCGCCCAAATGCCCGCTGCTCCCTGTCACCAAGACTCGCATACAGGCCTACCCCAGCAACTCCCCAATCGCCAACGCCACCACCTCCGTCGCCCGCCGCAAATCTTCCAGCGGCAGCCGCTCGTCCGCCCGATGGGCGTTGGCGTCCTCGATGCTGCGGGGCCCGGCACCATAGAGCACTGTCGGGATACCGGCGGCCGCATAGTGCCGCGCGTCGGTGTAGAGCGGCACGCCTTGTTTCTCCACACTCTCGCCGAACACAGCCGAGGCGTGCTTGCAGAATATCTCCGCCAGTTTTTCTGATTCCGGCGTCGGCTTGAACGGCTCTGCCAGCAAAATCTGCCGCACCTCGCAGGTAATCCCCGGCCAAGCACCCGCCGCCGCCATGATCTCCCCGCGCAGGGTTTCTTCCACTTCGGCCGGGTTCTCCTCGGGGATCATCCGCCGGTCGAGCCGGAAGCTCACCTTGTCCGGCACCACATTGGTATTGATGCCGCCTTCGATCAGCCCCACCACCAACGAGGGCGAGCCGATCCCGGCAATCTGCGATTGCCGCGCTTCATAGCCCTTGCGCAGTTCATAGAGCGCACTCAACACCCCGTTCGCCGCCTCCAGCGCGTCATGCCCATTCACCGGCCGCGCCGCATGGGCCGACAGCCCCTTGAGCGTAACCTCCAGATGCAGACAACCGTTATGCGCCGTCACCACGCCATAGGAAAAACCCGCCGACAGCACGTAATCCGGTTTCGTCAGCCCCTCGTCCAACAGCCATTGCGGCCCGATAACGCCGCCGGCTTCCTCGTCATAGGTAAAATGCAACTCCACCGTCCCGCCCAGCGCCCCGCCGCCCTCGATCAGCGCCAGCAAGGCATAAGCATAAGTCGCAAAATCCGATTTCGAGACCGCCACGCCCCGGCCATACATCCAGCCTTCCTCGATTTCGCCACCATAGGGATCCTTGGTCCAGCCTTCCCCCGGCGGCACCACGTCCCCATGGGCATTCAGCGCGATGGTCGGCCCATCGCCAAAACGGTGCCGCACAATCAGATTGACCGCCCGCTCCATGCCCACCGCCTGCACGGCCCCGTCAGGCACGCGGTGTTGTTCCACCTTAAAACCTAGCCCCACCAGCAGTTCGGCGGCCCGCACAGCGTGGGCGAGGCAGTCGCCCGGCGGATTATCCGACGCCACTTTGACCAGTTCCCCCAGGAACGCGACCTGCTCCCCATGGTGAGCCCGGACAAAATCGCTTATGGCGGTCATGATATGTCCTCCGCCGCCAGCAGCGCGGCAATCCTGATTTCTGCGATCTTGACGATCTCCGCCAAGGCGGTCCGCAACTCTTCCTCGGGCGTATTCCCCAGCCGCCGCTCAAAGGCCGCCAAAATCTCCTCCCGGCCGTGGCCCGTCACCGCCATCACAAACGGAAAGTCGAACTTCGCCCAATAGCGCTGGTTACACGTCTGGAACTTCTCGAATTCCTCCGGCGTGCAATGGTCCAGCCCAGCCCCGGCCTGTTCTTTGGTCGAGGCCTCGGTAAGCTCCCCCGAGACCGCCAGCTTACCCGCAAGGTCCGGATGGGCGCGCACCAGCGCCAATTGTCGATCCCCGTCAGCCCCGCGCAGCACCGCTTCCATCGCCTCCAGCAGGTCCTGCGTGCCGGTCAGGCCGGCATCCCAGGCCCCCTCGGCAATCCAGGGCGAATGCTCGAACACGCCGCCAAACCGCGCCACGAACGCGTCCCGGTTCGACCCGCTCGGCTTGCTCATGCGGCTTTCACGAACGGATGTTTTTCCCGCCAGTGACGGGCGATGTCCACCCGCCGGCATAACCAAACATCGTCATGGCTCTGCACATGGTCCAAAAACCGTTTCAGCGCCGCGATACGCCCCGGCCGCCCCACCAGGCGGCAATGCAGCCCCACCGACATCATCCGCGGCACGGCGGCACCTTCCTCATAGAGCGTGTCGAAGCTATCGCGCAAATAGGCAAAAAACTGATCCCCCGAGTTGAAACCTTGCGGTGTGGCAAACCGCATGTCATTGGCATCCAGCGTATAGGGCACCACCAGTTGCGGCGCCCCATCCACCTCCACCCAGTATGGCAGCTCATCGTCATAAGCATCGGCATCGTATAAAAACCCGCCATATTCGGCGACCAGAGAACGCGTATTCGGTCCCGTGCGCCCGGTGTACCAGCCCAGCGGCCGCTGCCCGCACAGCCGCTCGATAATCTCCACCGCCTTGTGGATATGCGCGCGCTCGACCTCGGGTTCCACATGCTGATAATCGATCCAGCGATAGCCGTGGCTGGCGATCTCATGACCCGCCGCCGCCATCGCCTTGGCCACATCCGGGTTGCGCTCCAACGCCATGCCGACGCCGAAGATCGTCAGTGGAATCTGCCGCTCGGCGAACACCCCCAACACCCGCCACACACCCACCCGCGCGCCATAATCATACAGCGATTCCATGCTCATATGGCGCACGCCGGGAAGCGCCTGCGCCCCCACGATCTCCGATAGAAAGGCCTCGGACTCACTGTCCCCATGCAGGATGGATCGCTCGCCGCCTTCCTCGTAATTCAGCACGAATTGCACCGCCACACGGGCGCCGCCGGGCCAGTCCGCCGCCGGCGGGTTCGCCCCATATCCCACGAGGTCTCTTGGATAGTCCTGGCCCATATCAATCAACACCGGTAGAAAGAGCGGCTTTGGCCGCCACTGGCCGACACCAAAGTTCAGCGATACAATCCCTTCGATAGTTTTACAAATGAAATGTCCAAGCTATTGAAAAACGAAAGAATTAGACTGAATTCAGTAGGTGTTTGATGATCGAAACCACAGGCCGGTTGACCACCCACGTGCTCGATACTGCCCATGGCCGGCCCGCCGGCAACCTCAGGATTGAACTCTACCGCCTGACCGGCAACCAGCGTCGGCCCCTCGCCGATATCCGCACCAACCAGGACGGCCGCGCCACCGGCCCCTTGCTTGCTGGCGACGACTTTACCGTTGGCGAGTACGAACTGTTATTCCATGTGGGCGACTATTTCTCCGCCGCCGGAATAGAGCCTTCGGACCCGGCCTTTCTCAACGTCGTGCCGGTGCGTTTTGGCATTTCGGCGGCTGACCAGCATTACCATGTGCCTTTGCTGGTTTCGCCCTTCGGCTATTCCACCTACAGGGGCAGTTGATGCGCTCGAAAATCCGCTTTCTGCTGGGCGCCGAGCCCCGTGAACTGAGCGTCAGCGACCCCACCATGACCGTGCTCGACTATCTGCGCGGGCCCGAGCGCCGCACCGGCACTAAGGAGGGCTGTGGCGAGGGCGATTGCGGCGCTTGTACCATCGTCCTTGGCCGGCTCGTCAATGGCCGTTTGCATTACGAAGCGGTCAACGCCTGCATCCAATTCCTGCCCACCCTAGACGGCACCCAGCTGCTGACCGTCGAGGATCTGAAACAGCCCGACGGCACCCTCCACCCGGTCCAGCAGGCCCTGGTCGAAACCGACGGCTCCCAATGCGGCTTCTGCACCCCCGGCTTTGTCATGTCCCTGTTCGCCCTCTACCAGAGCGAGGCCACCCCGCCCGGCCGCCAGGACATCGACGACTGCCTGGCGGGCAATCTCTGCCGCTGCACCGGCTACGGCCCCATCATCGCCGCCGCCCAGCAAATGCACGCCCTCGGCAACCGCGCCGGCGAGCGTTACCAACGCCTCGCCCGGGAAACCACCGCCAAACTGGCCGCCATCTCCGATCAGGAAACCCTGTGCGTCGGCGATGGCAAGCGCCGTTTTTTCGCCCCCGCCACCATGGACGCCCTTGCCGACCTCGTGGCCGGCCACCCCGATGCCCAAATCCTTGCCGGTGGCACCGATGTCGGTCTCTGGGTAACCAAGCATCTGCGCAAATTGCAGACTATTATCTATCTCGGCCGGGTCGCCAAACTGGCGCGGATCACCGAAACCGAGACGACGATCGAGATCGGCGCCGGCGCCACCTACACCGCCGCCATGGGTCTGATCGCCAGGCACTATCCCGACATGGGCGAACTGTTCCGCCGCCTGGGTTCGGTCCAGGTCCGCAACGCCGGCACCATCGGCGGCAATATTGCCAATGGCTCCCCCATCGGCGATTCCCCGCCGCCGCTGATCGCTGCCGGCGCCACCTTGCATCTGCGCAAAGGCCCGGCACGCCGCAGCCTGCCCCTTGAGGATTATTTTATCGGTTATGGCCAGCAGGATCGTCAGCCCGGTGAGTTCGTCGAACGTATTACTTTGCCTAAGCCCGATCCCGCAACACGTTTTAGAACCTACAAAATATCCAAACGCTTCGACCAAGATATCAGCGCCGTATGCGCCGCCTTCTCCCTCCGCCTCGACGAAGACCGCGTGACCCAAATCCGCATCGCCTATGGCGGCGTCGCCGCGACGCCCAAACGCGCCAACCATGCCGAAAATTCCCTAACCGGCACACCCTGGTCCCAGGCGTCCGTAACCACCGCGATCAAAACCCTGGAGCAGGACTTCCAGCCCATCACCGACATGCGCGCCAGCGCCGGCTACCGGCGCACCATCGCCGGCAACCTGCTGCAAAAATTCTTCATCGAAACCAGCCAGCCCGATATGGCCACCAGGCTCATCGGCGCCCCAGAGCTGGCCCATGTCTGAAGCTATTGTCGGGCGGGTCAACCACCCGCGCGCCCATGACAGCGCCCACAAGCATGTCTCGGGCGAGGCCATCTATATCGATGACATCCCCGAGCCCGCCGGCATGCTGCATGTCTATATGGGCATGGCCACCCGCGCCCACGCCAGTATCAAGAATCTGGATCTGAGCGCCGTCCGCGCCGCCCCCGGCGTAACCCTCGTGCTCACCCGTGATGACATCCCCGGCAGCAACGATATCAGCCCCCTGGGCGTCGGTGACGATCCGATTTTCGCCGTTGACGAGGTAACATTCGCCGGCCAGGCCCTGTTTGCCGTCGCCGCCGAATCCAGAGACGCCGCCCGCCACGCCGCCCGCCTCGGCAAGGTCGAATATGAGGATCTGGAGCCCATCCTCGACGTCGCCCAGGCAAGGGCCGGGGGCGTCTGCGTCACCGAGCCCCACAGCCTGCAATGCGGCGACGCCGCCGCTGCCATAGCCGCCGCGAAGAACCAACTCAAGGGCCGCATGACCATTGGCGGCCAGGAGCATTTCTACCTCGAAGGCCAGATTGCCATGGCGGTCCCAGGCGAGGACGAAGAGGTCCTGGTCTATTCCTCGACCCAGCACCCCACCGAGATCCAAACCGCCATCTCCCATGTCCTGGCGGTCCCAGCCAGCGCTGTAACGGTGGAAACCCGCCGCATGGGCGGCGGTTTCGGCGGCAAGGAAACCCAGGCCTGCCTCTGCGCCGCATTATGCGCCCTGGTCGCCAAACACACCGCCCGCCCGGCCAAATGCCGTCTCGACCGCGATGACGACATGATCATCACCGGCAAACGCCATGATTTTGAGGTCGATTACGAGGTCGGTTTTGATGACGAGGGCCGGATCCTCGGCGTTTCGTATCTGTTTGCCTCACGCTGCGGCATTTCGGCGGATCTGTCCGCCGCCATCAACGACCGCGCCTTGTTCCATGCCGACAATTGTTACTATCTCCCCAACGCCACGATCGCCAACCTGCCCCTAAAAACCAATACCGTGTCAAACACCGCTTTCCGTGGTTTTGGCGGTCCCCAGGGCATGCTCGGCGGCGAGCGGGTCATCGAAGAAATCGCCTTTGCCCTCGGCCTCGACCCGCTGGAAGTCCGCAAGCGCAATTTCTACGGCCAGACCGACCGCAATGTTACGCCTTACGACCAGACCATCGAGGACAACGTCATCAACGAGTTGGTCGCCGAGCTTGAGCGCAGCGCCGACTATGCTCAGCGCCGCGAAGCCATCCGCGCCTTCAACAGCGCCAACCAATGCCTCAAAAAGGGCATCGCCCTGACCCCGGTAAAATTCGGCATCTCCTTCACCGCGACCCATCTCAATCAGGCCGGCGCCCTGATCAATATCTATGCCGATGGCAGCATCCAGCTCAACCATGGCGGCACGGAAATGGGGCAGGGGCTGTTCGTCA
>QIGO01000169.1 GCA_003230015.1 Alphaproteobacteria bacterium | reverse complement strand
CGCCAGGTTGCGCGGTTGGTCCACATCCGTGCCTTTCACCACAGCCGTATGATAGGCCAGCAACTGCACTGGAATGGCGTAAAGCAGCGGCGCCACGAACCCGTCGACGCGCGGCATCTCGATTTGCGCGAACGGCGTTGAGCCCAGCTTTGCCAAACCCGTCTCGTCCGACAGGAATATCACCTTGCCGCCGCGGGCGATCACTTCCTGCACGTTGGACATGGTCTTGTCGAACCACCGGTCGCTGGGCGCCAGCACGATCACCGGCACATGCTCGTCGATCAGCGCGATCGGCCCATGTTTCATTTCCCCGGCCGCATAACCCTCGGCATGGATATAGGAAATTTCCTTGAGTTTTAACGCCCCCTCGAGAGCCATGGGATAGGACGTCCCGCGCCCCAGGTAAAGCACGTCGCGGGCCTCGGCGACCGCCCGCGCGATCTCCATTATTTGCTCGTCATGGTTGAGCAACTCTGCCATGCGCGAAGGCACCTCGCTCAGCGCCCCCACCAGCTCGGCCGCGCGCGCCTCGTCGATTGCCTCCCGCGCCCGTGCCGCGGCAATCGCCAGGCAGGCCAGAACGGTGAGTTGTGTCGTAAAGGCCTTTGTCGAGGCCACACCGATCTCCGGCCCCGCCAGCGTCGGCAGCACCACATCGCTCTCCCGCGCAATGGTGCTTTCCGCCACATTGACCACACTGACGATATGTTGCCCCTGCTCCCGGCAATAATGCAGTGCGGCCAGGGTGTCGGCGGTCTCTCCCGATTGACTGACGAACAGCGCCACCCCGCCGCGCGGCATGGGCGCCTCGCGGTAGCGGAACTCCGAAGCGATATCCAGTTCCACCGGCAGCAACGCCACTTGCTCCAGCCAATATTTTGCCACATGCGCGGCGTAACTGGCCGTGCCGCAGGCGACGATGGTAACCCGCGGAACCACGGCCAGATCGAACGGCATTGCCGGCAGTGTCACGCTGCGTGTCACCGGGTTGACGAAGGCTTGCAGCGTATCGCCCACCACCGCTGGCTGTTCGAAAATCTCCTTCTGCATGAAGTGGCGAAAATTACCCTTGCCGATCAACGCCCCGGAGGCCTCGGTCAGGCGAATTTCGCGCTCGGCAACGGCACCGTTTTGATCATAGACGATCGCATAGTCGCGCCCGATCTCCACCCGGTCCCCTTCTTCCAGGTAGCAGATCCGCTTGGTCAGCGGCGCCAGGGCCAGCGCGTCCGAGCCCAGAAACATCTCGCCATCGCCATACCCCACCGCCAGCGGACTGCCCCGCCGCGCCCCCATCATCAAGTCATCTTCGCCGGCAAAAATGATCGCCAAGGCAAACGCGCCGTCAAGCTGCTCAAGGCTGCGCCCCACCGCTTCCTGCGGCGTCATCCCCCGCTCTAAATAGTCGGTGATCAAAACCGTCACCACCTCGGTATCGGTTTGCGTGGTGAAGCTATGGCCTTTTTGCGTGAGCTCTTCGCGCAGCGTCTGGTAATTCTCGATGATACCGTTATGCACCACAGCGACCCGCTCGGTCGCGTGGGGATGGGCGTTCACTTCATTGGGCACGCCATGGGTTGCCCATCGCGTATGGCCGATACCGGTGGTTCCCGCCAACGGTTCCTCGTCCACCTTGGCGGCCAGGTTATCCAGCTTGCCCTCCGCCCGCCGCCGCTCGATACCGCCGTCGATCAGCGTCGCGATACCGGCGGAATCATACCCGCGATACTCGAGCCGCCGCAGCCCATCGACCAGCAACGGCGCCGCCGGTCCTTTACCAAGAATGCCAATGATGCCGCACATCGGATTCTAATCCTTAGTTTTTTTCCCCGCCCGGAACGCCGCCGCCCAATTCTCTTTGGTCACCTGCCGGCCCCGCGCGACGGCCAACGCATCGGCTGGCACATCCTCCCCAATGACGCTGCCCGCGGCAACGATGGCACCCTCGCCAACCCGCACCGGCGCCACCAACGCACTGTTCGAGCCGATAAAGGCCCCCGCCCCGACAATCGTCCGCGCTTTGTCATACCCGTCATAATTACAAAAAATCGTCCCCGCCCCGATATTGGCGCCCGCACCGATCTCCCCATCGCCCAAATAGCTCAGATGGCTCGCCTTCGCGCCCTCGCCAAGCACCGCGTTCTTGATCTCCACAAAGTTACCGACTTTGGCACGCGGGCCGATCTGCGCCCCCTGCCGTAGCCGCGCGAACGGCCCGACCACGGCACCCGGCGCCACGCTCGCCCCTTCCAGATGACTGAATGCCTTGATTTCCACATCGTCGCCGACACTGACACCCGGGCCGAACACCACGTTGGGATGCACCACCACATCGCGGCCCAATGCCGTGTCATGACTGAACCAGACACTACCGGGGTCGATCAGCGTCGCCCCGCCCTGCATCGCTTTTTGCCGCAAACGCCCTTGAACCAGCGCTTCCGCCGCCGCCAAATCCTCCCGGCTGTCGATGCCCAGCAGCTCGTCGGCCGCCACTTCGACGAAACCGCAAGGCAAGCCGTCATCACGCGCCAGCGCCACCAGATCCGTCAGGTAAAATTCGCCTTTGGCATTGTCGTTACCCAGCCTGTCCAGCCAAGTGAACAGCCGCTGCCCGTCCACCGCCATGAAGCCGGAATTGCACAGCCCGATTTCGCGCTGCGCCGGGCTCGCATCCCGGAACTCGACTATTCTTTCCAGCGTCCCGTCGCCGCCCACCACCAGCCGGCCATACTGGCCCGGATCGGCCGGCCGGAACCCCAGCACCACCACCGCCTGCCCGGCCTGGCGCGCCGCCAACATCCCGCGCAGGGTATCGGCGGAGATCAACGGGTCGGCACCGTAAAGAATCAGCACCGTGCCGTTAAATCCCTCGAGCACGCCCCGCGCCGCCTTAACCGCGTCGCCCGTGCCCAGACGCTCGGCTTGCACCGCGGTGCGCCAGGGCGCCACGGCGGCGGCCACCGCATCCATATCGGGTCCCACGACGACCACGCCGGCCTCGGGCTGCAACCCATCGAGTGTGTCCAGCAAATGACAAATAACCGGTTGACCGGCCAACGGGTGCAGCACTTTGGGGTAGCGCGATTTCATTCGCGTGCCCATACCGGCGGCAAGAATGACGGCAGCGAACGGCATCTCTTTTTCTCTTGCGCAGCTTCACATCGCGGTGACTGAAACTGCCACACTGTCCGGGCCGCCTCCAGTCACGAATTACTGCGGATTGTTACGCCGTTGTTCGCGCGGCAAATCTAATCGTTTGACATCCGGGCGTCCCACACGCGATGAGTTTGTCATGGCTGAGACTCCAGAGATCATGCCGATCGGCGGCGACCGGCGCTCGGTTATTCTGTTCGATCTCGACGGCACCTTGATCGATAGCGCCCCGGATATTCGCAGCGCCATCAACGACGTTCTCAAACAGGCAAACCTGCCTGAAGTCACCTTGGAACAGACTCGCGAATTCATCGGCGACGGTGTGACCCAGCTTGTTCAGCGCGCCTTCACCGCCATCGGCATTCCCCTTCATGCCGCAGCACTCAGCCTTTATCGCGACCGCTACTTGCGCGCCTATGAGGCCCGTCTGGCCAACGAGACCCGCCCCTATCCCGGCGTGCCCCAGACATTGCGTGCCCTGCGCTGGGCCGGCTGGCGTTTGGCCATCTGCACCAACAAACCCATCGCCGCCACCCAGGGCGTATTGCAACAGCTTGGCCTCGACGCCTATTTTGAGGCCACGGCCGGCGGTGACAGCTTCCCTGTCCGCAAGCCCGATCCGCGCCACCTGCTCGCCACCTTGGCGACCCTCGATGTGACAGCGGACCAGGCGATCATGGTCGGCGACAGCGAAAACGATGTCGCCGCCGCCCGCGGCGCCAATATCCCGATTGTCGTCATGTCATACGGTTATCACCGCGGGTCACTCGCCGATATAGACGCCGACTTGGTGCTCGACGACTTCGACGCCTTGCCAGCCAATTTGCCCGATCCCGCTAAGGCCGTCGCCTGACGTCAGGGCCGGCACCTTCGCCCGACATCGCCGGTACCTAATATTGTCGAGGTGAAATCTCGACATTGATTTCCATATATGTTAATTAACAATTATTGGAAGCAAGGCGAGCCATGTCGAATTTGCACCGCACTTTTTCAGCTCTCGGCAATGCCACGCGCTTCGCCATTGTTGAACGGCTTTTGCAGGAAGGCGAGTTATCGGCCGGTGATTTGCAGGATGTGGGGGCAATATCTCCTGCCGCCCTCTCGCGCCATTTTAAGGTCTTGCGAAAGGCCGGCATCGTTGAGCAGCGGGTCGACAAACAACGCCGGATTTATTCGGTCCGCCCCGAGGCGGTTCAGGCGATCGGCGCCTGGTCCATGAGTTATCGCGATTTTTGGCAAGGGGCGTTGGACCGCCTCGACGTTGCCCTGGCAAATGAAAATGAGAGACTTGAGTGTTCTGAAAATTGAACGAACCTTTCCTGCCGCGCCGGAGACGGTTTTTGCCTTTGTCACGCAAATGGACAACCTCTTGAAATGGTGGGGACCGGAGGGCACGAGCATCGCCGAGCATCATCTCGACTTATCCAAACCCGGACCATGGTGGGTCGTCCTCGTCGATCCAAGGGGCGGGCGGCAGCCATTTTCTGATCATTCAATCGGGCCTGACCGACGACGAAATGGTCGCCGGCAGTACTCAAGGCTGGGTATCGACACTTCGCAGACTTGAACGCCTCATAGTCGAAAACCGAATAACGGGAGAAAATATCATGTCCAACTACATCATCGCCTATCACGGTGGCAACAAGCCTCAGAACCCCGAGGAGGGAGCCAAGCATATGGCGAAGTGGAAAGCCTGGGTCGACGGCCTTGGCGCTGCCGCGGTCAACCCCGGAACGCCCTTGGGAAAGTCCCGGATCGTCAGCGCCACCGGAGTCTCAGACGATGGCGGGTCAAATGCCATGTCAGGATTTTCTATTGTCGAAGCCGAGAGCATGGATGCCGCTCTTGGGATAGCAAAAGAATGCCCGTTCCTTGAAACCGGCGGCACGCTTGAAGTCGCCGAAATAATGAAAATGCCGTCACCGGCAACCTGATCGGCACAACCCAGAAGGCCAAGACATGCAACAATTGACGACGGACGTAAGCTGGCTTGCCGTCGCTGTTGGCGCCATTGTCTCATTTTTGGTTGGCTGGCTTTGGTTTTCACCAAAGCTGTTTGGCCCGAAATGGGCGCAAGGCGTCGGCGTAGATATGGCAGCCGCAGGCGACATGCCCGTCGGGGCCATGGTCTCTCAGATTATTGGGTTGATTCTGATGAGCTGGTTTGTCGGCGTGACAGCTGTTTCGAATGCGCTTCTGACTGTCATCTTGGCCACGCTGGCGTTTACCGTTCTGGCTTATTCAGGTGGTATGTTCGCCAAGATGTCCAAATACGCGCGCAACGTCGAAGCAGGCTATTGGATCGTTTCCTTGGTCATAATGATCGTTTCCCAAGGCATCTTCCGCAGCATCCAAGAGATCTGAGCCGCAATTGTTATTGCTTGCATAATGATGCCGGCGTCGCCGCCTTGCCCGCTAACTTACCCGGGCCGGCCGGAACGCTTGCCCGCACGCCGCGATCTGCGGCTACTCACCGAACACCAACGTCCCGTCGGCGAGTTCGGCTTTTTTCAGATGCACCATCATGCGGCCGCGTTCCATCGCCAGCCGCACCGGCACCCACACACCGTTGCCCAGCAAGTCCGACATCCACAATTCGATTGTCGCCAGATCGTCGTCGCTGTTCTCAGGCTCCTTGAACCCGGCGATTTTTTCGAATGTGATCCGACACCCCAGCGCCGGCCCCTCATAGGTCGCGACCCGGCTGCGCGTAAAGATTTTTTCCGCCAGCGGCTCGGTTTTCAGATCATAGCGCCGCCGCCCATCGAAAATCCGTATCAACGGCGGGCACACGCTACCGTCCTTGGCCAGCATCAACGCCTGGGTTAGCGCGCTCATGGGATCGATGGTGCCGGCAATCTCCGTCACCGGCACTGGCTCCCGGTCATCCTCTTCCACGCTTGGCTGCCTGCGGACCGCCAATGTACCGTCGTCGCCATAATCGATCGTCAGCCGGCGCGCCTTGTCGCCGCGGAAATTGGCCGTGCGATGGATTTCCGGCTGGACCCCGGCATCCGACAATTGCCCCCGGCTGGTCGCCTCCAGCCGCCAACCCACGAAGGCCGATACCAAGCCCGAGGTTTCGATCTCGACCGCCGCGCGATAATCCGCCGTGGACGCATCGGAGGCCGCGTCCACGGCCAGGTCGAACTGCAAGGTCAGGGCTTTAAGCCCGCTCATATAGGCGTCGTAGGTAAGTGAGAATCCCTGCGGGTCCTGCACCGCCATCGCCGGCCCGCTACCGACAAGCGCCGCAAAACTCAACAGAAAATACCGTGGCCCCAGCAGCATTTGCGCCCCCTCTCCCGCACCAAACCCGCGGGAACTCGAACCGCCAACCCGGAACACTGTCTTTATGATGGCTGATTATGGCAGAAAAGAGCCACCATCCCGCGCGACCTTGACAGCCAACCTGCCGCCGCCTAAGACCACGCCGGAACCGCGGGCGGGCGCGTAGCTCAGCGGTAGAGCGCTCGTTTCACATGCGAGAGGTCGCTGGTTCAATCCCAGCCGCGCCCACCAATATTTCCGTCGGCCCTGCGGTGGCACCGAGTAACAAGCCCCAACGGCCGGTCGCATGGAATACGGTGCTCCACTGTCCTATCTAGTGAATATCGTCGGCCTTCGCCAGGGCTTCGGCGATGGCGTCGGCGTTGAACCCCGGCAGCCGCGCCCGTCCCAGCAGCACCGCTTCCTGGCGCATCAGCAGCCCTGCCGTCTCCGGCACCTTGGCGGCCAGGCGTTCGGGAATGACCACCGCGCCGTGCCGGTCGGCATGGACGAGGTCGCCGCTTCGCACCGTCATATTGGCCACCGTCACGATTGTCTCGATCGCCTCCAGATGCACCCAGGCGTGACTGGGCCCGACACTGCCGGCCAGCATTTGAAAGCCCGGCGCGGCCATATCGAGGTCACGCACCGACCCGTTGGTGATAACACCCAGACAGCCCAGCGCGTTATGCACCGTCGTCTGCACCTCGCCCCAAAACGCGCCGAACCCCGGCACCGCATCCAGATCCTCAATAACGGCGATTGTCGGTCGTGGCGGGGCCTCGATCATGCGGTAATAGGCAATGCGCAGCTCGCGCGCCTCTGCCGCCGTTGCCGGCGCCGGTGTCCGCGCCCGGATCGTCGCCGTGCGGGCATACCCGACCATCGGCACCTGCTCCGGCCGTGTGCACACCAGGGGTTCGGTCGTAAAACCGCTGGTCCGCCAATCGTCATCGAGAACTTCCAGGGCATTGCACACCGTCGGCGTATCCAGGGCCCGCAAGGCCGCCAGCAGATCATCGGACATTGGGGCCATGGTCACGCCTTTATTGAGGAGATGAATGAGCAGGCTGCGATTGTGCGGTCCCCGAGCCGGTCGATCAAGCGCCATTCCCAAACACCCTCGCCGGGCTATATCAGTAGGCGTCGAGTATTATTGGAGGAATGCCTATGATATCCGTTCGCCGCGCCCAAGACCGTGGCCACGCCGACTATGGCTGGCTCGACAGCCGCCACAGTTTTTCATTCGGCAACTATTACGACCCGGCGTTCATGGGCTTCGGCCCTTTGCGTGTCATCAATGAGGACCGCGTCGAGCCCGGCCAGGGTTTCCCCACCCATGGCCACAAGGATATGGAGATCATCTCCTACATACTCGACGGCGCGCTCGAACATCGCGACGATCTTGGCAACGGCTCCATCATTCGGCCCGGTGAAGTCCAGCGCATGAGTGCCGGCACCGGCATCACCCACAGTGAATACAACCCCTCCGCCACCGACCCGGTACATTTCCTGCAAATCTGGATCGAGCCCGCACGCACCGGCCTCCCCCCGGGTTATGAGCAGCGCCCCATACCCCCCGCTGCCACCCCCGGCGCCCTTCAGCTCATCGCCTCCCGGGACGGCCGCGATCAATCGGTCACCATTCACCAGGATGCCGACCTCTACCGGGCAGCACTCGACACCGACCAGCAGGTTACCCACACCCTGACCACCGGCCGTAGCACTTGGATCCAGTTGGTTCGAGGCACCGCCACCGTCGACTCGACGCCCATGAATGCCGGCGACGGCGCCGCCATCGCGGATCAGCCGGC
>QIGO01000203.1 GCA_003230015.1 Alphaproteobacteria bacterium | reverse complement strand
AACACGGACTTTCCCGCCGGCACCAGCCTGCGCGTTCACCCCCTGCTCGATTGGAACGAGATCGACATCTGGCGCTACATCAAGCGCGAACGGATCCCGGTCGTGGATCTCTACTTTGCCAAGAACGGACGCCGCTACCGGTCCCTGGGCTGTGCCCCTTGTACCGGCACCGTGCTCAGCACCGCCGGCACCATCGACGAGATCATCGAGGAGCTGCAAACCACGTCAATCTCTGAGCGCGCCGGACGCGCTCAGGACAGCGAGGCCGAAGACGCCTTCGAGCGTCTGCGCGCCGACGGTTACATGTAATCTGGAGCCTTTTCGTCATGACTGTTATGCCCAATATCGCCGCTGCCGCCCCCTACCCCATCGTCATTGTCGGCCATGTGGACCACGGCAAATCCACCCTCACCGGCCGCCTGTTGCACGACACCGGTTCCCTCCCGCCGTCCCGCGTCGAGGCCGCCCGCGCCGCCTCCCAGCGCCGCGGCAAGACCATGGAATGGGCTTTCCTGCTCGACGGTTTCCAGGCCGAGCGCGACCGGGCCATCACCATCGATACCGCGCGCATCCGCTTCCGCTCCCGCCGGCGCCACTACACCATCATCGATGCCCCCGGCCACAAGGAATTTCTCAAGAACATGATCACCGGCGCGGCCAGCGCCCAGGCCGCGATCCTCGTCATCGACGTCGCCGAGGGCCTTGCCGAGCAAACCACCCGCCACGCCCATTTGCTCCACCTGCTCGGGATCGGCCGGGTCATTGTCGCCATCAGCAAGATGGACATCGTCGGTTATGACCAGGCGGCGTTCGAAAAAGTTGCCCACGACATTCGCGCCTACCTGACCGATCTTGGCATTTTGCCCGCGCAACTGCTGCCCGTCGCCGCCAGGGAAGGCGCCAACATCGTTGAGCGCGGCAACACCATGCCTTGGTACCGCGGCCCGACACTGATCGAGGCCCTCGATGCCTTGCCCAAATCGGCGGCGGAGGAATCCCGGCCCCTGCGACTGCCGGTCCAGGACGTTTATGATTTCGGCGCCGGCCAGTCCATCATCGGCCGCGTCGAAAGCGGGCGTCTGAAAGTCGGCGACAGCCTCATCATCCAGCCCTCGTCACGGCCCGCCAAGGTCGCCAGCCTCGAAGGCTCGAGCGGCGATCCAGCCCAAGGCGTGGCCGCCGGCCGCTCCGTCGCCATCACTTTGGAGCGGCCCTTGCCGGTCCGGCGCGGCGAGGTGGTTTCGGCCTTGGCGGCCGCTCTGACGCCGGTTCGCAATCTTCGCGCCACCGTTTTCTGGTTCGGCGAGCAACCCTTGCGCCTCGGCGCCACATATGAGCTCAAGGCCCATACCGCCCGTTACCCGGTGACCGTGACCGCCATCGAGGACGTCATCGATTCGGCGACCTTGAGCGCCGCCGAAGGCGACAGCATTCCCCAGGCCGGCATCGGCCGCCTGCTGCTGGAAAGCAGCGAGCCCATGATCCTCGAAACTTTCGCCGACAATCCCCGCCTCGGCCGTTTTGTCCTGCTGTCGGGGTTTGAGACCGTCGGCGGCGGCACCGTCAGCCAAGTCGCCGTCGCCCCTCCGGGCCCGGCCGATCTATTCCCCACCGGGAGCAAAATATCGCCACGGGACCGTGCCGCGGCCTTCGGCCATCATGGCGCAGTGTTTTGGCTGACCGGCTTGTCCGGTGCCGGCAAATCCACCATCGCTTATGCCGCCGAGCAGGGTCTCGTGGATGCCGGTTTGCATGCCTATGTCCTCGACGGCGACAACATCCGCCGTGGCCTCAGTGCCGGTCTGGGTTTTTCCCCTGACGAGCGCAGTGAGCATATCCGCAGGATCGGTGCCGCCGCGGGCTTGTTCGCCGATGCCGGTATCGTCGTCATGGTCGCGGCGATTTCACCCTCGGCCGAGGATCGCGCCCGTATCCGCGCCGCCTACCCCGGCCATTTCCATGAGATATTCGTCGACGCCCCCCTGGAAGTCTGCGAGGCCCGCGATCCCAAGCAGCTCTATCGCCGTGCCCGCCTGGGCGAGATCGCCGATTTTACTGGCATCTCCGCCCCCTTCGAGCCTCCTGACGTACCGGATCTGCGCCTCGACTCCAGCAACCGCGACATCGCCACCTGTGCCCACGACTTGGTCGCCTACATTCAGCGCCAGGTCAGGCTGACCCCGGCTTAACCGTCGACCGTCCAGGTATGGCCGCTATTCAGCAGCGCGTTGAGGTCGGCGCCGCCATTCTTCTTTTTCGCTTCGGCCACCTGGGCATAGACCTGGTCCACATAACTCGCCGCCGGGTCGCAATAGATCACGCCCATCACCTCCGGGAAGTCCGGCGGCTGCATGGCCGCCAGCAGCGTCGCCAGGGCCCGGTCGGTTTCGTCATGGACGAAAATATCGCTTTCGGTAACGCCATTCTCGCCGATGGTCACCACCTCCAGCGACAATGTGCCGGGTCTCAGGCGCAGACCACGGTTCTTCTCCTTGCCGAAGATCAACGGCGCGCCATGCTCCACATGAAGCTGGCAATCGGCGGCGACGCTCTTGTCCAAAAAATTCTTGAACACGCCATCGTTATAGACGATGCAATTCTGCATGATCTCGACGAAGGAGGCGCCTTTATGGGCATGCGCCCGCTTCAGCACGCCGGGCAGATGTTTTTGCAGGATATCGGCCGATCGCGCCACGAATCGCCCCCCCGCACCCAGCGCGAAACTCGCCGCCGAGACCGGATTGTCCAGCGAGCCCATCGGCGTTGATGGCGAGCGTGTACCCTGGCGCGAGGTCGGTGAATATTGGCCTTTGGTCAGGCCGTAGATTTCATTGTTGAATAGCAGAAATTGCAGATCCACATTGCGCCGCAGCATGTGCAAAGTGTGATTGCCGCCGATCGACAGGGAATCCCCGTCGCCTGAAACCACCCAGACATCCAGTTCCGGATTGGCCAGTTTCACCCCCGTGGCGATCGCCGGCGCCCGGCCGTGGATCGTGTGGAAACCATAGGTCGACATATAGTAGGGGAACCGTGCCGCGCAGCCGATGCCGGAGACGAACAGCGTTTTGTGCCGCGGCACCGCCATTTCCGCCAATGTCCGCTGCACCGCCTTGAGGATGGCGTAATCGCCGCATCCCGGGCACCAGCGCACTTCCTGATCCGAGGCATAATCTTTTGCCGCAAGTTTTTGCGGCGGCGTCACGACATTCATCTCAATTCTCCAGCCGGCTGCGCGCCGCCGCTTCGATCTCGGCGATGCGGAAAGGTTGGCCTGTAACCTTGTTCAAGCCCTTCGCATCGACCAGATACTCGGCCCGCAGAACCGTTATCAGTTGCCCCTTGTTCATTTCCGGCACCAGCACCTGATCGTATTTTTTCAGCAGCGTTCCAAGATTGCGCGGCAATGGCCAGATATGGCGAATGTGAATATGGGCCACATCCTGCCCATCGGCCCGCAAATTGGCGACGGCGCGGCTGATCGGCCCATAGGTCGAACCCCAGCCGACAATGGCCAGCTTGCCCGTTTCTTCCCCTTGATCGACGTCTTGTTCGGGAATGTCCTTGGCGATGCCGAGGACTTTTTCCGCCCGCAGATTGGTCATCCGCTGATGGTTGTCCGGGTCGTAGGAGATGTTGCCGCTGCCATGGCTGCGTTCGATGCCGCCGATGCGGTGTTCCAGACCCGGCGTGCCCGGTTTGACCCAGGGCCGCGCCAGGGTCGTTTCGTCTCGCTCGAACGGCTGGAAGTCTTCTGGGTCTTCCCGGTAGGTCACATTGAAGAGCGGCATGTCTGCGACATCCGGGATCAGCCATGGCTCCGAGGCGTTGGTGATATAACCGTCGGTCAGCACCATCACCGGCGTCATATATTTCGTCGCCAGCCGCACCGCCTCGATGGCCGTGTCGAAACAGTCTCCGGGCGCGCGCGCCGCCAGCACCGGCAGCGAGCTGTCGGCATTGCGGCCATAGACCGCCTGATAGAGATCCGATTGCTCGGTTTTTGTCGGCAGACCTGTCGAGGGGCCGGCGCGCTGCGCGTTGATGATCACCAGCGGCAGTTCGACGGCGACCGCCAGGCTGATCGCCTCGCCCTTCAGCGCGATCCCGGGGCCGGAACTCGACGTAATGCCCAGGCCGCCGGCGTAAGACGCCCCGATGGCCGCTGTGGCGGCGGCGATTTCGTCCTCGGCCTGAAAGGTCACCACGTCATATTGTTTGAGCCCGGCGAGGATATGCAGCAGGGACGATGCCGGTGTGATCGGGTAGGAACAGAAAACCGCCTGGACGCCGGCGAGATGGCAGCCGATGGCCAGACCCCAGGCCGTCCCTTCCGCCCCGGTCAGGGCGCGGTAGGTCCCCGGCGCGATATCGGCCGCCGGTATGCTGTAGGTCTTGACCTCGGCCGGCATCTCCGTGGTTTCGCCAAAGGCGTGGCCGGCATTCAGTGCCGCCACATTGGCCTCGGCGATGGCTGGTTTGTTGGCGAATTTCTGCTTCAGCCAGTCGACGGTGGCCTGCCGGCGCCGGCCATACATCCAGTAGGCCAGCCCCAGGGCCCATAAATTCTTGCACCGCAGTCCGTCTTTTTGCGACAGCCCGTGCGGTTTCACCGCCTCCAGGGTCAGCCGCGACATGTCGATACGCAACAGCCGGTATTTGTCCAGCGATCCGTCGTCCAGTGGATTCTCGCTATAGCCGGCTTTGCGCAGATTTTTCTCGCTGAAGGCGCCGGTATCGACGATCGCCATACCGCCGGCCTTGAGGTCGGCGATGTTGGTTTTCAGCGCCGCCGGGTTCATCGCCACCAGCAAATCCAACTCGTCCCCCGAGGTCATGATCGTCCGGGCGCCGAAATTGATCTGGAATGCCGATACCCCGAAAGTGGTGCCCACCGGCGCGCGAATTTCCGCTGGGAAGTCGGGGAAGGTCACCAGATTATTGCCGGCCATGGCGGTGGCCAGGGTGAATTGACCGCCGGTAAGCTGCATGCCGTCGCCGGAATCCCCGGCAAAACGCACCACCGCGGAGTTGAGTTCCAGGCGCTGGTGCTCCTTTTGCTGCAGCACCTCCAATTTTGCCATTTATTCAGGCCTCTCGTAATTCCGGACTGAGATTTCTCTGCGCCCTTGATCTGCTCGTCATCTCTTTCTTCAAACTCGGCAAACCACCGCTCTTTCTTCAAGCTCGGCAAACCACCGCTCTTGTTTCAAGCGCGGCAAACCACCGCCTGCCCTATTCTATTTAGTCCCTTTTTCGCGCCAACAAAGGCTGAGCATTGCCCCATTTTCGCTACCGTTGAGCCGGCTGCAAGCTCCCAGCAGGACATCGTCCGTTTTTGCCTTCATCAGGTTCTTTGCGTGGCCCGCGAGCCTCTCCTATTCCGCCGCGTCCGTGAGCCCGTCGGCGGCGGCCAGCAATTCGTCGACGGTGACGAACTTGGCCCGCGGCGCGCCCGCACGCGCCGCCGCGATTTCCGCCCGATCGATCGCCTGCCAGTCGTTGAAATCGACCGAGCGGACGTTGCGCTGTTTCAACAGCCCTTCCAAGGCGCGGCGCCCGGCTTTTTTGCTGTCCGCGATGTGGCTTTGAATATGCACGGCCACCGCCTCGCCATCGGGTTTGTTGGTGCCGATAACCCCCGTCGGTCCGCGCTTGATCCAGCCAACGGCATAGAGACCGTCAGCCACCCGGCCCTCTTCGTTCGGGGTGATCCCTCTTTTTTCATCGAAAGGGACACCCTCAAGCGGCTCTGACCGGGTCCCGATCGCCGCCACGACCAGACCGCAGTCCAGCGCAAAACTCTGCCCGGTGCCCTCCGCCCGGCCATCGACGAGCCGCGTGCGCTCCAGCACCAGCCCGCTGACCTTACTCTGCCCCAGCACCGCTTGCGGCTTGGCATAGAAACAAAAATGCACCCGCTTCGATTTGCCTGCCGGGTCGGCATCGACGAACCCCTTCAAGGTCGCCAGATTCTTTTGTTTCAGCCGCAGATCCCGGTCTGAGCCTTCGACCCCTGCCAGCGAGTCGGGCAGTTGGCTGCCATTGACAATTGCCGCGCAATCGCTCAATTGCCCCATCTCGCGCAATTCCACATTAGTGAATTTCGCTTCCGCCGGTCCCCGCCGGCCGACGATATAGACGTCGCGAATCGGCGACTCCGCAATCGCCTCGAGGGCATAGTCCGGCAGATCGGTCGACGCCAGCTCCCCTCTCGTTTTTGCCAGCAGGCGGGCGATATCCAGGGCCACATTGCCGTTGCCGACGATGGTTATGGCCTGGCAATTCAGATCCGGCGCCAGATCGCGGAAGTCCGGATGGCCGTTATACCAGCCGACAAAGGCGGCCGACCCGACGACGCCGCTCAGCCCCTCGCCGGGGATCCCCAATGGCCGGTCAATCGGCGCGCCGATGGCAACAATGACCGCATCGTAGAATTCCCGCAGCTCGGCCAGGGAAATATCCCGGCCCACCGCCACATTGCCGTAGAAGCGTACCTCCGGCCGCGCCGCCGTCCGGTCGAAGGCCCGTGTCACCCGCTTGGTGCTCTGATGATCGGGCGCGACCCCGCCGCGGATCAGGCCGTAAGGCGTGGGCAAACGCTCGATAATGTCGACTTCGCAGCCGGGAATGCGCTTTGCCAGAGCCTCTGTCGCGTAGAATCCGCTCGGCCCGGATCCAACGACCGCAACCTTTACCGTCATTGAGGACGCCTCCGGCCCAAACATTCGCCATCGCACGCCGGAGAGTCCGGCCGGTTAGTCGAGGCGCCGGGGATCTCCGATCCTCGGCTAAGCTTAGCGATACCAGGGCGGACTATCGCCGCCTCGGACAGCCATTTCAACCATTCTCTACCTAAGTGACGAACTTCTGATCGCCCGGCGATATCTGCCGCGCCATCCGGCGTTCCGACGCCCAAAGCCCGGTTTTAGTGCAGGGTCGCCAGAAAATTGGCGTGGCGGCAGCTTCCCGGCGTCAGCAATTTGGCGTTGGCGACGGTGACGGAGTGCAGTTTGCCATCCAGATTATGGGCCCAGAAATCGAGGAATCGGCGCAACCGCGGGAAATCCGGCGCTTTGTCCAGTTGCTGGAAGACAAAGCTTTGCAGCAGGCCGGGATGGTCTGGCATGTGGTAGATGATTTCGGCTGTCGTCAGGCGGAATCCACCGAGCTGCAGTGCCAAGGCACCTTCCTGCCCGTCCTGGTCAATGTCGGTCATTGGACCTCCTGGCTTGTGGCGGCTATTTGCTACCGGGAAGTTTGCCGGCCTTATCGTTAAAATGCAATGAAGAAGTGCGTAATTTCAACGGGTTAGCAGCCGCATGCCGGGAGTGCTGACAAAATCGGAGAAGCTCCGGCCTTTATTTGGTGCTGGCCACGTCTTGACAACGCAAACCTCGGCCATTAGGTGTCTGGCACTCATCGCATGAGAGTGCTAACAACGCTCCCATAAGCGTATCAATAGCGCTCCCATGAGCGCGCAAACAATGTTGCGGCCTCAGCATATGAGGCGCAGACTTTATGGAGGCTGGAGATGAACTTTCGCCCGTTACATGATCGGGTCGTGGTTCGCCGTTTGGATGGCGAATCCAAAACCGCTGGCGGGATCATCATCCCGGACACGGCACAAGAAAAGCCGATGGAAGGCGAGATTATTGCCGCGGGCCCGGGTGCCCGGGATGAGAACGGCAAGATCGCCGCTCTTGATGTCAAGGCCGGCGACCGTGTGCTGTTTGGCAAATGGTCGGGCACCGAAGTCAAGATCGATGACGAGGAGCTCCTGATTATGAAGGAGTCCGACATCATGGGCATTATCGAGGCCCCGAAGAAGAAATCGCGCAAAGCCGCTTGAAGGAGCGAATGACGTTATGGCTGCAAAAGAAGTAAAATTTTCGAGCAAAGCCCGCGAGGCGATGCTGCGCGGTGTGGACATCCTGGCCGACGCGGTCAAGGTGACGCTGGGCCCCAAGGGTCGCAACGTTATCCTCGACAAGTCGTTCGGCGCCCCCCGCGTCACCAAGGACGGCGTCACGGTCGCCAAGGAGATCGAGCTTGAGGACAAGTTCGAGAATATGGGCGCCCAGATGCTCAAGGAAGTGGCGTCCAAGACCAGCGATATCGCCGGTGATGGCACCACCACGGCCACCGTGCTGGCGCAGTCGATTGTCCGCGAGGGTTCCAAGGCGGTTGCCGCCGGCATGAATCCCATGGACCTCAAGCGCGGCATTCGAGGCGGTGTCCGCCGACATCACCAAGCGGGCGAAAAAGGTCAAGACCAACGCCGAAATCGCCCAGGTCGGCACCATTTCCGCCAATGGTGATACCGAGGTCGGCGACTATCTGGCCGAAGCCATGCAGAAGGTCGGCAGTGAGGGTGTTATCACCGTTGAGGAGGCCAAGTCTCTGCACACCGAACTCGAAGTTGTCGAGGGCATGCAGTTCGACCGTGGTTATCTCAGCCCTTATTTTATCACCAACGCCGACAAGATGGTCTGCGAGCTGGATGACCCCTACATTCTGCTCCATGAGAAGAAGCTGTCGAGCCTCCAGGCTATGCTGCCGATTCTCGAGACTGTGGTGCAGTCCGGCCGCCCCCTGTTGATCATCGCCGAGGACATCGAAGGTGAGGCTCTGGCCACCCTCGTCGTCAACAAGCTGCGCGGTGGCCTCAAGGTCTCCGCGGTCAAGGCCCCTGGTTTTGGCGATCGCCGCAAAGCCATGCTTGAGGACATTGCCATTCTGACCGGTGGTCAGGTGATCTCCGAGGATCTCGGCATCAAGCTCGAGAATGTCACCATCGACATGCTCGGTCGCGCCAAGCGTGTGTTGCTCACCAAGGAGGAGAGCACCATTATCGACGGCGCCGGCAAGAAGGGCGAGATCCAGGCCCGCTGCGGCCAGATCCGGGCGCAGATCGATGAGACCTCGTCGGACTACGACCGTGAGAAGCTGCAGGAGCGCCTGGCCAAACTGGCTGGCGGTGTTGCCGTGCTGCGTGTCGGCGGCGCCACCGAAGTCGAGGTCAAGGAGCGCAAGGATCGTGTCGAAGACGCGATGCACGCGACCCGCGCCGCGGTTGAGGAAGGCATTGTCCCAGGCGGCGGTGTCGCCTTGCTCTATGCCGGTCGTGCCTTGAAGAAGGTCGAGCCCGGCAATGACGACCAGCGCGTCGGCCTTGAGATCGTCCGCCGCGCCCTCCAGGCGCCGGTCCGTCAGATCGTCGAGAACGCGGGCGAGGACGGTGCCGTGGTCGTTGGCAAGCTGCTTGAGCAGAAGGACTTCAACCGTGGTTATGATGCGCAGACCGGCGAATACACCGACATGGTCAAGGCCGGCATCATCGATCCCACCAAGGTTGTCCTCACCGCTTTGCAGGACGCCGCTTCCATTGCGGCTCTGCTGATCACCACCGAGGCCATGGTTGCCGAGAAGCCGGAGCCCAAGGGCGCTGGCGGCGGCGGCATGCCGGACATGGGTGGCATGGGCGGCATGGGCGGTATGGGAATGTAATTTCCCCGTTATCCGAGTGCCGGAAAAGGCCGCGTCATCCGACGCGGCCTTTTCTTTCTTCTCGATCATAGGTATACCAATAATAGGCATGCCAAGTATAAATCAAAACCTGACGGACGATAACCGGCGCCATAACAACGCCCCGGGTGAAACGCCCGGGGCGTTGTTATGGCGCGCCGCCAACGCCTGGCAGCGCTCTCTGCGTCGAGTTCTGCACGAACTGGGCCTGACCCAGGCCCAGTTCGCCCTTCTTGATGCCCTGTCGGCACGCGCCGCCGCGTCGCCTCCCGGCGACGGCGCCAATCAGCGCCAACTTGGCACCCAATGCGGCATGGATGTGACCATGGTTTCGGCGGTGATACGCCAGCTCCAGCGCAACGGCCTGGTCGCCCGCCGCACCGGCAGTGATGCCCGCAGCCGCGAAGTCACCCTGACCCCCGCCGGCCGCCGTCGCGTCGCCGTGGCGGCCCCCAAGGCCGCTGCCGTGGATGTCGAGTTTTTTGCCGGCTTGCGGCAGGACCAGCCCGCTTTTGCCGGCGCCTTGCGCCTGCTCTTGGGCCTGCGTCCCCGCGTGCGCGCCCCCTCCCAAAAGGGGCTCTAGCTTTACTCGGTACGGTTTCGCGCCGCCGCACCGCGTTCGATCGCCGCGGCGGGCAGCCTGCCCACCCCGATCCGGTGGCGCATCATTTCCAGCAGCCGCAATTCTTCCTGGCTCGCTTGCCCATCCACCGCGACGACGTCACAGGCCAGCGCATAGGCGGTTTCGCGCATGCGGCCGGACAGCGCCGCCCTTATTTGCTCAAAGGCCTGATCCAGCCCGTCTTCCGCCCCCAGCAAGTCCGCGCATTGGCTGGCGACTTCGCTCAGCCGGTTGGTTTCGAAATCGCGGAATGCCGGCAAATTGCGAACGATGTCACCGATCTCCTGCAGCTCGGCATCCGTCATATTCCGGTCGGCGGCCGACGCCATCACCATGGCGTAGATTAGAGCGGTGTGTTTATCGATCATCGCGGTTCCCTGGTTGCTTAGCCCCGTGGTAAAGCCGACCCGCCGGGTCTCGTCAAGGTTTAGTCGCACCCTCTGGCGCCGCTGGCAGGAACCCGGCGACGATTTCGACCGCTTGCGCCAGGCCCACCCGCTCCGGGGTTACGCCCTCGGGAAAGGCGCCATGCAGGCGCGACGGGAACATACGGTCCAGCAGCACGAACACGCCCTTGTCGTCGCGCCGCCGCACCAGCCGGCCATAGGCCTGGGCCAGGCGCAGCCGGGTCAGCATATCCACATAGCGGCCGCGCCCGAAAGCCGCCTGCCGCGCCCGGTGTAGAATACTGGGGCGCGGCCACGGCACCCGGTCGAACACCAGCAGGCGCAATGACCGCCCCGGCACATCGATACCGTCGCGCACCGCGTCGGTTCCCAACAGGCATGAATCCGCCTCGGCGCGAAAGATGTCGATCAAGGTCGCCACATCCATGCCGTCCAGATGCTGCGC
>QIGO01000031.1 GCA_003230015.1 Alphaproteobacteria bacterium | reverse complement strand
GCGGTGCTTTCAACAACACCGGCGGCACCGAACTCGCCGGCCATGCCATTACCCATGCCCTAGACCGCGCCCGCATCGACCCGGCCGAGGTCGAGGATGTAATGCTGGGGTGTGGTTATCCCGAGGGCAATACCGGCCAGAACATTGCCCGCCACGCCTCTTTCCGGGCCGGCATACCCGCCACCGCCGCCGCCGTGACCGTCAACCGTTTCTGCTCTTCCGGCCTCCAGACCATCGCCATGGCCGCCCACCGGGTCATTGTCGACCAGGTCCCGGTTGCCGTCGCCGGCGGTATCGAGATGATCAGCCGGCTACAGCCCGATCATCAGACGGTCACGCGCATGGATGATCCCTATCTGCGCCGCCACAAGCCGCAGATCTTCATGCAAATGCTCGAAACCGCCGAAATCGTGGCCGAACGCTACAATGTCTCGCGCGACGCCCAAGATACTTATGCCCTTTCCAGCCAGCAACGCACGGCGGCGGCCCAGGAAGCTGGCCGCTTCGATACCGAAATAGAACCGCTGGCAACCGTAAAATTAGTCAAGGACCGGGCGTCCGGCGAGTTCCATAAGGAACCGGTGAAGCTGGCACGCGATGAGGGCAATCGTCCCACCACCACCGCCGAGGGCCTGGCCGGTCTGAACCCAGCGTTAGAGGGCGGCACGGTAACCCCCGGCAACGCCAGCCAACTTTCCGACGGCGCTTCGGCCTGTGTCGTCATGGACGCCAAACTGGCCGAGCGGCGTGGCCTGCACCCCCTGGGCATCTTCCGTGGTTTTGCCGTCGCCGGCTGCGAGCCCGACGAAATGGGCATCGGCCCGGTTTTCGCCGTCCCCCGCCTGTTGCAGCGCAACGGGCTGAAGGTCGAGGATATCGACCTCTGGGAGCTTAACGAGGCTTTCGCCGTCCAGGCCCTCTATTGCCGCGACCGCCTCGCCATCGACCCCGACAAATACAACGTCAACGGCGGCGCCATCAGCATCGGCCACCCTTACGGCATGAGCGGCGCCCGCATGACCGGCCACGCCCTGATAGAGGGCAAACGCCGCGGCGCCCGCTTGGTCGTCGTCACCATGTGCATCGGCGGCGGCATGGGTGCGGCCGGCCTGTTCGAGGTGGCGTAAATCGGCTAGCTATCCGCCTCGCTCGCCCCATAGTTGATTTCGATCATAATCCCGTTCGGATCCCGAATGAACAACTGCTTCAGCCCCACATCGGGCACCGTTCGCCGCCTCGCTTCGATGCCCAGCCGATCCAGCCGGCTGAGCATCTCGGCCAGTCCCGAAGCATTGAACGCGATATGGTCCACGGACCCGGTACCGGTCCCCTCGGGCGCTTCTCTCATCCCCTTGTCGCCGCCGACCTGGGCCACGTGAACGCAGGCCATATCGCCCAGATAGAACCAGTTTCCGGCGAAGTCGAAGGGCGGACGCTCGCCATCCGTCATCCCCAGCACGTTCACATAGAAGTCGCGCGTCGCCTCCAGGTCCTTGGTCAACACCAGATAATGCTCGATATGATTAAGCGGCATCCGCTGCCTCCGGGTAGATTAGTCTACGGCGCCGTATAGGCCGTCTTGACTGTCGTATAAAACTCCGCCGCATACCGGCCCTGCTCACGGCTACCGTAACTTGAGCCCTTGCGGCCGCCGAACGGCACATGATAATCCACCCCGGCCGTCGGCAGATTGACCATCACCATGCCGGCCTCGGCGTTGGCCTTGAAGTGGCTGGCATATTTTAGCGATGTCGTGCAGATACCCGACGACAGGCCGAACTCGGTGTCGTTAGCCACCGCCAATGCCTCATCGTAATCCTTCACCCGGATAACGCTGGCCACTGGCCCAAAAATTTCTTCGCGGCTGATCCGCATGCTGTTATTGGCCTCGGTGAACAGGGCAGGGGCCATATAGAACCCTGTCTTGTCCCGGTTCAGGCGTTCGCCGCCCCAGGCCAGTTTTGCTCCTTCGCCCTTGCCCACTTCAAGATATTCCAGGTTTTTGACCAGCTGCTCCTCATCGACAACCGGGCCGATTTGCGTCCCCTGGGCCAGGGCGTCGTCCACTTTCAGCGCCTGAATGCTGCTCACCACCCCGTCCACGAAACGGTCATGGATGCCTTCGGTGACGATCAGCCGCGAGGACGCCGTACAACGCTGTCCGGTCGAGAAGAAGGCGCCGTTCACCGCGCAATTCACCGCCGTATCCAGATCGGCGTCGTCGAGCACCACGAACGGATTCTTGCCGCCCATCTCCAATTGCACCTTGGCCAGCCGGGCGGCACAGCGCGCCGCGACCTGACGGCCGGTCTCCACCGATCCGGTAAAGCTGATGCCGGCAACGTCGCTGTGGTCCAGCAGGGCACTGCCAACCACGCCGCCGCTGCCCATGACCAGATTGAACACCCCCTCGGGCACCCCCGCCTTGGCCAGGATATCGGCGATCGCCCAGGCACAGCCCGGCGCCAGGCTCGCCGGCTTGAACACCACCGCGTTGCCATAGGCCAAGGCCGGCGCGATCTTCCAGGCCGGAATGGCAATCGGGAAGTTCCAGGGCGTGATGATGCCGACGACGCCAAGCGCTTCGCGGGTCACCTCTACATCGACCCCGGGCCGTACCGAGGCGATTTTGTCGCCCGTGATCCGCAACGCTTCGCCGGCGAAGAACTTGAACACCGCGCCCGCCCTCATCACCTCGCCGATGCCTTCGGGCAAGGTCTTGCCTTCCTCACGCGAAAGCAGTTGTCCGAGTTCTTCTTTGCGCGCCAGAATTTCTGTTCCCACGGCGTCGAGCAGGTCGAAACGCTGTTGTGGTGTCGAGGCACCCCAGGCCGGCGCGGCGGCCTTCGCGGCCCCGATCGCGGCTTCGACGGTGGCGCCATCGGCTTGGGCATACTCGCCCACGATGTCGGAGATATCCGACGGGTTGATATTCTCCTTGGCGCGGGCGCCATCCTGCCAGTCGCCGGCCACCAGATTTTTGTGCACGGTCATTGCTGTCGAATTCCTTTTCTGTCCTAAAGGGCCTTGACGCGCACCGTTTCGGGCGCGTGTTGACGGAGAATGTTGCGCAACGGCCGACCGAAGCCGTCGGCTTCGATCTCGAACACGTCGCCCGGTTCCACCGATATGCCATCCGAAAAACTTAAGGTCGCTGTGCCGAAGAAGTGGATATGCACGTCTCCCGGTCGCCGGAACATGGCATATTTGAAGTGGTGATGCTCAAGATTTGCGACACTATGCGACATATTGCTCTCACCGCTCAGGAACCCATGCTCCCATACGGTCTCGCCACCCCGGCGGATGCGCGAGTTTCCTTGGATATGGTCGGGCAGGGGCCCCGGACGCAGTTCCGGGCCGAGGGCGCAGTTCCGCAGTTTTGAATGCGCCAGATAGAGATAATTCTGCCGCTCCATGACATGATCGGAAAACTCGTTGCCGATGGCAAAACCCAGCCGGCAGGGCGTGCCATCTTCGCCGATAACATACAGGCCCGCGACTTCCGGCTCCTCGCCGCCATCCAGCGCGAAGGCCGGCATCGCCAAAGCCGCCCCCGGCGCCACCACGCAAGTACCATCGCCCTTAAAAAACCATTCCGGCTGCACCCCGATGTCACCCGCCTCGGGTTTGCCCCCCTCCAGACCCATCCGGAAAATCTTCATGGAATCCGTCAGATCGTCGCTCGATGACAGCTTGTTATGCATCTTATCCCGCGCATCGGCGCTGCCCAGATGGGTCAGACCGGTCCCGGTAACCAAACAATGGGCCGGATCGCCGGGATGGTCGAGCGGCGGCAGCAGCCGCCCCGCTGATTCCAACTCATCGTAGGCCACCGGATCATCGCTCATCCGCGCCTCTACCAGCGCCAGCAGGGATTTCCCCTCGCGGGCCGCCTGGAGCCCCAGATCATAGCTGCTGGTACAGTCGGTCAGCCGGCACAGCCGGTCGCCATCGGCCCAGCCAACCGCCCGCCCGCCGCTATCATCCAGAAATTGCACCAAGCCCATTGCCGCCTCCATCTGCCAACGCATTTGGCATGACGATTACTGGCGTGTGTGAGCCTTCAGGTCAACGGCTGCAGCACATATTCGCGAAACCCCGGGCGCTGTTTCAGGCGCCCATACCAGGCCGCCAGGTTGGCCAGATCCGGGCGCTCGATAGGCAGCTCGAACCACCGGTTGGCCGTCACCCCCAACACCACATCGGCCATCGTGAAGGCAGCGCCGGTGACGAAATCCTTGCCCGCCAACTGCCCGTCAAGAATGGCCGCGAATTTTCCGGCCTCCTCCACCGAGGCCTGGATCGCCGCCCCGTCGCGCTGGTCCTCTGGCGTCCGGACAAGCCCCCAAAACGCCGGCACCAATACCGCCCAAAAACCGGTCGCCTGCCAATCCATCCAGCGGTCGGCGTCGGCGCGGGCCTGCGGGTCACTGGGACAAAGACTGCCGGCGCCGTGTTTGCTTGCGAGATAACGCACGATGGCATTGGACTCCCACAACACGAAGCCATCATCCTCGATCGTCGGGATCCGCCCATTTGGGTTGCGATTCTTGTAGGCCGGCTCATCGACGACACCGAATGCCATGCCCGCGTCAACACGCTCGAATTCAAGGCCCAACTCGGCGCAGCACCACAGCACCTTCTGCACATTGACCGAATTAGCCCGACCCCAGATCTTCAGCATCCACTCTTCTCCCGCGCATTTGCGTTACTCGCCAGCAATGAAAGTAGAGGTCTCCTGTCGATTGGCAAGTCATCTCGAGGCCGATTATCACCGGCCGTTCGCAGGGTCGACCGGCAGACGCATCGTCTAATGGCCAAACGCGTCGGTTAAGCCTCACGCGGCGTCGTGGAATATAACACCCAGGCAAAACCGCTGGCCGTGCCTGATCGTGCTGACCCCGTGCCGCATCGTGGCACGATAGAGCCCGCGCTTGCCCTGCACCGGACGGTTGTTGACACCGAATATGACCGCCTCGCCCAAGCCCAGGGGCACCACTTCGCCGCGAGATTGCTGCCGTGGCCTTTGTTCCACCAGCAGAAACTCGCCGCCGCCAAAATCCTCTCCCGGCTGCGAAAGCAGCACCGCCATCTGCAATGGAAAGAAAACCTCCCCATAAAGATCCTGGTGCAACCGGTTGTAATCCCCGGTTTTGTATTTCAGCAACAACGGCGTCGGGCGTGTTTGGCCGGCCTCATGGCAGCGTCCGAGAAAACCATCGAGTGTATCGGGATATTCGACCGCCAGCTTCGTGTCGGCGGCCCAACCGTTGGCGATAACCGCCAGCGCTGGATAAGCCGCCTGCCGCAGCGCCGCGACGATGCCCGGCAGCGGCTCGCGAAAATACTGATACTCACCCGATCCGAAGCCATAACGCGACATCACGATCCGGCTGCGAAAACGCTCCGGCTGGTCGTAAAGCCCGCTCAGAGATTGGCACTCGCTCGCGGTCAACAGGGCACCGGTCGTCGCGTAACCCTGTCGATTGAGATCGCCGCCAATCCGCGCCCAATCCAGCCTGGCCAGCCGCTCGGCGACATCGTCTTCGCTCACTACCATGTCGACAGGGTGCCCGATGCGTAAGCAGCCGCAACCCGAATCTTGCGGTCGGCGCCTCAACACTTAGGCGAGTTCCATCCGCCGTACCTTGATCGACCCGGCCCGTTTTTGGGCCTGCGCGAGGTCGTACTGCATTTGTTGTGTCAGCCAGCTTTCAGCACTGCCACCAAACCCTTTTGACAGCCGAATAGCCATCTCCGGCGAAATACCCGACCGGCCATTGAGAAGTTCAGAAAGGGCTTTACGGCTAACTCCCAGCCCTTCCGCGGCCTTTGTCACACTCAGCCCTGCCGGTCTAAGGCACAACTCACGGATTGTTTCTCCCGGGTGCATGGGTTTGAACATTGTCATCTTCGTACTCCGCCAAATGGTAGTCGACCAAGTCCACGTCACACGGCTGTTGATCCTCAAATCGAAAAACAATCCGCCAATTACTGGATACGGTCACGGCCCAAAATCCCTTCCATGCACCTTTCAGCGGATGCAGCCTCAATCCGGGCAGGTCCAAATCCGCCGCAACTTTGCTTGCATCGAGGCGCGACAATATTGCCCGCACGCGCAAAATATGATCTGGGTCGATCCCCTTAGCTTGATCTTTCTCGTATAGGTTTTTCAGTCCCTTATGCCTGAAAGACTTGATCATCGGGTCAAGAATGTAACCTATAACGTGACAGGTGTCAATATAGCGCTCGAATCTTGCGCCTCGTTACAGAATCAGCACCGCCCGGAAATCATTGACGTTCGTCAGCGTCGGGCCGGTGACCACTAGGTCGTCCACGGCGGCAAACAGGCTGTAGGCGTCGTTGCCGGCCAAACTGGCCATAGGATCGACACCGGCACGACGTGCCCGGGCCAACGTATCGGGCGTGACCAACACCCCGGCATTATCCTCGCTGCCATCGATACCGTCCGTGTCCGCCGCCAGGGCGAAGATCCGCTCGTTGCCGTCCAGCGCCAATGCCAGACCCAGGGCAAATTCCCCGTTCCGCCCGCCGCGCCCCTTGCCGCGCACGGTGACCGTTGTCTCTCCCCCCGACAGCAGCACCAGCGGCGGGGCGGCGGGGTGGCCATGGCGCGCGCAGGCCTGGGCGATACCGGCATGCACCAGGCCCACTTCCCGCGCTTCGCCCTCGATGGCGTCACCGAGGATAAGCGCTTGCATCCCCACGGCCTCTGCCGCTTGGGCGGCGGCGATCAGCGAGGCCTGCGGTGCCGCGATGAGATGCGTGACGCAATCGACCAAACGCGGATCGCCGATTTTCGGACTCTCCACTGCCGCCGCCGCCAGATGGGCGCGGACCGTTTCCGGCGGCGTGATGTCGTAGCGACGCAGAATCTCCCGCGCATCGGCAAAGCTCGTCGGGTCGCCGACGGTAGGGCCGGAGGCGATCACCGCCGGGTCGTCGCCGGGCACATCCGAGATCAATAATGTTACGACTTGGGCCGGCGCCGCCGCGGCGGCGAGGCGCCCGCCTTTGATCGCCGACAGATGTTTTCGCACGCAGTTCATCTCGCCGATGGCCGCGCCCGAGCGCAGCAGCGCCTGGTTGACCGCCTGCTTGTCCGCCAATGAAATACCCGCCGCCGGCAAGGTCAGCAGGGACGAGCCGCCGCCGGATATCAGGCACAACAGCAAATCATCGGCGCCCAATCCCTGCGCCAGCTCCAAAATGCGGCTCGCTGCCGTTAGTCCCGCGTCGTCGGGAACCGGATGCGCCGCTTCCACGATTTCGATTTGATCGCAGGCCACGCCATGACCATAGCGTGTGACCACCAGCCCGCCGAGCGCCCCTTGCCAGTGTTTCTCCACCGCCCGCGCCATGGCGGCCGCGGCCTTGCCCGCACCCACGACAACCATTTTGCCGCGTGGTGGCGCCGGCAAAAAGGGCGGCAGGCAGCGCGCCGGGTCGGCGGCCGCCACCGCGGCGTCGAACAGATCGCGCAGGAATTGTTTTGCCTCGGCGATCGGCCCGCTCATGCCGCCAGGGCCCGCCAGGCCGCGACAAAAACAGCCGCCTTCGCGGCGACATCGGCGGCACTGGCCCCCGGCGTGTAGAGCGCCGAGCCGAGGCCGAAACCGCCGGCACCGGCATCGCGGTATTTCGCCATATGTGCCGGCGTGATGCCGCCAACCGGCAGCACCGGGACCTGGCCCGGCAACACCGCCCGCATCGCCTTGAGCACCGGCGGCGGGTTCGCTTCGGCGGGAAACAATTTTAGACCATCGGCCCCTGCTGCCAGGGCGGCGAACGCCTCGGTCGGTGTCGAGAAACCAGGTATAACGTCCATGCCCGCTGCCTTGGCGGCCGCGATGACCTTGGTATCGGCATGGGGCATCACGATCAACCGACCCCCGGCCTGTTTCACGTCGCCAACCAGCGCGGCCGTCGTCACCGTGCCCGCACCCACCAAAATATCCGCGCCCAACGCCTCGCTCAGCGCGGCAATGCTAACCATCGGCTGCGGCGAATTCAGCGGCACTTCTATGATTGAAAAACCTGCATCCACCAGCGCCCGGCCAATCGACACGACGTCAACAGGTTTCACCCCGCGCAGGATCGCCACCAACGGCAGCCGCGCCATCGCCTGCTTCAAGCTGAGCGCCATCAGAATTCCACCCCTAATAGCCCCGCCCGCTGCGCGATCCGCCACAGCCCAACGGTGACAGCACTGCCGCCATCGACGATTGTCACCCCACATCCGTTTAGTTCGAGAGCCTTGGCATAGGCGTCGCGAACATCCGCCGCACCGACCAGGGTGACATGTCCGGCATCGCCGATGACAGTCTCGATACCGGCGATCTCGTGGCC
>QIGO01000075.1 GCA_003230015.1 Alphaproteobacteria bacterium | reverse complement strand
CTTGTCGGTGACGATGGCGTCAGGGACGAAACCCTGTTTCTTCAACAATTTGCGTATCAATTTGAGTGCGGCTTTCTTGTTCCTCCGGGATTGAACTAGGATATCCAGCACTTCGCCTTCACAATCCACCGCCCGCCACAGGTACATGCGCTTGCCGTTAATCGTCACGAAAACTTCGTCGAGGTGCCATCGGGCATCTGATCGCGAGCAAGATTTCCGCAGCCTGACGGCATAGGCCCGCCCAAACTTCAGAACCCAGCGCCGCACCGTTTCGTCCGAAACGTCAATGCCGCGTTCGGACAACAGATCCTCAACATCGCGGTAACTGAGTCGAAACCGGAAATACAGCCAGACGGTATGTTGGATGATCTCAGGCGGGAACCGGTGCCTGGCGTAGGAGATTTTACGCATTCCTCGACACTACCGCGCCGCTAGCAATGGATCACTCTGTTACTGTGACAGCTCCGTTGACAATGCCTGTTCGGACAAAGTAGCCGTCTTTTTTCTCTGACAATGCCGCAGGGGTTGTTGCCATCAAACTGATATTACCTGCGCGGTAACAACCGCAAGACAGTTGCCGCGGGCAACAATGCCCGGTGCGCGACGGGCAAGCATGAGCCCACCTCGACGAAAGCTTATCTGGGTCGGCGCCCTGGCGGGTTGGCTTAGATCGTGGATGCAGCCGGCCGGTTCTCCGGCGGCAACGTCTTCCCCAAGGGCTCGAATCGGCTCGAAGACACCTGCGGCCGGTGCATAGACGAAGGCGTCATGGCCGGCGATACGCCAAAGCGGCCCGGTGTAGGGCGTGGCCTCGCCGGACATGATGCCGGCATGGGCCAGGAAGCCGGCAAGGCCGGAGCGTGCGGTCGCCAGGGCCGTCGGCGAAACTCTGCCGGCACAACCGAGTTCCACTGCGAAGCAGATTTTATCTTGCCGCGCCGCAGCGGCGATCAGCGTGCGGCCCCCGCCGGGCGTCCCGGCCAGCGCCAATGGCGCCCCGAAACTCCGCATGGCGGCCTCATTACGGGCGGCAATGTCCGGGTCGCCATGATGACCCAGCAGCGCCACGGTCATAATCTCCATGGAGGAACCGCCGGCATGCAAGTCAAGAACAAAATCCGCCCGTGGCAGCAACTCCCGTGCGACATAGTGCGCGATCTGTCGTGTCGGTGTGCCGTGGGGGTCGCCCGGAAACGCCCGGGCGAGGTTGAGGTTATCGATCGGCGAGGTGCGCCGGCCAACCCTCACCGCCGGTGCATTTAGCGCCGGCAGCACGATCAGACGGCCGCGGATCTGCTTTGGATCCAGCCGGCGAACCAGCTCCGACAGGGCGATCGGCCCTTCGTATTCATCGCCATGGACGCCGCCGACAAGCAGCGCGGTCGGCCCGGCGCCATTGCGCAAGACGGCAACCGGCAGGGGAATGACGCCCCAAGCGTCTTCGTGTGGCGAGTGTGGTAGTTGCAGTTCGCCGATTTGCTTGCCGTCGCGGTCGAAATCGAGGTCGGTCCGCATCGGCGACGGCGCGCCCAGAATAGCGTCAATTGTATCACTCACCCGCGGCCAGATCCTCAGTACCGGCATGATAGAGATAGATGACATGTTGGGGACAGAGACCGATCAGCAAGATGTCTAGTTTCGTCACCTCAACTCTCCTTTCCGGTCATCTCAAACGGGCGCGCCTCCGGCTCGACGGTGACGCCGCCGACGATCAAGATATCTGGCTCAAGCAGCATTGAGCCACGCCGGACCTCGCCTCGAACGTCGCGGAAGCTGTAGTCGCGCTCGACCTCGGCGATCACGCTTATGTCGGCGACCGCGCCAACGGCGAGATGCCCCAGGTCCGCCCTCCTCATCGCCCGCGCCGGTGCATCGGTAGCCATGCCGATTACCTCGGGCAAGGGGATTCCACAGTTCGCCAACTTACTCATGGTATGCAGCAAGTCATATGCCGGACCGTCGATGGAGAGAGTGTGCGCGTCACTGGAAATGATGTCCGGCGGAAAACCGTTGCTAATGGCCTGCTCGGCACTGCGAAAGTGAAAGGCGCCGGCGCCATGTCCGATATCGAACAACACGCCGCGCTCTCTGGCAGTGATAAGGGCATCAAGAACCCCACCGCCCTCCGCCACCGGCGCGTTGGGCGCCGGGCGGAAACAATGGGTCAAGATATCGCCGGGGCGCAGCCTTGCCAGGATCTCGCCATAGGTAGGCGGCGGTGACCCGATATGAGTCATCAAGGGCACGTCGGCCAGCTCCGCGGCCTCGATCGCTCGATCCAGGGCCTTCATTCCCACCTCGCCCGAGGTCGCCTCACCCATGCGCACTTTCACGCCAACCAGCCGGTCACGATTGGCCGCAATTACTTCCGCGCAAAGTTCCGGTACCAGCAGCTCGGGTATACGGGCTTCGCCGAACATAACCGAGCGGTCGAAGGCGAAGATCCCGGGAAAGGAGATATTCAGGAAAGCCAGAATACGCAGCGGTGCAGGCTTCATCACATAGTCGCGCAACCCGGCAAAATTAGCGGCCCCCGCGCTCCCCGCATCGACCAGCGTCGAGACCACCGACCGGCGAGACAAATAAGCCGGATCGACGCTGCAGGAAGTTGCCTTGTGATAGACATGAGTATGAAAATCGATCAGTCCCGGGCACACGATCTTGCCGCCAACGGGGCGCACTTGCTTTGCCGCGGTCGCGTCGATCCAAGGCTCGACCGCGGCGATCCTGCCCCCTTGGATGGCGACGTCGCGTAGGCCGTCAAGGCTGTTGCGCGGATCGATCACCCGCCCGCCTTTCAGGAGTAGGTCATAGGTATCGCCAATCACCATGGCAGTAGTTGCCTCGAATAGTTGAAGAGCTGACCCGTTTCGTGGTTGCCGAGCCGCTGCACCGGCTCGCGCAATAACAAATCACCCCTGCTCAGGCCTTCAGGTTCAGCGAAGCAACAACCTGGATGCGCGCACCTTCAGGCAGCGCCACGACCAGCCGCAGGAATCCGCCAAAGTGGCTGATGCGGCAGAAGGTCACTTCGCCGGCGGTTGTCGGTACCGCCAGACTACTGCCCTCGTCGGCCCAATGAATGCCGTCGGCCGATATCTGTATGTTGGCGCGGGTACCTTGCAGACTACCCTCGACCTTCAGCGCGCGCAGGAAAAAGATCGCCTCTTTGGCCCAAGCCGCCTCATAGGGTTCCGTCGCGACCTCACCGCGCCAATGCTGACCGCGTGCGATGACCGCTGTATGGCTTTCCTGCAGCATCAGTCCCAATCCCCCGACAATACGACCGAGTCCAGATAAAAGAATGCCCGCTTGTCCGCATTTGCCTCGGCGAAGAAGACCACATTCAGCATGCCTCGAAGGTTCGGCATGGCGTCGAGGGTTAAGCTGCCGACGCCACTCATGTCGTAGATTCGGTCGTTACATTGAAAATGGGTGTAGCGCATTGTGCGGAGGTCGAAGCCGACTGCCGCGTAATGCCAATTCACCTTGGTGGGAATCTCATTGTAGCACAGCTCCTGCGCGTCTCCGGGCAGGTCGACCCAGTCCTGATCGGCAAGATGGTAATGGGTAACGGTTTCGTCGCTGAAGCGCTCGAAGTCCACGGGTTTGTCTTTGTATTGCCAGCGCTGCGCGGATCGATCGCTATGAGCGTTGAGGTAGCGCAAGTGCGGCATTACGCGGCTGGTGTCGTCCTGCAGGTCAAATAATAGTCCGACCGAACGGAGGTCGAGCTTCGATAGTTTGAGGGTCGATGCCTCGGGCTTGAAGGTGAAGTAGAACTCCAGCTTGATCGGGCAGGCGCGTTGAAAGGTGATGCGTTTGATCGCCACGGATTGGGCGGCGGCCCTTGCCTGCGTCGCTAATTTAAGGGCGTAGGTACCACTCATGGCGCCGTGAGTACCGCAATCCCAATGGGACAAGTTGCTCAGCATGGGGGCGGTGATCTGCTGGTAACCGGGATGCATGGTGTCGATATTGTCTTCGTAGTTGCCGACCAATGTCGTCCATCCGTTGTAGCCGCGATTGAACCTGTCGAAGAAGAATATGCGCGGCAGGGGATCGAACCGGCTGAGGTCCGGGTCGGCCCGGAAAATGGCTTTTTGCAATGTATCCATGGGTTAGCCTCTTTTCGTTTCAGCCCTTGACCGAACCAACAGTAAGCCCGGCGACGACAAAGCGTTGCAGCATGACCACCAGCACCATAATGGGGACGAATTGGAGTGTCGCGGCGGCAAACAGCACACCCCAATCGATCCCCGCCAGGCTGCTCAACATTTCGCTGATGACGAGCGGCGCGGTCTTGGCCTTCGAAGTCGTAAAGATGAAGGCGAACAGAAATTCGTTCCACGAAAACACGAAGACGAATGTGGCAGTGGCGATGATGCCTTGTATTGACAAGGGCACGATGACGTAGCGCAGGACCTTCACCGTGCTGGCGCCATCGACGATGGCAGCCTCATCGAGTTCGCGCGGAATCTGATCTATGAAGGCCTTCATGATCCAGGTGTTGAGGGATACGAAGAATGTAGCGTACAACACGATCAGCACCAAATACGTGTCCTGTAGACCGAGCGCATTGACCACTGGGAACAGGGGCAGAGTGATAATGATGGGCGGTAGCATGCGAATTACAATCATGAAGAAGGCTGACCCGGCCAGGGCCGTGTTGCGATAACGCGAATAGATATAGCCCGCCAATGTGGAAGAGACGACGGTGAGCAATGTGGCGCCCAGGGTTATGATGATGCTATTCAGGAGCGCGTCGAAGAAGGCCGGCCGGCTGGTGAATAGTTCGATATAGTTGGCGAAGGTGGGGCGGAAAATGAAGTCGGGAGGAAATTTAAAGATTTCTCGGTCGGGCTTCAATGATGCCATGACCATAAGCAGGATGGGGAACCCGGACCAGAGCAAGATCGCCGCCAGCGCTATGTAACGTAGAACACTGATCCACCAAGGCCGCCGCATCTAACTGAGCATCCTCTTGTAGACCTGCCGCAGATAGAACATCGCCATGAGCAGGGTCGTGACTAACATCAGCCAGCCGATGGCCGACGCCCGACCGAGTTCGAGATAGCGAAACGAGTTGCGATACAGATAAGTTGCCAGGACTTCCGTACTACCCGCCGGACCACCTCGGGTCAACAACCAGACCTCGCCGAATATTCGGAAGGCAAATACATAGCGAAATAGCAGGGCTATCAGGATTGCCGGTATCAGCATGGGGAAAGTCACGTAGAAGAAAGCCTGCAACGGCGAGGCCCCGTCGGTGCGGGCCGCTTCGTATATCTCCTGGGGGATCGAGAGGCGGGCGGTATAGATGATGATCGTTGTGAACGGCAAGTTCAGCCAGATACTGAGCAATACGATAACCGTGAGCGCGTCCCAACGGTTGGTGGGCCAATTGAGCGTTGGTAGTCCGACCGAGTTGAGCAGCTGCGTAAGGAGACCGACGTTGGGTTCCAGCATGAAGCGCCACATCACCACCGCGGTCACTTCGTTGACGGCGTATGGCACCAAGAGGATGGCAATCATCAAACGCCGGAAAGGCACGCCACCGGCGAATAGGATCGATATACCGATAGCCGCCGCGATCTCAATATAGACGACCGCGTTGACGATGATGAATGTATTCGAGAAGGCGCGCCAGAAGGCGCGATCGGTTAAGACGCTCTTGTAATTGTCGAGGCCGACGAAGACGGCGTCTTGGCCATAGGAGAACTCTGTCAGACCTTGCCAGAAAACGAACAGCGACGGGATACCGATGATAAACAGCAGCAGCAGCTGCACCGGCGCGACCATTAGGTAGTGGAAGAACCGGACCGGCATTGCCCGCTATGCCCCGCCGGCCCGCTTGGCTGCCAAATGCCTAGCCACAACATCGGCATGGGCGAACAGAGTGGCCGTCCCGCCAGTGTGAACGAACGTAACCCTGGTGTGGTTGGTCAAACGGCCCAGCCGACGATGTGCGATCAAGCCAGCCAGGGCCTTACCGGAGTAGCTGGGATCGACCAACAATGCGCCGTGCCGGCCGGCGGTGGAAATGGCGTCAAGAGATGCCGGGCTGGGTATTCCGTAACCGGCACCGATGAAGTCGTCGACGATGTCAAAGTCCTGCTCGTCGATGCGCGTGTCGATCCCAAGGAGTGCGGCGGCAGCGTTCGCCCTGTCGACGATCAATGGTTTGAGAAATAATTCCGCTTGCTGCACGGAGACGCCGACAACACGGGTCGGGATGTTCAAGTGCTTAAACCCGAGGATCAACCCGGCGGCGGTGAGACCGGAGCCAGCGGCCAGATAGAGGACGTCAGGAGGTCCATCCCCGGCGATGAATTGTTCGTGCAGCTCGCTCGCTTGGCCCGTTGCCGCGGCAGCCGCTAGGGCGCCCGTGCGTCCGGGCAGATGGATAATATAGGGTTGGCCGCCGCGTGCCTGCACACTGTCAGCGATTTCCGACAGCCGCACCGGGATGGCCCGGTCGTAAGGGTCTCTGGTGTCGAGAAATTCAAGCGCGGCGCCAAAGATATGATCGAGCAGCAGGTTGCCCTGCACGATCGCGTCGGGCCTACCGCGTAACAGCAGTACGCAATCCAGACCCAGATGGGCCGCGGCCGCCGCCGTCGCCTGACAAAAGTTCGATTGTGCCGCAGCCGTCGCGATCAGCGTATCGGCGCCGGTCGCCAGGGCGTCGGCCATAATCACCTCGAGCTGGCGCGGCTTGTTGCCGCCCATGGCGAATCCCGACAGGTCCTCGCGCTTGACCATCAATTCGTCGAGGCCGATAGCCGCGGCCAGGCCGGATATTGGTACCAATGGCGTTGGCGTTTGGATCAAGGGAACACGAGGTAAATTAGGAAGTATGAGACTCAACTTCCGGACCCTCAACTGTAATGCAGTGCGCGGCGGCGGTCGCCGCCGCGCACGATTGGTCGGCTATTGGGGCATCAGCGGTTCAACCCGCTGTTGCACCTTGTTCATGGCGTCCTCAGCACTCATCTGACCGAGCACCGCCGCTTGCACCATTTCGACCAAAATATCGCTGGCCCGAGCGGCATTGTCGAAAGCCGGTATTGCCAACCGGGCGACGGAAAGCACTGCCTGCTCCGCGTCGGCGTAGGAAACCTTCTCCCGGAAGGCCGGTTCCGAATAGGTCGACGCGCGCACCGGACCATTGCCGTTCAGTGCTGCCATCAGCGTGCTTTCCTTCGATGACATCGCTTTTATCAGGCTCCAGGCGAACTTCTTGTTTTTCGAATTCTTCGGGATAACCATCGCCCAGAACGCGGTCTTGGCGGGCGCGAACTCCATCGTGCCGACCAGCGCCGAGGCGAGCGGTGTTGTCGTCGTCTGCACCGCACCCGGGCTCGTCGCCTTCTCCGGATCGTTGAAGAGGCGGTTCCGCCCCATTGAGGCGAGCGTCATGGCAAACCGTCCGGTCTGCATGCCGGACAGCAGTGCCCCGCGGTCGTTGGTGAAAAACACCGTCTCGTCCAACGCCCCTGCCTCGAACAACTCGCGCAGGGCGGCGACGGCGTTGATCATGCCATCGCTATTTGCCGTCACTTTGAGATCGGGGGTCACGAAATCCGCATCCCAGGCGCGAGCCATGTCGATAATGTTGTCCGGCGCATCACTTAGGATCGTCAGTCCGGTCACCTTGGTACCGTCGTCACGCGTAAATGTCAGCGCCTTCGCCGCCTCGATCAGCTCTTCCATGGTTTGCGGCGGGCCGGCGACGCCACGCTCGGCGAAGATCTCTTGGTTCCAATGCAGGCCCGAGGTCGCTTGCCGGAACGGAATCCCGTAGAGCTTGCCGTCGAACGTCAGCGCGTCACGCATGCCCTGCGCGATGTCGTCGAAATCCTCGATCGGGTCGTTGGCCTGCAGATCGTTCAGCGGCTCCAGCAGATTGGCAATACGCGGCAACGCCCGTCGGTCCAAGAGAAAACCGATATCGACGCTGGTCTCCGGCAGCGTCATCTCGCGGAACAGCCGGTCACCCAAGGGGGCCACATCAAGGGTGGTCCACTCAACCGCGATGCCCGTCTCGGCTTGCCACTTGGCCGTGATGTCGCCGCCCTGATCGCCGGTCGACACCCGTTCATGTACCGGGTGCGAGAAGATTCGGATGACGTCGGGTTTGTCCTGGGCCAGTGCGGAACCGCCCAGGGCCACCGTTATCAACACCAGGCTCGCAATCGCGGCACCGGAAAGCCTATCCATTCTTAACTTCATCACAGTCTCCTCCCTTTTGTCGGGCGATGACCCGTTGGGCCTCGCACCCTGCGGCGGGTAGAGCGACACTCTGCCGCTTTGGACCGCCTATTAGTTCGTCGTCATGCGCTTGAGCGCAGTGCGATCGATTTCGATACCAAGACCCGGGCCACTTGGTATCGCGACGCCGCCGTCAACAACTCGATCGGGATC
>QIGO01000111.1 GCA_003230015.1 Alphaproteobacteria bacterium | reverse complement strand
CTCGGCTCCAGATACCGCAGCCGAAACATCACGCCAGCAAACAGCCAGAAATAGATATTGATGGGGTCGATATCGATTTGGAAACCCTTGAGGTTAATGATTATCGTCATCAGCATGAAGGCAAGAATGGCCACCACAAGTCCGCGCGAACCTCTATCCGGAAGATCTCTCAACACCCGAAAACCGGCGGCAAAAATAGCTAGGAAAAGGAACAACACGACAAAGAGTCCCGGAATGCCAAGCTCTGTTATCGACTTTCCGTAATAGGTTTCAAGGCCCGATGGTAACGACTTGTCGACGGTTACGCTGCGCACGCCGAGGGTGTTCGTCCCGGTCCCGACGCCAAGCGGGTAGTTGTTCAACGCGATCATGAAATCATCGACCACCGGCTTTTGCGTACCCCTGTCGGAAACAGCGCGCGTTTGCACATCGTCAGCCAGCTGTCCCAGATCGAAGCCGGCGACCGAAATGGCGAATCCCAAGATCAGAACGCCAACGGGCACGGCCAGCAAGACCCGCACAAACCGTCCCTCGAATAAAGCCATCAGGGCCAGCATCGGCGGAATGAGAACAAACGCTGCCCGGGCGCCGGAAAGGAAACCGGCGACGATGACCAGGAACAGAACACCGCCCCCAAAGAGGCGCCATCGTGCGTTTGGGTCCGACTGCCAGACAAAATAGGCCGGCACGATCATCGCAAGCGTAAAGCCGAAATACTGTGCGACGAACGTAAATGTCGACGGGATGCGGTACATCGTAATGCCGCCAAAATTGAATTGCGCAAAACGGAAACTTGCGATGAAGGCCGCGTCGCCGTAATACCAGGTCATTGTCGGGACCACGCCGGTGGCCTGGGCCTGTAGATACTGGACCAGGCCCAGCACGGTGGGTAATGGCGCCAGGACCACCAGAAAGCGCATCAACTTTGTCAGGTCATCGCGGTCCCGAATGAAGGCGCAGGTCACGAACACCAGCGGCAGATAGAGCAACCAGACCTTGGCGCCCACCAACGCCACGGGCAGGCTCACCACATTCGGGTTGGCCATCTGCACCAGCACCAAGGCCGCGAGCAGGATCATGCCGGCAATGACCGACCGCGGCACCCGCACATCCCGAAACTCGCGCAGATGAAACGCAAACAGCACGAAATAGAGCGGCAGCACGAACAAAAGATCCTTAAAGATCTTCGGCAATTCACTGGGAAACAGCGCCAGCGTCACCGCGCCGGCAAACGGCAAATAGAACAGCAGCCCATAGAGCCCCAGCCGCCAGCGAAAAAACATCGCGACGGTGAAACCCGACCCGATCAGCAACGCCGGCACGGCGACAAGGGCGATCATGCTGTCAGCCCCTTGGCGCCGTCTCTCAGGTGGTCAGGCACGCGACTTTCTCCTCGACGCCGGCGTCACGCAGCCTGCCATAGACCGAGGCGATGGCCGCGCCATGGGTTTCCATGGAGAATGCCCGCCGCGCGCCGTTGACGCAGCGGGCCGACAATTCGGCGTGCGCGGACGGCGTTGCCGCGAGTTCCCGGACCGCCGCGGCCACGGCCGCGCCTGTTGGCGCCACGACGACGCCGGCGCGCGTCTCGGCCACGGTGGCGGCGACCCCGGTTTCCGGCGAGACCAGTACCGGCGTGCCGGCCGCCATGGCCTCCGCCGCCACCATCCCGAAGCATTCATAGCGCGACGGCATCGCCAGCAGGTCGATTTCCGCCAAGAACGTTTCTTTCGCGCCACCGGTCAGGAAGCCGCACCAGGTGACCCGCTCACCGACCCCGGCCGCGTCGACCATCGCCTCGAGTTGTCGGCGGTAGTCCCCATCCCCATCCCCGGCGATCCGCAAGGTCACCTGGCGCGGCAACAGGGTCAGGGCGGCAATCAGCAGCTCGATATTCTTCTTCGGATGCAAACGCCCGAGAAAACCCATGCGGAAATCTCCCTCCGGGCGCGCCGAACCCGGCCCTGTGGGCCCGGGTCGGACTGCCGGCACCGGATGATGGATCACCACCGCGCGCGGCGCCGGCCAGGCGCCGGGGCTGTCCCGCTGCTCCAGCGACGAGGAAAAAATCACCGTATCGAACGCCCAGCGATAGAGCGGCAACAACAGATGTTTTAGCCCCCGCAGGACCGGGTTATGGGCATGGCTGAGGTCAAAGCGTGTGAAGCACTCATGCGGCATCAGCACGATCGGACGCCGGTGCCGCTTCGCCGCCGCCACGGCGGCCAAACAATGCAATCCCCAGGGCGATTCCACATGCACCAGGTCATACTCGCCCACATGGCGCCATAACCAGCGGGCGAGGGTCGTGCTGACACCCCGTGTCCGGTTGAATTCTTCAAACCGCCGGTTGAGCGCAAAGCACCGCAACGCGATGCCGGCATCGGCCATGGCCCGTGCCGCGGGCTCTTCCAACGCGCGCTCGACATTGCGGTGGGGAAAAACAACCGTCGTGTGGACATTCGCCTGACCCACCGCGATAACCGAATTGGCGGTAACCACGGGCGGTCCGCCGAATTCCGCATCGAGTCCACCGACGACGCGTAGCACTCTCATAGGCCAGAACCTCCGACGCAGATGTCGCGAATCGCGGGCTCATGATCAGAGCTGGCTGTATTTTAGGCGATCGCCCCTGCCGGCGGCAGCGCCCTCGCCGCACCCCACAGATTTGTCACAACTGTCCCGGTTTTTCCCAGCCGAACTTCGCGCCGGCGCCCCTACACCGGCCCGCCACCGTTAGGTCGCCTGGATTTATGTGGAGAATCCCTTATGAAACGCCCCGCCACGCATGGACAGGCGGCTCAGCCCGGCCCGCTATAGCGCCCTCACGCCTAACGGGGCTGCACCGCAGCCCCGTTAGCGGACCAGTTCAAATGGTCAAGGATCGCGCCGGCGACGCGGCGGGTAGAAATAATAGTTATTCTTGATGATGATCTGCGGCCGCCGCCGCCGCCGTCTCCGCCGTCCTGCATGAGGCGGTTTGCCGGACACCTTGGCATGAGCGGCCGCCATCGACGTATCCAGCAGCAGCGTCACCGCCGGCGATGTCACCACCGCGAATTTGCCGCACTTCGCGAGGAAGGCGCGCCGCCCTCCATCACTTTCGCTCAACACTTTTTCAGCTACCACAGCGTCGGTTACCAATGGCGAAACGCAATTTTGCTCCTGGTGTGTACTCATACCTGCACCCCGTTTGAGCTACCTCTTCTTGAGCATTCTCTACGGCTGTTTAGTGCCATGTCAAGTGACATCGGTGTCGGAGGGTGTGTCTTCCTATGCGCGCAACAGCCGCCGCGCCAGCACGCCGCCATAATGTGCCAGCGCCGGCACGCCATGGCGCACCCGCAATTTCAGCAGCCGCCAGATTCCGGTCGTGCCGGGCTGGGCGGGACCGTAGCGGTAGCGCGCGAAGGGGCTCCACATATTGCCGATGGCGTTATTGGGCCGCCCCAGTGCCGCATAGCGCAACCGCAGCAGGCGTCTGCCATGCACGACGCGGCTCCATAGGTCGTTCGCCTGCGATGTCGGTACCGGCGCCGCGAAGATATCTTGCGCCGCCATCAGCCCCGTCGTCAGCGCTGTCGTCAAGCCATGCGGTTGCAGGCTGTGCCGGAGCCCTTTCAGGTCAAGGCTTGGCCCATGTCGCTGTAATGTTCGGGCCACCTGATAGACACTGCGCAGATTGATCCCGGCACTAACCAGATTGCCGTCTTGCACCTGTTCATGCAGCACCCGGCACGCCAGATGGTCGGTCGCCGAAGGCAGGCGGAGACGCGCGCCGTGGCGTCGGATCTCACTTCCGGCCGCCCACATTTTTTCACCCGACAGCAGCGCGGGCAGCGCCAGGGGATGCCGGTGCAGGTCAATAACCGCCGCGTCCTGCGGCCGGTAGAGGTCGGCCACCGCATGCGACTCCGCCGGGTAATGATGCAGCACCGAATAGCCCAGTTCGCCGAGCCTGTCGGCGGCGGCCTCGCCCTCCTGTGGTTGCACCAGAATATCGAGATCGCCGACCACCACAGATGTTGTCTCCGCCGCCTGTGGTGTTTCCAGCAATTCCGCGGCGCCCTTGATCGGCATCGGCGTAATGCCCACCCGGTTGAGGGCGCGGCACGCCTCCAGGATCTGTGTTTCGAGCCGCTTGTTCCGCGCCCGATTGCGCTCAGCCAAGAAACTCAGATAGGTACCGACATCGTCGGGCAGGTCGCCGAGCAATCCTTTTTCGCTCAAGGCGTCGTAGAGCAGCGGCACCAGCAGTTGCTCATTGGCGAATGCCATCAGCCCTTGCCAATCCAGGCCCGGATGCGCCAGTTGCCCGCGCAGGGCCGATACAGCCTCTTTATCGCTCTCCACCGCCAGCCAAGCGCCGATCAGCCAAGGCGCGTGGTTCAGCCGAGTCACCCGCGCAATTGCCGCAGCATGGCAACAGCGTCCTTATGCGAACCATAAGTCAGGGTGTGGGCTGGTTTATTCTCGACCAGCTTTGCCAGTGTCCGGAAGCTGGCGCGCGAAAGCCTTTGGCTCGGCGCGAAGGCCTCTTGCAGCAGGCGCTGCATCGCCTCCGCGGTGGCGACCGGTTCCAGCAGGCAGTCTCCCCCCTGCTGGAAGCCGGGAAAGACGATCCACTCGATGGGATAGGCGCGCCCGTCGTCCACCAGCCGCCGGGTCGGTGGCAGATAGCGCACCCGGTGGCCATCGCCGCGCCGATGGATTGGCAGCGCGTCAATAGTCGGAAAGAGTGGCTGCAGGATCGCCCAGGCTTTTTCTTTTAGACAAGGGTCGAAACCCACGCCGCGCACACTCGGTTTATGGTTGTCCAGCCGGCCATTTTGAGTGTCCAACAAGGCGGAATCATCCGTCAGATAGCCCCAGCCATCATGCAGCAATGCCGCCGTCAGCACCGACTTGCCGCGCCCCGACGCCGCCGGCATTAGCAAGGCACACGCGTCATGCACCACCGCCGCCGCATGAAACGCCATGGCATATTGGCCTTGTTCCAGCAGGTCCACATTGAGACAGAATTTGACCATCGGCAGGATTTCGTCCACCGCCTCGCATTCTTCGATAATTTCCCCGCCTTGCCGCAGCACGAAGCTGTCTGGCCCTCTGCTCAACACAAAGCGGGTCGCCGGCCCGCCGCGGCGCGGCGGCTCCATATGGGCCAGCAACGGGCGCACCGTCATCGCCAATTCCGCGCTGGCGTAACACAGCTCATAGGCCTCGCCACCGACCTGCAGGCTCGTCGTGATGCCGCCAGGTTCATCGCCATGATGGTCTTCGCCGTCCGGCCCTGCCGCCTCGTAGTCTCCCGGTTCCGGCGCTGGCCGCACCGTCTGATCGCCGATCAGGTGATGCCGCTGCCACAGCGACAGGCAACGATCCACCATTTCTTCTGCCGAGGGCGCACCGAGATCCGCTTTCGTGTCCAAGGCCCGGACCAGGTCGTCGCGCCCGACCCCGGCTTCCCACCGGCACCACAGATAGGTTGCCAACGGATCGAACGAGAACAATTGTTGTGTCGCCTCGTTGAACACGACGGCACTGCTGTCCGCCAAAATGTGAACGGCCACATCGCCACAGGGTCGTACTTGCTCTGGCTCCACGGCCACGTCCCTTTCGACTAGCCCGAAGACATTTATCTGCCAACCATGCGTCGCACTCAACGCCAGATTAAGGCTTGCCCCCGTAGCATTTTCGGGGCCGACTTATGTCTGTCCACGTCACCGCCGCGCCCGTGGACACTCTGTCGCACTGCTCAGGGGCCGCGCCCCCAAATGGTCACAGCACTCCTTTCGATGCGCCCCGTATCATGATGCCTAGAGTGTTTCCAGGAAAAGCGGGCACCGCTTTTCCGCCAGCAAACACGCTCAAGACAAGACTCTAGGGTGTGGTTTTGAGTCCATCAAAACCGCAAAGATCCTAGCACATTGGGAGCGGCAGGTTTCGCCGCTTATTTGAGGGCGCAGCCTTGGTCCACGCGGCCTATGAAGGGCAAGATTGGACATCCGAGTCGCCGCTGTCGGGGCGGCCGGCGGCGGCGTTGGCCGCACCGCGCCGCATTGTCCTGCACGACTATGCCGGCCACGCTTTTCAGGTCCAACTGAGCCGCGAACTTGCCCGCCGCGGCCATCAAATTCTGCATCTTTATGCCGCCGCCAACCCGACGCCGAAAGGCGCGCTGCACTGCCGCGCCGACGATCCGGCCGGCCTCGCCATCGCCGGACTTTCGCTAGGGTCACCCTATCGGCGATATGCTTTTGTCAGGCGCTGGCGCCACGAGGTGGCATACGGGCACCTGCTTGCCGACCGTGTCCAGCGCCAGCGCCCCGACCTGGTTATTTGCTGCAACACGCCGCTCGATTCTCTCAATATTTTGGCCGCCCGCTGCCGCCGTTTGGACATCCCGCTGGTGTTCTGGGTGCAAGACCTCAATGGTCTCGCCGCCACCCGCCTATTGTCCCGCAAGCTTCCCGGTGTCGGCTGGCTGATCGGCCAATATTACCAGGCCATGGAGCGCGCCATCGCCCGTCATTGTGCCGCCCTGGTGCTCATTTCGCAGGATTTCGCGGGCCCGGTAGGCGCCTGGGGCGTCTCCCCCGAACGGGTGAGCGTGATCGAGAACTGGGCGCCCCTGGACGAGGTGGCGCCTTGCCCGCGCGACAACCCCTGGTCGCGTGAACAGGGCCTGTCCGGCCAGATCACCTTTGCCTACACCGGCATGATGGGGCTTAAGCACAATGCCGGCATCATTCTCCAGCTCGCCGATCATTTCCGCGACCGGCCCGAAGTGTCTTTTGTCATCGTCTCCGAGGGGCTCGGCGCCCAGTGGCTTGCCCGCATGTCCGTGCAGGCGGGCTTGCGCAATCTGCGCGTGCTCGGCTTCCAGCCTTATGAGCGTTTGCCCCAAGTCCTGGCCAGCGCCGATATTCTGCTGGCGACTCTCGAGGCCGACGCCGGCGCCTGCGCCGTGCCGTCGAAAGTGCTGAGTTACCTATGCGCCGGGCGCCCTGTCTTGGCCGCCATACCCGCCGCCAATCTGGCCGCCCGTCTGCTCACCGACAAGGGTGCCGGTCTGGTCACCGACCCGGCCGATTCGGCGGCCTTTATTGCTGCTGCCGAACGCTTGGTGGCCGCCCCCGATCTGCGCCGCCGCATGGCCCGCAATGCCCGCGCATACGCCCAAAAGGCCTTTGACATAACCGCCATCGCCAACCGTTTCGAATCGGTCGTCGATGCGGCATCACCTGTTGCCGGGATGGCACGGGCGCAACCACGGCTAGTCAGGGAGACATTTTATGGATAGGGATGACCTCATCGTCGTCACCGGCGCCGGTGGTTTTATTGGCGGTCACTTGGTCGGCCACCTCGTCCGCCAGGGTTACCGCCGCATCCGCGCCGTCGACAAAAAGCCCATGCAATCCTGGTATCAATTGCACACCCAGGTCGACAGCCTGCAGCGCGACCTCGCCGAGCACGCCAACTGTCAAGAAATCACCCGCGGCGCCGCCGTCGTCTACAACCTCGCCGCCGACATGGGCGGCATGGGTTTTATCGAAAACCACAAGGCCGACTGCATGCTCTCGGTCCTCATCAACACCCATATGTTGATGGCGGCCCGTGACCATCATGTTCGCGACTATTTTTTCGCCTCTTCGGCTTGTGTTTATGCCGCCGACAAGCAGACATCCGCCGCCGTCGTCGCCCTGCGAGAAAGCGATGCTTATCCCGCCATGCCCGAGGACGGTTATGGTTGGGAGAAGCTGTTCAGCGAGCGCATGTGCCGTCACTTCCGCGAGGATTTCGGCCTCCGCACCCGCACCGCGCGTTATCACAACGTCTATGGCCCTTGGGGCACTTATGATGGCGGCCGCGAGAAGGCACCGGCGGCCATCTGCCGCAAGGTCATCGAGGCCAAGCTTTCCGGCCGTCATGAAATAGAGATTTGGGGCGACGGCGAGCAGACCCGCAGTTTCATGTATATCGACGACTGCCTCGATGGCACTCAGATGATCTTGGCCGGCGCCAACACCGAGCCGGTAAATCTCGGCAGCGATCAGCTCGTCACCATCAACCGGCTCACCGATATCGCCGAGCAGATCGCCGGCATTAAGCTGACCCGGCGCTATCGGCTCGACGCACCAAAGGGCGTGCGTGGACGCAACAGCGACAACACCCTCATCAAGGAACTCTATGATGGCTGGGCGCCATCCATCCGCCTGGAGGACGGTTTGGAGCAGACCTATCGCTGGATCTATGACCAGATCCTGGCCGGTCGTCAGGAGCAGTTGGCCGCTGGCGACTAGAGCTTTTTCCATTCAAACGGATCCGTTTGAATGATAAGAAAATGCGTTAAAATAACAAGCTAGAGCACATGAAGTGAGCGCAAGCGAATGAAATTTGCTCTAGTTTACGGCGAACGGGCCGCCGACGTTAGCCGCCTGCCGTGATGGCTCGCGCGACCAAGATGATCGCGGTCCAAAGTGCGGCACTCGTCCATAG
>QIGO01000130.1 GCA_003230015.1 Alphaproteobacteria bacterium | reverse complement strand
GAGCCCCTGACGCCGATGATAAACCCGGTGATCACCCCCTTGTCGGATGACCGGGAATCCGCATGGGAGGCTTGCCTGTCCCTGCCGGGCCTGACCGGCTATGTGCCCCGCTTCACCCAGGTGCGTTACCGCTACGAGACCCTGACCGGCGATACTGTCGAGCGCGACGCCGAGGGATTTTTCGCCCGCGTTCTCCAACATGAGTGCGACCATCTTGACGGCATTCTCTATCCCATGCGGATTGAGGACATGGCGCGTTTCGGTTTTGTCAGGGAGATAACGCAGGCGAGCCGTGACGAACCCGATACCGCCGAGCCCGAGGACCAAGCAGACGCCCAGGAGGCTGCCGATGACTGATCAATCGCCACAGCGGGAATTCGCCGAGGCACGCGCCGCCATCCTCGCCGCCGCCTTGCCCCATATGGCTTTCGATGGCTGGTCGCGGGCGGCCCTTGCCCGTGGTGCCCGCGATGCCGGTTATGACGATGTCATGGCCGAGCGCGCCTTCCCTGGCGGCGTCCGCGATCTCATCCGTTACCACCTTGCCGAGGCCGATCGCCAAATGCTCGCCGCCCTGGCCGAGACTGATCTTGCCGCCATGCGCGTGCGCGACCGCGTCGCTTTCGCCGTTAAGTTACGCCTGCAGCAACATCAGGGCGAGCGCGAGGCCATTCGCCGCGCCATGAATTATCTCGCCCAGCCGCAAAATGGCGCCCTTGGTCTGCGTGCGCTTTACAAGACGGTGGATGCCATCTGGTATGCCGCCGGCGACACCAGCACCGATTTCAATTTCTATACCAAGCGCGGCTTGCTGGCGGGTGTCTACAGCGCCACCTTGCTCTATTGGCTGGCCGATACCTCGGCTGAGTGCGCCGCGACTTGGGTATTCCTCGACCGCCGCCTCGATGACGTCATGCGCGTGCCGAAAATCACCGGCCGTCTCCGCGCCGCCGCCACGATGATGCCCAGTCCCTTACGCTTCTTCCGCCGCATGGCCACACGCGCCTAGGCGCCCCAACCGACCAAAGACTCCCCGAGTAGATCCGCCAGGATCTACGAGACGGCCGCGAATTGCGGCCCGCCGCCCCTGCGGCGCACCCGCGTAGGCGTGGGCCAAAGGCCCACTGCCGTGAGCGACAAAAAGCAAGAGTAGATCCGCCAGGATCTACGAGACGGCCGCGAATTGCGGCCCGCCGCCCCTGCGGCGCACCCGCGTAGGCGTGAACCGAAGGTTCACTGCCGCGAGCGACAAAGACCACTGATCCGGGTCACGTGGCCCATCTTGCGGCCGGGGCGCGCCTCTGCTTTGCCGTAAAGATGCAGCCGGCTGCCAGGGGCGCTGAGATGGTCAAGCCAATCCTCGCCCGCCGCACCGATGAGATTGTCCATCACCGCGTCGCTATGACGTTCGGGATCGCCCAGCGGCAGGTTGCAGACACAGCGCACCAGCTGCTCGAACTGGCTGCACCCACAGGCGTCCAGGGTCCAATGGCCTGAGTTATGGGGCCGGGGTGCGATCTCATTGACCAGAATTTTGTCATCCTGGGTCACGAACATCTCCACCGCCAGCAGCCCGACGATCGCCAAACCCTCAGCCAGCCTGGTGGCGATAGCGCGAGCTTCGTCGGCGACCGGGCCCGGCAGCCTTGCCGGCGCGATGGTCCGTGCCAGAATATGGTTGTGATGCTGGTTTTCCACCGGCACATAGCTCGCACACTGGCCATCGCTGCCGCGCGCCACGATCACCGAGATTTCCATCCGGTGCGCGATCCACCCTTCCAGGATCGCCGGCCCGCCGCCGAACTGTCGCCAGATGTCTTCGGGGTCATCGTCCGCGCCGATCCGCATCTGGCCCTTGCCGTCATAACCCAGCCGGGTCGTTTTCAGCACCGCCGGACACCCGATGGCCGCCAGGGCCGCGATCAGTTCTCTGGCCGAACCGACGGCACGATAGGGCGCTGTCTCGACGTTTAGGTGATTGACGAAATTCTTTTCCAGGACCCGGTCCTGGCTGATCTCCAATACTTGGGCGCTGGGCCGCATCGGGCGGGCCGCCGCGATTGCGGCGACCGTTTCCACCGGCAAATTTTCGAATTCCAGCGTCACCACATCCACTGCTTTACTGAACCGGGCGATGGCGGCCCCGTCGTCGAAGGCGGCGATGGTATGGGCCGCCGCCACTTGGGCTGCCGGCTCGCCGGCGTCTTGACAGAAGATATGGCAACGATAGCCCAGCGCCGCCGCCGCCAAGGCTGTCATCCGGCCTAATTGGCCGCCGCCGAGGATACCGATGGTCGAACCAGGCGCGATAATCCGGCTCAACGGCCTGTTTCCGGCTGCGTCGCCACGGCTTGGCTCTGCTCCTCGCGCCAGCGGTCCAAGGCGGCTGAAATCGCCGCTTCTGTGGGCGCCAGCACGGCTGCCGCCAGCAACGCCGCATTGATCGCCCCGGCTTTGCCGATGGCCAGCGTTCCCACCGGCACCCCCGCCGGCATCTGCACCATCGACAGCAGGCTGTCCTTGCCGCTCAGGGCCTCGCTCTTGATCGGCACGCCGAACACCGGCACGGGTGTCAGCGCCGCGGTCATGCCGGGCAGATGCGCCGCCCCGCCGGCCCCGGCAATGATCACCCGCAGACCCCGTTGCCGCGCTGATTGCGCATATTTCACCATCCGGTGCGGTGTCCGGTGGGCCGAGATGATAGCCACCTCGTGGGCCACACCCAGAATGCTCAGGGTCTCGGCGGCGTGGGCCATTGTCGGCCAATCCGACTGACTGCCCATAATCAATCCTACCAGCGGCTTAACCATATTTTCAGCCTTCCGAGCAGCACCTGGGCCGGCGATTATAATACCCGGTCTTGGCATGGCAAGACGCCCCGGATCGCCCCGCCCTGCAAGCTTTTATTAACCGATATTCTGCTAGCGTCCGTCGGACCTCGAGGTGTCGGCGCGCCTGTCCATAAGCAGTGCGCCGGCGCGGGCGCGGTTTCGAGAATACCGAGGGCACGAGCATTCCCATGAAAATCGGCGGTACGAGGACAACCGGTCGGCCAGCTTCCGTTGGCACGCGCCAGGTTTCCGGCACCGCCGGACCGGCACCGGCCGCGGCCGTTGGCACCGCGCGCGCGGCCGCCGATATCACCACCATCGCCGGTATCCCCGAAACCGAATTGACCCCCAAGGTTCGCGCCGCCATCGAGATGCTGATGGCCGAGGTACAGCGCCTTCGGGTCGATATCGATCAAGCCCAGAAACGCGTTGGCTATCTGGAAAAGCTGGCCGACGAGGATTCCCTCGTCCCGGTCGCCAACCGCCGTGCTTTTGTGCGTGAACTCGGCCGTATTGTCGCTTATGCCGAGCGGTATGGCGCGGAATCGAGTGTGCTCTATTTCGACATCAATAGTTTCAAGAAGATCAACGACACTTATGGCCACGCCGCCGGCGACGCCGCATTGCGCCAGGTTGGCCAGTTGATGGTTGAGAACACCCGTGAATCCGATATCGTCGGGCGCCTGGGCGGCGACGAGTTCGGCATCATCCTGGCCCAGGCCGACGCCAAAACCGCTGTCGAGAAAGCCGCCACCCTTGCCAAAGCCGTTGAATCGGTGCCGTTTGTTTGGGAAGGCAACACCCTCAAGATCGGTCTCTCTTATGGCATCTACTCCTTCAGCGGCAAGGAGAACGCCGGCGAAGCCCTCGCCCTGGCTGACAAGGCCATGTATATGAGTAAACAGAACCGCTCCCAAAAAACCGGTTAGCGGTTGGGCCGGACCGTTAGGCGATAATGTCGTCAGGCGATAATGTCGGGCAACAGCTCGCTTTCGATCCGGGCGATATCGTCTTTCAACTGCAATTTGCGTTTTTTCAGCCGTTGGATCTGCAGCAGGTCCGATCCCTGCTCGCCGTGTAGGCCCGCGATTTTCTCATCCAGAGTCCGGTGTTCTGCCCGCAGCTCCTTGAGTTTGCTGAGCAGCTGCTGTATGTCGGCCATCGCTCCGCGCCACTGCTTCCTTCAACGCCGCGTCAATATACAGCAAAATTCCCTCGCGTGGGGCATGGCGGGTGGTAAACCTCGCTAGCAGGCTGCTAGAGGTCCAAAATTCACCAGTGGCAGGAGACCCCATGACAAAGCGCATTGGCATATTGACGAGCGGCGGCGATTGCGCCGGGCTCAATGCGGTCATCCGCGGCGTCGTCGGTCGCGCCGCCGATGGCCTCGGCTGGGAGGTCATTGGTATTCGCGAGGGCACCTTGGGTTTGCTCAGCAAGCCCCCCGACGTGGTCACCCTCGACCTGCCCATGTTCACCGGCCAGGTCATGCGTCAAGGCGGCACTATTCTGGGCACCACCAACCGCGGCGACCCCTTTGCCTTTCCCATGCCCGATGGTTCCGAGAAAGACCGCTCCGAGGAGATCATCGCCGCCTATCGCACCCTCGGTCTCGACGCCCTGATTGGCATCGGCGGCGACGGCAGCATGGCCATCTTGCGGCGTTTGGCGACCCAGGGCGACATCTCTTTGGTCGGCATTCCCAAGACCATTGATAATGATATCGGATCCACCGAATTTTCCGTTGGTTACGCCACCGCCGTCGATGTCGCCACCCAGGCCCTCGACATGCTGCAACCCACCGCGGCCAGTCATAGCCGCGTCATGATATTGGAGGTCATGGGCCGGGACGCCGGGCATATTGCGCTGGCCGCCGGTTTGGCCGGCGGTGCGGATGTCATTCTGATCCCGGAGATTTCCTACAAGATCGCCAATATCGCCGCCAAGATAGAACGCCTCAAGGAACAAGGCCGCAACTTTGCCCTGGCCATTGTCGCCGAGGCCGTGAAGCGCGAGGACGGCGAGTCCGCGTGGGTGCAGCTCGGCCACGGACAGACCCGCTATGGCGGCATCGGTGCCTACCTGGCGGCCGCCATCACGCAAGCGACCAAAGCCGAGACCCGTGTCACCGTGCTCGGTCATGTCCAGCGCGGCGCCCCCCCCAGCGCCCAGGACCGCCTAATCGCCCAGGCCTTTGGCGTCGCCGCCGTGGAGTTGATCCGCGCCGGTAAATTCGACCGCATGGTCGCCTGGCAAAACCGCGACATCGTCGATGTGCCGATCACCGAAGCCATTGCCCATTATCAGGCGGTCGAGCCCGAGGGTGTCCACGTCCGCACGGCGCGCTGGATGGGAGTATGTTTCGGCGACACTTAGTCGCGTCTCCCCCGCCGCCGGTCCGTGACAAGCGGCGCCCGGCTATGGCCGCGGCCTGATAGACTCGAGGCTTGTTCCATCGAAGATTGGCGTAGTAACATTTGTCCCGGGAGCACGCAGCAGGGAGGAACGAATGGTTAAGAAAGAGAATATGTCTGACCGAACCGGCTCCGGCGAAGAGGCTAGGAACCGGCGCGGTTTTCTCAGGGCTGCCGCGGCCGGTGCCGTCGGCGCCGCCGCCACGGCGGTTTTGCCCAGCGGCGCTTGGGCGCAGCAGTTGGCCCAGGGTACGGTGGTTGTCGTCGAAATGAACAACGCCCTACGGTTCGTTCCCGACCAGGTCATGGTTAAGGTCGGCGATACCGTGGAATGGCGAAATATTCAGACCTTCCCTCACACGGTCACGGCCGATCCCGACAAGGCAGCCAATCCGGGCAATGTCGAGTTGCCCGACGGCGCCGAACCGTTCGATTCCGGCGTGCTCCGGGCCGGTCAGACATTTCGCCGCACGTTCACCAAACCCGGCCGCTACCGCTACGTCTGTCTGCCCCACGAAGGGGCCGGAATGCTTGGCTCCGTAATCGTCGGGTAAGACGAAGGCGGCCAGGCCCTTGGCCCGTTTGGATGCCGTGATCAGCGTAAACCGTCTCGGGCGCGCCTCTCCGCCACCAAGAAAAACCGTGCGGCCGCCTATCGTAATGCATATATGGTTGGACTAGTAGAATCGATGTCAAGAGCGTATTCTTGCGGAGCAATTGTTATGAGGCACGACGGAGATGGGAGTGACGCAAGTGGAACAGCAAGGGCCAGTCGAGACATTGCGCGAAAAGCACGCCAGTCTGCAGCAATTGTTGGACGATGAAACTCGACGCCCAATGCCCAACCAGGGCACGATCTCACAACTCAAGCGCGAAAAACTAAAGATCAAGGACCGTATTGCAGAGATAGAAGGCCACTGAGCCGTGTACGGCGCCAGTTCATAAAGGGTAGACCAGGGTCTGCCCTTTTTTGTTGGCCGGCGGACACGCCAAAACAAGACCCTAGTCGGCGCCCTCCGGCAGGTTGTCGGCGCGCTCGCGCAGGATGAATTTTTGGATCTTGCCCGTCGAGGTGGCGGGCAGGGTCCCGAACACCACATGGCGCGGGCACTTGAATTGTGCCAGTTCCTGCCGGCAGTGGGCGATCAGGTCGTCTTTGCTGACCGCCGCACCGGGCCTCAGTTCGACGAAGGCACAGGGTGTTTCGCCCCATTTCTCGTCGGCTTTGGCCACCACCGCCACCCGCGAGACGTCGGGGTGGCGGTACAGCGCCCCTTCGACCTCGATCGAGGAAATATTCTCTCCGCCGGAAATGATGATGTCTTTCGAGCGGTCCTTGAGTTCCACATAGCTGTCCGCGTGGCGCACCGCCAGATCGCCGCTGTGAAACCATCCCCCCGCGAAGGCCGCCTCAGTGGCGGTTTTGTTCTTCAGATAACCCTTCATCACCAGATTGCCGCGCATCAACACTTCGCCCAATTCCCTGCCGTCCGCCGCTACCGGCGCCAGGCTGTCCGCAGCCGCCACCATTAACCCGTCGAGCAGTGGGTAGGCCACGCCCTGCCGTGCCAGCTTCGCTGCCCGCTCTTTCTCGGGCAACACGTCCCATTGTGTTTTCCAGGCCGAGACCACCGCCGGGCCATAGGTTTCGGTAAGCCCGTAGACATGGGTCACGTGAATGCCCTGCGCCGCGATTCGCGCCAACACCGAGGGCGGCGGCGGTGCCGCGGCGGTCATCATCTCGATTTTCTGCGTCAACGGCCGGCGCTGATCGTCGCTGGCATCCAGGATCATCTGCATGACGATCGGTGCCCCGCATAAATGGGTGACGCCAAGATCGGCGAAGGCGTCATAGATCGCCCCGGCTTCCACTCTGCGCAGGCAAATATTCGTCCCCGCCACCGCCGCCATGGCCCACGGGAAACACCAGCCGTTGCAATGGAACATCGGCAGCGTCCACAGATAAATCGGATGCTGGGTCATCCCCCACGCCATGATGTTGCTGACCGCCGTCAGGGACGCCCCGCGATGATGGTAGACGACACCTTTCGGCTCGCCCGTCGTACCGGAGGTATAATTGAGCGAGATCGCCCGCCACTCGTCGTCCGGCGGCTGCCAGTCGAACCCCGGGTCGCCGGCGGCCAGGAAGGCCTCATAATCCATCTCGCCCAGCCGTTCCCCGCCCGGTCCCTGGTCGTCGGCGATGTCGATCACCAGCGGCCGTGTTTTGCTCAGGGTCAACGCCTCCGCCATGACCGCCGAATATTCGGTATCCGTCAGCACCACCTTGGCTTCGCCATGATCGAGGATATAGGCCACCGTTTTGGCGTCGAGCCGCGTATTGATGGCGTTCAGAACCGCCCCGGACATGGGCACGCCGAAATGCGCCTCATAGATTTCCGGGATGTTGGGGGCCATCACCGCCACCCCGTCGCCGCGCCCGATCCCCCTTGCCGCCAACGCCGACGCCAGGCGGCGGCAACGCTCATAGGTCTGCGCCCAGGTCCGCCGTTTACTGCCATGGATAATCGCCACATGATCGGGGAACACCGTGGCGCTGCGGGCAATAAAGGAAAGCGGCGTCAGCGGCGCATAATTGGCCGCGCACTTTTCCAGGCCGTCTTCGTAGAGATTGTTCATGATTATTGGCTACCGCTAGAGCTTCAAACGGATCCGTTTGAATGATAAGAAAATGCGTTAAAACAACAAGCTAGAGCAAATGAAGTGAGCGCAAGCGAATGGAATTTGCTCTAGCTTTTGAACAGTGCCTCTGCATCGCCCAGCAGATCGCGCTTGGCCGCGATTGCCTCCCGGGCCCGGCCGATCTCGCCCTCCAGGTCCCTGATGTAGTTTTCCAGTTCTTTGATTGCGAGCGGCTCGAGATTGGCCGGTGAGAGCAGTCGCTTCTTCACCGGGCGCGGCTCCAGATCTTCAAAACTCATGTTGCCCTTCCCATCGCTCCGGCTTTGCACCCTATTATGCTCATGGCAGTTTGGCGTCCATTTGGCCAGCCTGCAACATTCACCCCCCGACCTTTTGCCGGAGCGCCCCATGTCCGATCCGTTACCCCAAACCATGTCCGCTATCGAGATCGCCGAATTTGGCGGGCCCGAGGTCCTGCGGCCGGCCCAACGCCCGCTGCCCGAGCCGGGTGCCGGCGAGTTCCTGGTCCGGGTCGCGGCGGCGGGGGTCAACCGTCCCGATATCATGCAGCGTCAGGGTGCTTATCCGCCGCCGCCGGGCGCCCCTGATATTCCGGGCTTGGAGATCGCCGGCACCATCGTGGCCCTCGGCCAGGACGTCTCCGAATGGTCCCTTGGCGACGAAATATGTGCTTTGGTCGCCGGCGGCGGTTATGCCCAATTCGCTGTCGTCCCGGCGCCTCAGGCACTGCCCGTGCCCGCCGGTCTCGACATGGTGTCGGCCGCCGCCCTGCCGGAAACCATGTTCACGGTCTGGTCCAATTTATTCGACCGCGCCCGTCTCACGGTCGGCGAAGTCGTGCTCATTCATGGCGGGTCCAGCGGCATCGGCACCACCGCCATACAGCTCGCCAAGGCTTTCGGCATCACCGTCCTCACCACCGTCGGCAACGAGCAAAAGGCCGCCGCCTGCCTCGAACTCGGCGCTGATCTGGCGATCAACTACCGCCAGCAGGATTTTGTCGAGTCGGTACGCCAATTTACCCATAATGCTGGCGTCGACGTCATTCTCGATATGATCGGCGGCGACTATCTCGAGCGCAACCTGTCCATCCTCAAGACCGAGGGCAGGTTGGCCATTATCGCCCTCATGGGCGGCGCCGAGGCGCAAATCGATCTACGCCAGCTCCTGGTCCGCCGCCTCACCGTCGGCGGATCCACATTGCGGCCCCGCTCCGTCGCCGAAAAGGGTGTTATCGCGGCGGCCTTGCGCGACCAGGTCTGGCCGTTGATCGCGGCAGGTCGGGTTCGGCCGGTTATCCATGGCACTTTCCCCTTGGCGCAGGCCGCCCAGGCCCACCGGGTCATGGAGGCCAGCACCCACATCGGCAAGCTGCTTCTTCTGACCTGAGGGGGTTGCCGGCGAACAGGGTCTTTGCATTCGCCCCGTCGCCCGCCTATAAAGCCCTAATTCCACGTATCAATGTTTAGGTTAGCCAAGCCCGCCGATCCTGGCGGCGCCCGCATGAGGAGGCCCGATGTCGCTACCCTTGATGCCGAAGGCCACGGCGGTGTGGCTGGTTGAGAACACGGCCCTGACATTCAAGCAAATCGCTGATTTTTGCGGCCTCCATGTATTGGAGATCCAGGGCGTCGCCGATGGCGAGGTCGCCATGGGGATCAAGGGCCTGGACCCCACCACCAATGGCCAACTCACCTGGGCCGAGATCGAACGTTGCGTCGCCGATCCTTCGGCCAGCCTCAAACTGACGAAATCGTCCAATCCCCCGCCCATGAAGCGCACCAAGGGCCCGCGTTACGTCCCGGTTTCCAAGCGCCAGGACAAGCCCGACGCCATTGCCTATCTAATTCGCCATTATCCGGAGCTTAGCGACGCCCAGATCTGCAAGTTGATTGGCACCACCAAGCCCACCACCAGCGCCATCCGCGAACGCAGCCATTGGAACTCGGCCAATATCCGGCCCCGTGACCCGGTGACCATTGGCCTCTGCCGTCAGGTTGATCTCGATGAGGCGGCCGAGAAGGCCCGCCGTGCCGGCCGCAAACCGGCCGCCGAGCCGGCCAAGGACCCCGTCCCCCCCTCCGGCCAGGCTGAACAAGAGCGCGGCCCCGGCGGCATCCCGGGCTGGATGGCCGATGTCACCGTTGGCCGCCAGTCCCGGGATGGCACTTGAGACCGTAACCTTTCGTTAACGAATTGCCGCCAAAATACTTGGGAAGGTTCGGAGCACCTCGAACGAGGTCTCCAGCCCATGTTTGCCTCCCTGCTTACTTGAAAGGGCCGCGCGGTAATCCCGGCGGCCCTTTTTTTGCTGGCAGGGTGTTTATGCGGCCTTTTTCCGTACCAGTTTCTTCAATCCAGATCCGTTATTGAGCGCAATTTTACGCGGTTTCAGCGCTTCAGGTACTTCACGGACCAATTCGATATTCAGCATGCCGTTTTTCAGGCTGGCTTCCTTGACGCGCACATGATCGGCCAAGGCGAACCGGCGTTCGAAGGCCCGCGCCGCGATGCCGCGGTAGAGATAGTGCCTCTCATTGTCTTCGCCGCTGGCACGGCCCCGGACCACCAGGGCATTCTCCTGCTGCGTAACCTCGATATCGTCTTCGCCAAACCCGGCGAGCGCCATGCTGATGCGATAGGCCGAATCGCCCAGCGCTTCGATATTGTAAGGCGGATAGGCAGGCCGCCGATCGACATCGCTGAGCATCGCATCGAACAGCCGATCCATGCGGTCGAAGCCGACGGACGTACGCAAAAGTGGGGAAAGGTCATACGTTCTCATGACCACAAGTCCTCCTATGAGCAACCAGTGGATACGTGGCTCACCACCATGGTCGAGCCCCGGACCGCCTCTTGGACCCCTGATTCGGGCGTCCTGGCGACAACACAGAGGTGGGTATATGAATATCGGCCGTCAAGGGTCGGGATGGCGCCGGGTTGAGATATTCCCGCCCCCGTGATATATTACGATAGTGTAACGAAATCGCCCGCCAGGATGGAGGGACGCGGCAATTATGGGCAGCAAATCGCCGTATTTCTTGGACGCCATTTACCATGACGCCATGGCGCTGCTTGTCGAGGCCCGCGACTACGCCCAGTCTGCCGTCACTGGGGGCGGGCAGGGGGCTTCGGCGGACCCATTCGTGGCCTGCCGCGAGGCTTTTCGCCTCACCACCCGGCTCACCCAGGTCGTCTCTTGGCTACTGGTGCGAAAAGCCGTCTTCAACGGCGAATTAACCGCCGCACAGGCGGCCGAACCCGCCAGGCGCCTCGGCGCTCGCGAGATTTGTTATGACGATAGCGCTCAGGGACATCCGGCCGTACCGGCACCCCTGGACGACCTTTTGGTCCGCAGCCGCCACCTCTATATGCGGATATCGCGCCTCGACGAGCAATGCCGGCGCAGCCAGGGGATTTCCCCGCAGCCCCGATTTGCCGCCGTCGCGATGCCCTCGGCGCCGGACCCTATTTGAGGCCCAGATTGGCGTAGCGCTTGTTGAATTTGGCGACTTGCCCGGCCGAATCCACCAAACGGTGGGTGCCGGTCCAGGCCGGATGGCTTTTCGGATCGATATCGAGACGCAGGCTGTCGCCGGCCGCCCCATAGGTCGATCGGGTGGTAAATTCGCTGCCATCCGTCATCACCACGGTGATCTCGTGGTAATCAGGGTGGATGTCCTTCTTCATGGTCAACTCCTCGAGCGCGTCGCCGCGGTTATAGACGAGGCAAGGCGCCGTTCGCAAGCGCCCTGACCGGCATGCTACTTGTTGCCGCCGCCGGCCGCTGCTAAAGGGAATTCGGGCCATTGGGCTGGCAGTATACGGGCTGGGAGTATCATGAGCACCGCCACCGCTGATTTGAGGCGCCCTGCCGACGTTAAGATTCTAGGCGTCGGCGAACCGCCCAAACGAGATCTCCGCCACTTGCGCGCGCTTGCCGGCTTCCTGGCCCCCTATCGCTGGCCCATAGTGGGCGCCGTCTGTGCCCTTGTCCTGGCGGCCGCGACCGTGCTGGCCATGGGCCAGGGTCTGCGCCGTCTCATCGACGGCGGCTTTGCCAATCAGGACACCACTGTCCTCAACTCGGCTCTGCTGGCCCTTTTGGGCGTTATCCTACTGCTCGCATTCGCCACCTATAGTCGTTTCTATTTGGTATCGTGGATTGGCGAGCGTGTCGTCGCCGATCTGCGCAAGGCGGTCTACAACCATGTTTTGAGCCTCAATCCGGCATTTTTTGAGGTCATGCGTGTCGGCGAGGTGATGAGCCGCCTGACAGCCGATACCACTCTGCTCCAGACCGTCGTCGGCACATCCGCCTCCATGGCCTTGCGAAATTTGTTGCTGCTCGTTGGCGGCACGGTGATGTTGGCCATCACCAGCCCCCGGCTGACCGGGCTTGTCCTCCTTGTTGTACCCTTGGTGCTGGTGCCGATCATCTTTTTCGGCCGCCGCGTTCGCGGTCTCAGCCGTGCCAGTCAGGACCGTCTTGCCGATATCGGCGCCCATGTCGACGAGAGCTTGGCCAACATCCGCACTGTCCAGGCCTTCGGCCACGAACCCTGGGACCGCGGGCGTTTTGCCGATCGTGTCGAATCCACATTTGCCACGTCGGTTAAGCGTATTCGGGCCCGGGCGATGCTCACCGCCTTTGTCATTGTCCTCGTCTTCGGCGCCGTTGGCGTCATATTGTGGCTCGGTGGCCATGATGTCCTCGCCGGACGGCTCTCCGCTGGCGCCCTCTCCGCCTTTGTTTTTTATGCCGTCATCGTCGCCGGCTCCGTCGGCGCTATTTCCGAGGTTGTCGGCGATCTTCAGCGCGCCGCCGGCGCCACCGAGCGCTTGATTGAGCTGCTCCGCCTGCAACCGGAAATTACCAGCCCGCCCGATCCCCGGCCTCTGCCCAGCCAGGTCCAAGGTGCCGTCGCCTTTCGCGACATCAATTTTTGCTACCCCTCGCGCCCCGACCAGCACGCATTGTCCGCGTTCAATCTTGTTGTACGTCCTGGTGAGACGGTCGCCATTGTCGGCCCCTCCGGTGCCGGCAAGACCACGGTCTTCCAGCTATTGCTGCGCTTCTATGATCCCCAAAGCGGTTCGGTCACCCTCGAGGACATCGATCTGCGGGAACTTTCGCCTTCCCATGTCCGGGCTCAGATTGGTCTTGTCCCACAGGAGCCGGTAATTTTCTCTGCCGACGCCGCCGAGAATATTCGTTATGGCCGGCCCGGCGCCAGCGACGCCGAAGTCCGCGCCGCCGCCACCGCCGCCGCCGCGACGGAGTTCCTTGACCGCCTGCCCGACGGATTTGCCACCCATCTGGGTGAAAAAGGTGTGCGTCTTTCCGGCGGTCAGCGCCAGCGCATCGCCATTGCCCGCGCCATCCTCCGCGATCCCAAGGTGTTGCTTCTCGACGAGGCGACCAGTGCCCTTGATTCCCAGAGCGAGCAGATGATCCAGCGCGCCCTCGACCAGTTGATGCAGGGCCGCACCACCATCATCATCGCTCACCGTCTGGCCACGGTCATGCGTGCCGACAGCATTGTGGTGATGGATCAGGGCCGCATTGTCGCCACCGGCACCCATGCCAGCCTGCTCGCCCAAGGCGGCCTCTATAGCCGGCTGGCCGCCTTGCAATTCACCAACAACGGCAGCGACCTGGCCATCCCCGAGGCGGTTCCGCCCGGCTCTGATCACCCTGACCGCGATCCCGACGGCGGCCCTTCGCTCAGCGCTGCGTCAATTTGAACTCGATCCGCCGGTTGCGCCGGTAGCCGATCTCGTCGTCGCGCAGATCGAGCGGTTGAAATTCCCCAAAACCGGCGGCGACCAGCCGGTTCGGCGGCAGACCGGCTTCAATCAGGAATTTCACCACCGAGGTCGCCCGCGCCGTCGATAATTCCCAATTCGACGGAAATTGCGCCGTATGGATCGGCCGCTTATCCGTATGGCCGTCGACCCGCAGCACCCAATCGATGTCGCTGGGGATTGTCGCCGCGATCTCGCGCAAGGTGCTTGCCAGTGTCCGCAGCTGCTCTCGTCCGGAATCCCCCAAATCTGCCGAACCCGAAGCGAACAAGACCTCCGATTGGAAGACGAAACGGTCGCCGACGATCTGTACGTCGGCGCGCTGTCCCAGCACTTGCCGCAGGCGGCCGAAGAATTCCGATCGGTAGTTCGCCAGTTCCTGCACCCGGGTTGCCAGGGCCTGGTTCAGCCGCGTGCCCAGATCGACGATCATCGATTGTTGTTCTTCGTTGCGCGACTCCGACGCCAGCAGCGCGTCATTGAGTGCCGCCAATTGCCGGCGGATCTCGATCAACTGCCGGTTTAGCAAATCCACCTGGCTCTGTGCCTTTTGCGAAATCTCCTGCTCGTCGCTGAAGCCTGCCTCGGCGGTCTCGGCCCGTTGCAGCAATTCGGCCAGCCGGATATCCCGCGCCTCGATCTCGGTTTGCGCCAGTGACGTGCGTTCCTGCTCCTGTGCCAGGCGCGCCTGCAATTCGTTCGACCGGTCGCGCACGGCCCCCAATTCGAACTCTGTGTCGCTGAGGTCTGTACGCGACGTCTCCAGGGTCGTCGCCAATTCCGCCACTTGGCTTTCCAAATCGCTGCGCACGATGCGCAAGGCCGACAGATCCCGTTGCAGACTTTCCAACTCGCGCAGTTGCAGCTCTATGGCCTCCTTGTCGGCGGCGATGACTTTGAAGGCATCCTCAAGGTCGGCACGCACGGTATCGTTGTCCGCCGCCGCTCGCTGCCGGAAATCTATTTCGTTGGCGAGATCCTGCTCCACCGAGGCCAGTCTTTGCGCCAACACCTCGCGCTCGGACAACAGCGTGTCGCGTTCTCTGGTAAGATTTGCGATCCGCGGCAACAGCGTCTCATTCTCTGCCAAGGTTCCCTGCAGATCGGCCGAAAGCTGCGCCACCGAAAGCCGCAGATCGGCATTGGCTTCTCGTTCCAGGTTAAGCAGGTTTGCCAACTCATCCACTTGCCGGGTCAGCCGGTCGAGAGCTTCATCCCGTCCCGACAGGGCTTCTGACAAGAAGAATTGGGCCAGCGCGAAGACCATCACCAGGAACACGACAACCATCAGCAAGGCCGCCAAGGCGTCGACGAAACCTGGCCAGAAATTGGGTGCCTGACGGCGCGCGCGAACCGTCGCTAAGGGCATCGGGAGTTCCCGGCCATCACATCACGAGCAGGCTGGGGAAAATGTCCCGCGGCGATCGAAATGAGGGCGACATCTTTTGCATATCGCGAATATTCGATCGAGGTGACGGCGCATCGATGCGGCAATTGGATCATTTTGAGCCTGTCACGACGTCTTCAGGTGCCTGCTAGCGCTCGGCTTCCTCGGCGAGCGCGGCCATTGTGCGGGCGAGCAAACGAATCTCGGACCGAATCTCCTGCACCATTTGAGTACGGCCTGAAGATACCTCTTCCAGCATACGCGCCACATAGACATCCATATTGCGTATGTGGTTGCGGGTTGCATCGTCCAACCCCGAGGAAGTCACATTTGCCAGGCGCTCAAGCACCGGCTTCAGCTCCGACTGATTGCTGGCCAGCCGGATCATCAGTTCCTGGCCCGTTTTCAATTGGTCTGACAATGTTGTCAGCCGTGCCGTCAATGCTGTCAGCGTCGCGTTCGATTGGCCACGGCCGTCTTCGCCGTGGCTCATCGTCCGTTGCAGACTATCCAGCGAATCCGCCGTTGTTTCCAACAGCGCCTGGATATAGGCCGGCACGCTTTGCTCACCGTCGCCAACCGACGCCCCGGCCGACAATTTAGTCACACCGCTCAGCCACTCCTCCAAATCATTGTAGAAGCGGTTCTGTGCCTGGCTCGCCTGCAAGTCGAGAAAGCCCAGCAACAGGGAACCCGCAAGGCCGAACAGTGACGAGCTGAACGCCGTGCCCATGCCCGAAAGCGGTGCCTGCAGCCCCTTGGTCAGATTGTTGAAAATATTGGCGTTGCCACCGGCGGATTCGCCGCCGACCTGGAGGTCGCCGATCACCGTGGCGACCGCGCGCACGGTTTCCAACAAGCCCCAAAACGTGCCCAACAATCCCAGGAAGATCAGCAATCCGATCATGTAGCGGGATATTTCGCGTGTCTCGTCCAGCCGCGCGCTAAGCCCATCGAGGATTGACCGCAGCCCCATTGTCGACAGGCTTATGCGGCGTTGTTTATCGCCCAGCAACGTCGCCATCGGCGCCAGTAATTTCGGTGCCACCCGTACCGACAGTCCCGGTTGCTGGCTGCGGTAGGCCTCGATCCAGGCGACCTCGACATTGAGCATCCACACTTGGCGCAGGATGTACACCACACCCAGCAGCAGCACGCCCAGGATCAGCCCATTCAGCGCCGGGTTAGCCAGGAACGCCTGCAGCAGTGGAATATAGAGCACCCCCGCGGCGGCGAAGGCGACGACCAGGAACATGCCCATCCGCGTCAGATACCGGTGCGGACTCGTCATCTCAGAGGCCTTCGCGAACGGTGAGGAGGCGCTGGGCGCGCGGCACGCCTAGAGTGTTTCCAGGAAAAGCGGACACCGCTTTTCCGCCAGCAAACACGCCAAAACAAGACTCTATTAGAGTGTTTCCAGGAAAAGCGGAC
>QIGO01000057.1 GCA_003230015.1 Alphaproteobacteria bacterium | reverse complement strand
CACGGCCGAATTGAACAAATTCTGCCCACTATCGAAATTATTTGTCCAGGCCGGCGCCCAGCTTGTCCAAACCTGGACACCAAAGAGCTAGGTCGTGAACCCATAAATGAGTAGCGCGGTCACGGGGTGATGTGATTCAAGCTTCCAAACTGTGGGAGTTGGATCATGCGCTATGATCTTAGCGACTTTGAGTGGTCTGTCATCCATCCGCTTTTGCCGAACAAGCCACGGGGGGTGAAACGGGTTGATGACCGTCGGGTGTTGAACGGCATTTTCTGGGTTCTTCGCTCGGGTGCGCCGTGGCGTGATCTGCCGGAGCGCTATGGTCCGCGCACGACCTGTTACAATCGCTTCAACCGTTGGCGCAAGGCGGGTGTGTGGGACCGGCTTATGGATGCGATTACAGAGGCTTACGACGGTGATGTGCAGATGATCGACTCTTCATCGGTGCGTGTTCACCAACATGCCGGGTGTGCAAAAAGGGGGGTGGAATTCGTTGTATGGGCCGTAGCCGAGGTGGATTGACGACGAAAATCCATGCCGTCGTCGATGCCAAGGGCCTGCCCATCCGTCTCAGCCTGACCCCTGGACAAGCCTATGACGGAGAGGCGGCGATGGAACTGCTCAACGCCTTGCCCAAGAATACGATGGTCTTGGCCGACAAGGCTTATGACGCCAACGCCATCAGAGAGATGATCAATGGCCAGGGGGCGTGGGCCAACATCCCGCCAAAGTCAAACCGCAAGGACCCAATCTGCTTCAGCCCCTATCTCTACAAAGCGCGCAACCTCGTCGAGCGTTTCTTCAACAAAATAAAACCCGCTACGACAAGCTGGCCGCAAATTACATGGCCATGATCAAGCTCGCCTCAATTCGTATCTGGCTACGAGCTTATGAGTCTACGGCCTAGAGGACATAGAGAAGAATCACGAGGCCTTCGCCAACTCGGCCTCGATTGCCGCTTCAAGTGCCGTAAGCCGGCTAGCCAAAACGATCCGTCCTCAATCCAGCCCGCTAACGGTAACCTGAGACATGACCGAGAATTTTTTCGCCGCTTTGGACCGCCGCGTCACGGCGCCGGAGCGCCGGTATCTAACCGACAACGCTGGTGAAATCGTCACATATGGAGCGTTGCTGCAAAATTCACGGCAATATGCCCAGGCCCTAACGTCTCTTGGTGCCCAACCCGGCGACCGCGTCGCCGTCCAGACGGACAAGACGGTACATTCCGTTTTTCTGTTCTTCGGGACCCTGGCGGCCGGCTGTGTCTATTTGCCGTTGAATACGGCTTATACCGCCCATGAAGTGAAGTATTTTCTCGAAGATGCCGAGCCGGCTATTCTGATTTGCGGTGCCAAAAATTTGCCTGAATTGGCGCCGGTCGCAAAACAAGGCGTCATGACTCTGGACAGCGGCGATACCGGCACCATCGTCGACCTGGCCGCTATGCAAACCGCGGATTTCGCTTCAATCGACCGCAACGCCGACGATCTTGCGGCTATTCTCTACACCTCCGGCACAACAGGCCTCTCCAAGGGCGCCATGCTGTCGCACCGCAACCTCCTGTCCAACGCGCTAACCCTGATTGATACCTGGCGCATCTCCCCGGACGATTGCCTCCTCCACGCTTTGCCCATTTACCACACCCACGGCCTCTTTGTTGGCGCCGGGACAATGGCACTGGCGGGAGCATCGATGATCTACCTGCCCCGATTTGACGCAGCGGAAGTCCTGCGTCGATTGCCGGAAGCCACAATGTTAATGGGCGTACCGACCTATTACAGCCGGCTGCTCGCCGAGCCCGGTCTCGACAAGGCCTTCGTGTCTAACATACGGCTGTTCATATCTGGGTCGGCGCCACTATCGGCACAATCGCACAAGGACTTCCAGAAGCGCACGGGTCACGCCATCCTCGAACGGTACGGCATGACCGAGACGAATATGAACACGTCCAATCCTTATGATCGCGAGCGCCGGCCCGGCGCCGTCGGTATGCCGCTGGCGGATGTCGAGCTGCGTATTGCCGATCCCAAGGCAGGTGCGGAACTAAGCCGCGGCGAGACCGGTTCCATCGAGATTCGGGGACCCAATGTTTTTCGGGGTTATTGGCGCAATCAAGAAAAGACAGCCGCCGCCTTTCGCCGCGACGGTTTTTTCATAACCGGGGATCTCGGCCGCATCGATGAGGACGAATATCTGTGGATCGTCGGTCGTGATAAAGATTTGATTATCAGCGGCGGATTCAATGTTTACCCGGCCGAGGTAGAGAACGAGCTTGACGCCATCGACGGTGTCGCCGAGTCGGCTGTCATCGGTGCTCCACACCCCGATTTCGGTGAAGGGGTCGTCGCTGTGGTCGTGCCCCGGGAAGCCGCCGCCTTGACGGAAACCGCCATAATAGACTCTTTAAGCGGGCGTTTAGCGCGCTATAAGCTGCCCAAGCAGGTATTTTTCAGCGCGGCACTGCCACGAAATACCATGGGAAAAGTACAAAAGAATAATCTGCGTCAGACCTATCGGGAAACCTTTACACAGGATGTGGGAGGCACAATTGCTGAAAGATAAAAACGTCGGACTGGCGAGGTTTGGCGAAGGCGATTCACGCACCGCCCGGGTCTTTGCCCGGCTGCGCGACGATATCATGACCGGGCGGCTTGAGCCCGGCCGCAAGCTCAAGATCGAAGACCTCCGTCGCCAGTATGACTCCGGAACCAGCACGTTGCGCGAGGCCTTGAGTACCATGTGCGCGGACGGATTGGTTGAGCGCCTCGACCGGCGCGGATTCCGGGTCGCAGATGTCAGTGTCAGCGCCTTTGATGAATGTCTCAAGACGCGCTGCTGGTTGGAGGAGCGCGCCGTCCGCGAAGCCATCGCCCACGGGGACACCGCTTGGGAGGAAGGCGTGGTGCTGGCCCACCACCGTCTTTCCAAGACGCCGCGCACCACCGGCGACGATCCGATCCATGCCGATGATACTTGGGAGCGGGCGCACAGGCTCTTTCATATGAGCATCATCGACGGTTGTGGCTCGGGCATCCTGATCCAGTTCTGCAACCAGCTCTATGACCAGAACATCCGCTACCGCAACATCGCCGGCACCGCCGCCTACCCGCGGCGCGACATCGCCGGCGAACATGCCGCGATCTTCGAAGCGGCGGTCGCACGCAACGCGGATTTAGCGGTCGACTGCCTCATCGGCCACTACAATAGCACCGGCCAGTTCCTGCGCGCCGCGCTCTCCGCCGGCCCGTGACGGTCAGCTCTTACCTGCCACGCCCCGGCGCTGATATTGGCCCATGCCTTCCTGACCCCGCCATTCCTGGCCATCGACGATCAGTTGTCCCCGCAAGAAAACTTTTTTTACCCGGCCGGTAACCTCGCGCCCTTCGAACAGGCTGTAGTCGATGCGGCTGTGATGCTCATCGGCCTTGATCGTCCAAGCCTCTTCCGGATCGAAAAGCACGATATCGCCGTCGGAACCCACCGCGATGGTGCCTTTGCGCGGGAACAACCCAAATAACTTTGCCGGCGTCGTCGAAGTCAGCGCCACGAAGCGGTTCACCGAGAAACCGTGTTTGCGGACCCCACCGTCATAAATCAGCGGCAAACGTGTCTCCAATCCCGGCGCCCCGTTGGGAATCCGGCTGAAATCCTCCGCCCCCTGCTGCTTCGAGAATTTCATGCCGTATGGCTGCACGGCGAAGCAAAAAGGACAATGGTCCGTCGAAATCACCTGCAGATCGTCGGTCGAAAGACCGCGCCACAGATCGCGCTGGTGACTATGGGTGCGTAACGGCGGTGTCATCACAAACTTCGCACCCTCGAATTCAGGCCGGTCATATTCCTCGTCCGTCAGGAAGAGATAGTGAGGACAGGTCTCCGCATGCACCGGCAGCCCGCGGTCACGGGCCTCGGTTACCGAAGCCAGCGCTTCACTCGCCGACAAGTGAACGATATAGAGCGGTGTCTCGGCCAGCTCCGATATCTTGATGGCACGATGAGTGGCCTCTCCCTCCATGATCGTTGGCCGGGTCAAACTGTGATATTTCGGCGACGTATTGCCCGCGGCCAGGGCTTCCTCGATCAGGACTTGGATGACCGGACCGTTCTCCGCATGCATGCAGATCATCGCACCATTCTCGCCGGCCAGGCGCATGGTCTTGAATATCGCCCCGTCATCGATCAGCAGGACGCCGGGATAGGCCATGAACAATTTGAATGTGCTGACGCCCTCGGTATGGATCAGCGATTTCATATCGGCCAGGGACTGGTCGTTGACGTCCAGCATGATCATATGGGCACCCACATCGACGCAGGCTGTTGCCGCCCGCCGGTGCCATTCCTCAAGGCCCGTCAAGGGGCTCTCACCGGGCGTTTGACTGCAAAAATCGACAACGGTCGTTGTGCCGCCAAAGGCGGCGGCTTTGGTACCCGTCGCAAATGTATCCACCGTTCGAGCAGCACCGAACTCCCAGTCCAGATGGGTGTGCACATCGACACCGCCCGGAATAACCATCAGCCCGGCAGCGTCATGCACGTCCACATCCCCGCCGACGGGAATATCCTTGCCGATTGTGTGAATACGACCGTCCTGGACGAGGATATCCGCGACATAGTCGTCCACCGCGGTAACGATGCGTCCGTTCTTAATCAGCGTCGTGCCCATAATTGCTCCCCATTTCGTTTTTTGTCGTTATTCGCCAGCCGATTGAAGGCGGCAAGTGAACGTTCGATGAGGGCTGGACTAAGATCGCGTACAATAAACACAATGCGCGAACGATGATCCTCCGATGGCCACCGTTCCAGATGGGCCGGCGGGTGGACCGTATACTGAACCCCATGAATGACCACTGGCGCCTCGGCACCCGCGACATTGAGGATACCCTTGACCCGCAGGACATTTTCCCCATGTCGGTTGAGCAGCATTGTCAGCCATATCCCGAACGCGGTCCAGTCCATGGCTTGTTCTTGCGTGATTGTGAAAGCCCGAATACCGCGGTCATGACGGTTCACATCATGGTGGCCGTGATCCTCTTGGGTCTCCAGTCTTAACCAGTCGCGCACTGCCGCGGCTTTCGTCGCCGGGTCATAAATATCGTTGCGAAAAAGCTGGTCCGGCCGAAGATCCTCATCGGCGGCCCGATGAATACTGGCGGTAGGGTTGATGCGGCGCAATGTTTCGATCAGCGCGGCAACATCTTCTTCAGACGCCATATCGGTTTTGGTGACCACCAGTTGGTCCGCCACCGCCGCTTGTTTGACCGATTCCGGGTTCGCCGCAAGCTGCATTTCACCATGGATGCCATCGACGGTCGTGATCACATTGCCAAGCCGAAAATGGTGCCGGATCACCGGGTCGGCCATCAGCGTGCTGACGATCGGCGCCGGATCGGCCAGACCCGTGGTTTCGATGGTCAGACGGTCGAAGGGCGGAACCTCGCCGCGTTCGCGCTTGCTGTATAACGCGCGAATGGCGTTGCGTAAGTCGCCGCGAATAGTACAACACACGCATCCGCTTTGCAGGATGACCGTCTCTTCGTCGACATTCTCCAGCAGCAGGTGATCGAGGCCGATCTCGCCGAACTCGTTGATCAGCACAGCCGTGTTCGCCATTTCAGGATTTGCCAATAGGCGTTGCAACAAAGTTGTCTTGCCGCTGCCAAGAAACCCGGTCAGCAAATTGACCGGTATGAAGTTCTCATACATTGCCATCGGCCGGCCCCCGCTGACAGCTCTGCGCCTCTAGGGCATGAATGAGTTGATCGTCCAGGGGGTCGCAGGGCCGCCCGGCCAGTTTTTCCGCTTCCGGCCACAGCAGACCCAGATGGTCGACAATCGTCGATTTCCCGGTGGCGGTCGTAAGCATATAGGACATGCCCTGCCAGTCCTTCGCCTGCACCGAATAGTGGCGCAAGACATCGTTGACGAGGGCGACACGGCGCAGGCGATCCTGCCGCCGCGTCGCCTCCCGCCCCTTGAAGGCATGCGGGTTGCTGGCGGCATCGCTCCAATGGACGTCAACGCCCAGAATCCCACACAACCCGCACATCTTACCGGCCCCTGCCGCCGCTATTTCCGCCGCGGCGACCGCCGCGCGAAATCGTCGGCGATGGCATCGAACGTGCTGAAGGAAACCCCCGGATGACTGATCATGTGATTATACAGCCGCTCCAACATCATCAGCACTTGCGGCCGCCCCGACACATCGGGGTGGATGGTCATGGTGAACACCGCATAATCCATCTCGCGATAGACCCAGTCGAACTGGTCGCGCCACATTTCTTCCAGATGGCGCGGGCTGACGAAACCATGGCTGTTCGGCGCCGCTTTGATGAACATCATCGGCGGCAGATCGTCCAAATACCAATTTGCCGGAATTTCGATAAGGTCGGTTTCCGCGCCCCGCACCAGCGGCTTCATCCACTCCGAGGCTTCTTTGGAATAGTCGATCTTCGTCCAGCTATCGCCAACGCGCACATAATAGGGTTCGAAATCTTTGTGCATCAGACTGTGATCGTATTTGAAGCCCTTCTTGAGCAGCAGCTCGTTGGTGATCGGGCTGAATTCCCACCACGGCGCCACATAGCCGGTCGGCCGTTTTCCTGAATATTTGATCGCGGTTTCGATGCAGCGGTCGAGCACGTCCTCCTCCTGCTGCGGCGTCATGGCGATGGGGTTTTCATGGGAATAGCCGTGAATGCCGATCTCATGGTCAGCCTTGACGATCTGTTCGATCTGGGCCGGAAAAGTATCCATGGAGTGACCCGGAATGAACCACGTCGCTTTGATCCCAAATCGGCGAAACAGTTCCACAAGGCGCGGCGTGCCCACCTCACCGGAAAACATCCCACGTGAGATATCCAACGGCGAATCTTCCCCGCCATACGATCCCAGCCAACCCCCAACGGCATCGATATCGACGCCGAATGCACAGTGAATTTCCTTCGCCATATTCAAGGCTCCCTCATAACGGTACGCGGACGCGCGCACCTGTCGGTTAACTCATGCCCGCAGAAACTCGTTCCAGCGGCGCACGAGATAATTATGCTCGTCCATGACCGAGTTCCAAACGGCGACATGGCTCATTCGTTGCCAGTAGGAACCTCCATCGCGGACTTCTCCGGCGCGCACGACGACTTGCCCATCAGGGTCGGCCATGTCGTCACCAGCCGGCTTGCCTTCGTACCAGTAACCCCATTCATCCGCCGACAAATGCTGGTTTGTCGGCCCCAGAGCCGACATATAATAACCTTGTCTCGCCATGACCGCGCCCGCTGGACCGGTGAGCCACCAGTTCAAATAGGCATAACTGGCATCAAGCCGAGGCCCTTCGGCATTCGCCGATAGCCACATGCCACATTGCCAGCCGCGATAGCCTTCAATGGGTGCGGCACAAATGACTTTCTTTCCCCGCGCCCGCAAAGCGGTGATCGCCGGCGACCAAATACTTTCGATCACGACTTCCCGGCGGTCCATAAGCCGCACCGATTCCGGTCGAATACGCCAGAAACCGGCAAAATGCCCCGCTCTTTTCTTTTCGATAAGTATTTCGACCAGCCTATCGATTTCCTCCAACGACATGTTGCCGATGTCATCGAATTCGGCCAACCCGCTGGATCGGACGGCAAGGGCGGCATCGATGGAACCGATCCCCGGCTCGCCGAGCAAGGCAACCTTGCCGCGCCATCTGTCGTCCAGCAGCCATGACCAGCTTTCCGCTTCCTCGTCATCCAGACCCTTGAGGATCACCGGGTCATAACCAAATGAGTCGACATTATGCACCGTCGGCAACGAGCTGATCTGCTCGCTCGGGGCGGCCCCCAACGCGCCGTTCGGCTGCACATACAAAGAACGTACCGGCACCGATCCTTGACCGATCTCCCCCGCGCCGTTGACCCGCCCGGTTTTTGCCAGATCGCCAACTTCGTCCCACAACGCGATGCGATCCAAATCGATCGCCTGCGCCGAGCGCGCCGTCCAAGCCAACTCGACTGAGTGCCAATGGTGGCAGAGGTCGTATTTATCCGGCTCGGTCACTGCCTTTCTGATCGCGGCGGTACCATCGGCAATCTCGTAATTTATGCTTAGCCCAAGATCGCGCTCCGCCAGTTGGCGGATGGGTTCCAGAAGCGTTTCCCTTGTACCCAACACGCGCAGGACCGTGTCTTCGCCCGCCACGTCAATGCACCCGCTCGAGATAAAGCGTCGGCTCGGGCTCGGGGATCAGCGAGAGAACTTTTAGCCGCGCCTTTGTACGTGATTGGGCCGCCTCAAGATGGGCCACCATGCCGGCAGCCGCGGCGCGCGGCGCACCCATGATCAAATGCTCGAAGATTATGCGATGCTCCGGTAACAGGCTGCCGCCTGATTCAGCACTTATGTATCTTCGGAACAAACTATTCGTCACAAACGGCAGTTGGTTTTGAATTATTGTCGTTACCAGGCGCTGATTTTTCGCCTTCAGCAAGCAGGTGACATGGAGGTCTTCCTCGAATGAATCGATCAGGCTCGGCGTCACGACACCCCCACCCGCCTCCGCCTCCGCCAACCGATCCCGCATACCGATGAGCATTTTTCGATCCAGACGCTCGGCAACGCTCATCAGTGCCGCGGGTTCCAGCAGCCGCCGCATCTCAAAATGTTCCGTCAGGGCCCGAGACGTCAGCGGCCCCGCGATCCAATGCGAATGCCTGTCCTTTTCGATCAGCGCCCTGTCGCGCAGCCGGTTCAACACCTCTCGCGCCACGGTCCGGCTGACCCTAAAATGCTCGCATATGCCGGATTCGAGTACCCGGTAGGTGCCGAACGGTATGCAGCTCACCACTTGCGTCTCGACTTCTGCGTAGATCCGTTCCCAGGTGAAGCTACCGATGCTTTGCGCCACGGGCTTGGGCAGTGCCAGCCCAAAATCCCGTAAATCACCGTTGCGCGGCACGACATCGGGCGAGGCAGGCCCCACTAGATAGCCGCGCCCATCGTAGCGGTGGATCAAATCCTCATCGCAAAGCAACGCCAGCGCCCGCCTGACTGGCGCCCGGCTCATCGCGAATGCGTCGGCTATTCGGCCTTCCAGGAGGATGAGACCCGGCGGCAGCCGCCGCTCTTCAATATGGTAGCGCAAAACGCTGCGAGCCACCTGGTACAGCCGCGGTGCCCGGCTCCCCGACCCGCCGCCCAATTGCGGCCGGCCGTGTGTGATCCAGCTCGGGCTTCTTGAGAGTGTCACTGATCGGCTCTACAAAACGACTTCTGTACGCAAAGTGCATCACATCCGGGCATGGTGTCATGATAGACTGGCAATAATCCCCCACACAATTGCTTTGTAAGGCCATATTGAATACGAAAAGCGCTTGAGATACCCTTTGGCCCGACAAAAGGTGGGGCCGCTCAAAATTGCGCTTCACGCCGGAAAGGAAGTCGGATGCGACATACCGGCCGCTCGAAAAAGGGCGATATGCTGGTACATTCGAGGAGTCTGACGCAACGGCGGATCAAGGCGGCCGAATAGGGGATCAAAACGACAAAAAATGTCGCGGCCTGACGGCACCAGCGGTAAGGTCGGGAACTGAACAAGGAGGATCTGATGAGCGACAAGACAAGAAAAAACGATGCTAACGATGTTAGCCGGCGCAATGTTTTGAAAGGTGCTGCCGCGACAGGCGCCCTTGCCGTTGGCGCGAGTGTCATCGGTGCCCCGACGATCTGGGCCCAGAATATCAAGGATATTACGCTTAATCACACTGGCATGTCTTACTCGACAATCATCGATATTGCCCGGCAAGCGACACAGGATCTGGGTTTCACGGTTGAGATGTCGGTCACCGATCACACCGGTCTCATCAACCGCATGACCAACGAGCCCAAAGCCATCGATATCGCCGACTCCGAAATCTGGCAGACCAAGGCCTATGTGCCCCAGGGCGTCACTCAGGCCGTCGAGATATCGCGGATTGACCTCTGGGACAAGATCACGCCGATCTACACCCAAGGCCAATTCGCCGGCAAGGAAGTCAGCCGCGAAGGTGATTCACCCTTTGAGATCATGTATCGCGCCAGCAAGGACGCGACATCCTTCAATGACGGCATCACCGATTGGGCGACTTTTATGCCCGGCGTCTACAATGCCGACACCCTGGGCATTCGACCCGACCTTATCGGCCGCCCCATCGACAGTTGGGCCGAACTGTTTAACGGGCCGAACTGTTTAACCCTGAGTTCGCCGGCAAGGCCGCCATCCAGAACATCCCCACCATCGGCATTATGGATGCCATCATGGCCATGGGCGCGGCCGGTTTGCAGACCTATACGGACCGTGGTAACCCGACGCGCGCCGAGATCGAGGCCACCATTGACAAGCTCATCGAGCTCAAGAAAGCCGGCCATTGGCGTGCCCTCTGGAACTCATTCGATGAGTCCGTAAACCTCATGGCCTCGGGCGAGGTCGTCATCCAGTCCATGTGGTCGCCGGCCGTGACCGCGGTCCGCTCGCAAGGCAAGGATGTCGAATATGTCAGCCTTAAAGAGGGTCTCCGGGGTTGGGGTAACGGCCTTGCTTTAATGAGTCATCTTGATGGCCTCAAGCTGGATGCCGCCTACGAGTATCTCAACTGGTACCTT
>QIGO01000163.1 GCA_003230015.1 Alphaproteobacteria bacterium | reverse complement strand
GCCTGCTGGTCGGGTATGATTTGGCGCTCAGTCCAGCGGGCGAGCAGCCGTTCGACGACGCGCTCGACATCGCCAATGACCGGCAGGTCAACGACGACATTCTTGTTGACCGAACTGGGGTCAATGTCGATGTGAATCTTGGTGGACCCAGGTGCGAAGGCATCGAGGCGGCCGGTCACACGATCATCGAAGCGGGCACCGATATTGATCATGACATCGCAACCATGCATGGCCAGGTTGGCTTCATAGGTGCCATGCATACCAAGCATGCCGAGGGACTGCTTGTCGGACGCCGGGAATGTGCCGAGACCCATCAGGGTCATGGTGGCCGGAAAGCCCGTCCGGCGGACCCATTCGGTGACCAATTCACAAGCGCGGGGGCCGGAGTTGACGCAGCCGCCGCCAAGGTAAAAAATCGGGCGCTTGGCTTTGGCGATTAGGTCGACGGCCCGCTCTATCTTGTCAGCGTCGGGGTCGAGCTGGGGCCGATAGGTGGCGTGACCGCGGTTGTGCGGCGGTTCGTAGTCGGCCTCGGCAAACTGGACATCCTTGGGGATGTCGACGACAACCGGACCGGGGCGCCCACCGGCGGCGATGTAGAAGGCCTCATGGATCGTACGGGCGAGCTTGGCGCCATCCTTGACTAAATAATTATGCTTGGTGCAAGGCCGCGTTATGCCGGTGGTATCGCATTCCTGGAAGGCGTCGTTGCCGATGAGGTGGGTTGGCACCTGACCGGTAAGGCAGACGATGGGGACGCTGTCCATGAGCGCGTCGGTCAAGCCGGTAACGGCGTTGGTGGCGCCGGGGCCGGAGGTCACCAATACGACACCGACCCTGCCCGTCGAGCGCGCATAACCCTCGGCGGAATGGACTGCGGCCTGCTCATGACGGACCAGGACATGGCGGATTGAGTTCTGCTTAAAAAGGGCATCGTAAATGGGTAACACGGCGCCGCCGGGATAGCCGAAAATCACGTCGACGCCCTGATCGACCAAAGATTTTATGACAATCTCGGCGCCGTTCATGCGGTCGTCGGACATGTTCAATTTCACCCCGCCAGATGATGACAAACCCGGCACCAGATAATGGAGCCGGGTATGATAAGGCAGCACGCTGCTGCTCACACGCGAAATATAGTGGCGCTATTTCTCGTGGTCAAGACATTTTCGACAAGATATTCGGCAGTAATCTGTCATTATATTTCTCTTCGACGATATGTGCCGCGGCCAATTGGCGCCGGAACCAGGTATATTGGCGTTTGGCATAGCGGCGCGTGGCCTGCTGGCTGCGCCGAATGGCGTCTTCGAGAGACCAGTGGCCGTTTAAGTGCCCCAAGAGTTCGCGCAAGCCGACTGCCTTCATGATCGGCAGGGATGGGTCGAGATTTTGCTTGGCAAGCGCTGCCACCTCAGCCAGCGCCCCGGCCTCGATCATTGCCGCGAAGCGGTCGTTACAGGCCTGATAGAGTAATTGGCGCGGCGGCAAGAGGGCAATCGCCCTGCAGGAGAGGTTGTCCTGGGCCGGGGCCATGTGCTGCCACCGGGTAAGCGGCCTCCCGGTGGCCTGGTGAACGCCCCAGGCCCGGGTCAGGCGCTGGCGGTCCGCCGAGGCAATGCGATGCGCGGCGTCTGGGTCCACCGTCGCCAGCAAGTCGCGCAAACCGGCGCCGCCCAAGGTGTCATACAGGGCATCCGAAGATTGCCTTATCTCAGGTGAAACATCGGGAACAGGCGCGATGCCTTGCATTAGAACGCGGATGTAAAGTCCTGTACCGCCAACGATAATCGGCCGCTTACCGGCGGCGCGGGCGGCAGCGATCGCGGCCATGGCCAGCGCGCGCCAGCGCGCCGCGGTGCAACGCTCGGCCGCCGCCAAGACACCATAGATATGATGGGGAACAAGAGCCTCCTGCCGGGGCGTCGGCCGGGCCGTCAAGATCGCCAAATCCTTGTAAACCTGGATCGCGTCGGCGTTTATCACCTCGCCGTCGAGGTGCTCGGCCAAGGCCAAGGCGAGGGCGGATTTGCCGCTGCCGGTCGGTCCGGCAACTATGATGACAGAGCCTGTATCACCGCTTTTCAATTTTTCACTATTCACGGCCATGAAATCAGTCCTGTCGAAATCGCCTGGCCAGCGGCTGGCGCGTTGGACCATAACAGTACAGCAGCCGCATGAGAGTGGGCTTTTGCCGTGTTTATGGGCGGCAAAAGAAAAGCGGCGCCCGGGGGCGCCGCTTGGTGACGATTGGTGACGATTGAACGGGTTTGTTTTAGCCGGATTCGATGCGCACGGCGACGAAGCGGAGTTCACCGTTGCGATTGACCAAAAGCAGGACCGAGCGGCGATCCGCCTCTTGTGCCGCGGCCACCTGGGCGGCGACCTGCGCCGGTGTCCTAACCTCCTCCTGGCTAACCTCCATAATGAGGTCGCCCTGCCGGAGGCCTTTCTCCGCAGCCGGGCCGCCTTCCTCGATACTGGTCACCAGGACGCCAACGGCATCGTCCTGAACACCATGCTCCAAGCGGAGATCGTCGTTCAAGGTTGCCAGGACCAAGCCAAGGCTCTCGATCGTGCCGGTCTGGGACTCTTCTGGGACAGCACCGGTCTCGACAGAGGCCAACACCGCGGTGTCCTCCTCCAGCTCACCGACGGTGACACGAAGATCTACCATGGCACCACGACGCCAGACCTCGACATCGACTTCGCCGCCAATTTCAGTATCGGCAACGATGCGGGGCAGTTCACGCATCTGGTCGATGGGGCGGTTGTCAAATGACAACACGACGTCGCCGGCCTCAATCTTACCGTCCTGGGCCGGACCGCCCTCGGTCACACTGGCGACAAGCGCCCCACGGGCGCTGTCGAGGCCAAGGCTCTCGGCGATCTCGTCGGTAACTGTCTGAATGCGCACACCGAGCCAGCCGCGCTTGGTGCGGCCAAAATCGCGCAACTGCGCAACCACGCGCTCGGCCAATGACGACGGGATGGAGAAGCCAATACCGACACTGCCGCCAGTGGGTGAGAAAATCGCCGTGTTGACGCCAATAACCTGGCCATCGAGATTGAACAACGGTCCACCGGAGTTGCCACGGTTGATGGACGCATCGGTCTGGAGGAAATTGTCATAGGGGCCAGCGTTGATGTCGCGCTGGCGCGCCGAAATGATGCCCGCCGTTACCGATCCACCGAGGCCAAATGGGTTGCCGATGGCGACGACCCAATCGCCGACACGGGCAACCGAGGAGTTGCCCCACTCCAACGCCGGCAGGTCGCGGCCGGCATCGATCTTCAACAAGGCCAGGTCGGTTTTGGGGTCGCGGCCAACGACTGTGGCCTCATAACGCTCATTGTCCTGAAGAATCACGGAAATCTCGTCGGCCTCAGCGATGACGTGATTGTTGGTGACGACAAAGCCAGCTGAATCGACGATAAACCCGGACCCCAGAGATGTGGCGCGGCGGGAACGCTCAGGGGCGTTGCGGTCGAAGAATTCGCGGAAAAAATCTTCAAAGGGCGAGCCCGGCGGGGCTTGCGGAATTTCCGGGCGGTCCCGGCTTTGGATCACTTGCGTGGTCGAAATATTAACCACCGATGGCAGCAGACGCTCGGCTAGATCGGCGAAGGATGGCGGCATCTCGGCGGCCGCCGCCGGCAATGAAACTATCGCAGGCGTGGCCACCAATGCCATGGTTAAAGCCACCGCCACGCTGCGCAGCCGATGGGCGAATAATAAACCCCGGAGGTGCTCTTTAGGAAGCATCGTCATATACTCCAATTGACTGATCGGCACGCCATACGCACCGCTAAAATATTGCCGGTTCGTTCGATATGGCGCCGTTTCGTGGCCGCTTCAAGCTCTGGCTTGACCCTATACCTCGCGGCCGTTCAAATTCAAGCGAGCCGGGCGGCGGCGGCGATGCGGGGATAGCCCGCGCCACCACCGCCTGTTACCCCGACAAATGCATCACAGCCAAACGACGGCCGAGCACCAGGTCGCCCCGACCTACCGCGCCGCCGAGGTCGGCACACTGGTCTCCGCCGGCACACCGGATTCGGCACCGAAATAACGGAAGAACTCGCTGTCAGGCGAAAGTACCATGGTTGTACCCTCCTGGGCGAACGTATCGCGATAGGCCTCAAGGCTACGATAGAAATCGAAGAATTCCGGATCCCTGCTAAAGGCAGCGGCGAGGATGCGGTTGCGCTCGGCCTCACCCTGGCCGCGAAGAATGCTCGATTGGCGGTTGGCTTCGGCGATGATAACCACTTGTTGGCGGTCGGCGCCGGCACGGATGCGACGAGAATCTTCCTCTCCTTCGGCTCGCAACAGATTGGCCTCGCGCTCGCGCTCGGTGCGCATGCGGTCATAGACATTCTGCGAGACCGCTTCCGGCAACTCCGTTCGACCAATGCGGATATCGACCAAATCGACCCCAAATGACGCGCCGGAGGCGCTGACGCTATCGAAGATGGTTTGGAGGATGCTGGTGCGCTGATCCGATAACAACGACGCCTGGGTCTGTTGGGCGACAACCGCACGCACCGCGGAATTCATGATGTTACCGAACCTAAGGTCAAAACGAGCCTGGTTGCGCACGGACTGGAAAAATCGTAGCGGATCGGTAATGCGGTAGCGGGCGAACGCGTTGACAATCAGCCGCTTTTGGTCGCTGAGAAGAACCTCCTCGGCCGGCGGATCGAGGCTTAATACGCGCCGGTCATAACGCTCGACATTCTGGATGAAGGGGATTTTGAAGTGCAAACCCGGGTCCCTGACGACGTTCTTAGCCTCACCAAACTGCAGGACCAGCGCCTGCTCGGTCTGGCGGATGATAAATAACGAGCTGAAGGCGAGAACGCCGAGGACGACGACGACAGCACCGGCGATTCCTATAGACATACGTTTCATTTACTGAGTCTCCCCTGCGGCGCGCGGGCGCGCCAAATCAGTTAGGGGTAAGAACGGAATGACCCCCTGCGCCTGTCCACCGGCGCCGTTTTGATCGATGATGACTTTATTGGCGCCGGCAAGAACATCACGGAGGGTCTCCAGATAGAGCCGTCGACGGGTTATTTCCTTGGCACCGACATAACTATCGTAGATGGACACAAATTGCTGGGCCTCACCATCCGCCTCCTTGGTCAGGCGTTCCTTGTAAGCGGTGGCCTGCTCGACGACGCTGGCGGCCTCACCGCGCGCGGTCGGCACAATGCGGTTTTCATAGGCCTCCGCCTGGTTGCGCAGGCGCGACTTGTCCTGGCGGGCACGCTGCACCTCATTGAACGCATCGATGACCTGGGTCGGCGGATCGACCTGAAGCAACTGGACACGCTGGACCGCGACACCGGAGCCGTAGTCGTCAAGGATAGATTGCAGCAAGTCACGAGCGTCAGCCTCGACCTGGGTTCTGCCGCCGGTCAATAGAGTGGTCAGCGTGGTTTGTCCGACGATCTCGCGCATGGCGCTTTCGGCGACTACCTTCACTGTTTCTTCGGGATCGCGAATATTGAAGAGAAATTCGCCGGCATTGCCGATGACCCACTGGACCGTGAAATCAACGTCGGCAATATTCTGATCGCCGGTCAGCATGAGGCTTTCCTCGGGCACATCGACCGTGCCGCCGCCGCGGCGGACGTCGGCGAACCCGATATCGGCGCGGTTAATGACCGTTACCTTTGGCGTCAGGCGCTCGCCGATAGGTGCCGGCCACCAATAATGCAGCCCCGGACTCGTGGTCGTCCCATTCCATTTGCCGAAACGAAGGACGACGCCCTGCTCGTCCGGTTCGACCTTATAAATACCCGACGCGAGCCAAAAAGCGATAAAAGCCAGTACGATCAGGCCAAGGCCGCGACCGCCGCCCAAGCCACCGGGAAGAAGTTTGCCGATGCGGTCCTGGCCGCGGCGAATGATGTCCTCGATATTCGGCGGCACCGGTGCGCCGCCGCCGCCGCCGGGGCGCTGGCCCCAAGGACCTCCGCTACCACCGCCACCGCCACCGCCGCCCCAGGGGCCGCCACTACCACCTTGATTACTCCATGGCATAGCCGGTCCTCTTATCGTTAGTTACAGCCAACAACGCCCAACGCATGCCAGCTTTCCATTGCTTACCGTGGGGCTTATATCACATTCGGCCAAGGCGTTGGCAATTCACGGCCCTATCAGGCAATGAATTCGTTATCGACGGAATTTTGGGGATTGCAACCATGCCCGAGTTAGACAAGGAACAGGTACTGGCGACGTTGGCCCAAGTTGTCGAGCCGCAATCGGGGCGGGACATCGTGACACTGGGACTGGTCAGCGGTCTCGTCGTGCGAAATGGCAATGTCGGTTTTGCGATCGAGGTGACACCGGAAGAAGCGGAACAAATGGAAGCGGTGCGCAAGGCGGCCGAGGATGCCGTCTTCGCCATGCCCGGCGTGGGTTCCGTGACCGCGGTGCTCACCGCGGAGCGGGCGGGAGCGCCACAACAGCCGCCACAAAAACAGCCGAGCGGCCGGCACCAGGCCGGGCCGGCCGGCGGACTTGTCCCCGGTGTCAAGGCTATCGTCGCCGTCGCCAGTGGCAAAGGCGGGGTGGGTAAATCGACGGTGAGCGCCAATCTTGCCGTGGCGCTGGTTCAGCTTGGGCACAGCGTCGGGTTGCTCGATGCCGATATCTATGGGCCCTCCGTGCCGCGGATGCTCGGCATTAGCGGAAAACCGGCGTCGCCGGACGGCAAACAGATCCTGCCAATGGAGCGTTACGGATTGAAAGTGATGTCGATGGGTTTCCTGGTGCCCGAGGACACACCGATGATATGGCGCGGACCGATGGTTATGGGGGCGCTGGAACAGATGCTGAGGGATGTGGTCTGGGGCGAGCTGGATGTGCTGGTCGTCGATATGCCGCCGGGGACCGGCGATGTGCAGCTGACGATGGCGCAACGGGTCCCCCTGGCCGGGGCGGTTATCGTCTCGACACCTCAGGACATTGCGCTGCTCGATGCGCGCAGGGGGCTCAACATGTTCACCAAGGTGGATGTGCCGGTGCTGGGCATCGTCGAAAATATGAGCCTTTTCGTGTGCCCCCATTGCGGCGAGCGCACCGATATCTTCGGCCATGGCGGGGCGCGGGCGGAGGCGGAAAAACTGGGTTGTCCGTTCTTGGGCGAAATACCGTTGCATCTGGAGATCCGCGAGGCCAGCGACCGCGGCGAGCCGATTGTCGCGGCGGCACCGGATGGGCCCCATGGCAAGGCCTATATGGACATCGCACGGGAAATCGCCGACAGGCTCGACCGGGGACGCGCGCGGGCGGCGCCGAAGATTAGAATGCGCTAGCCGATCGCGCTTTGTTGATCCGCCGTGACACCCACCGGGCTTGTCCGTCGCCTGATTCAGCGCCAACTTTCGTGTTAATGGGCGCTACCTAGTTTCTTCGACCGTCAACCGCGGCCAACACCGCATTGGCAAAGAAGGAACGGCAAAGGCGGAGCAATCCGCTTCGCTGCCAGGTGCTCACCGTCGGACCGGTCCCAGCCTTTCCCCGCAGGCTGCTGCCCCCAGCGGGACCGGTCCGACGGGCGCTCTATAGCCATTGCACACGGCTCTATTCAGGACGTTGCAACAGCGCCATCAATTCACGCCACTCACGTTTGCTCATGTTGCTGGATTGCTGGGTCACCTGTTGACCGGCGGCAAGCTGGCGGATAACAGCCATGCCCTGGCGCGAAATACCGACGCCGCCGGAGACATAATCGTCGAAGGCCTCAAAGGCGGCGGGAACCCAGCGCCGGACGGTATCGAGCATGATCTCGGCGTAGACGCGAATTTCATACTGGGCATGAGGATCGGCGCGTAGGGAAAGGAAATGCAACAGGTTGTGCAGGTCAATTTTCCAATACCATTGGGTATATACGGCCAGGTTGAGATTGATGCGGGCCAATTCACGCGCGAGGCCGGTGTGCGCCGGGTCGATGACACTGCCATCGGCCCGTTCGTTGAGCATCTCCTCATAATGACGATAGCCCTGGGCGGCGTCGGCGCGGAGCAGGTCTAACACCCGGTCGGCGTCCTGGGTGCCGAGGATCTCGCCGCGGCCCTGACGGTTGCTTGCCGACTGAGCCGAGAGATGCTCGCGCGGGGGCACGTAAAACTCGTCCTCGAGCACCGAATAGCGGGCCGAATATTCGTTCACATTGGCGGTGCGGTGGCGGATCCACTGACGGGCCACGAAGATGGGCAATTTGACATGATATTTTATCTCGCACATCTCGAAGGGTGTGGTGTGGCGGTGGCGCATGAGATAGCGAATCAAACCGCGATCCTCGCTGACCCGCTTGGTGCCTTTGCCATAGGACACACGCGCGGCCTGGACGATGGCGGCGTCGTCGCCCATATAATCGACGACACGGACAAAACCGTGATCGAGGGCCGGGACAGCCTGATACAATATGTCTTCGAGGGCGGGCACCGTCGCCCGCCGCGTCTGGTGGCTGGTCTCGCGCGCAGCCGCGATCTCAGCGCGATGGTGTTCGTCCAAGCCCCACTCCTGGTCAAGGCGGTGCCCCGGGGGTGCCGCCCGCTGTTAACCATAGCCGATATTTGCTTTGATTGGAGATTAGCCCCAGCGGGCCAGACAGTGAACCCGATTCGGCCGAAACGGCGGCCGGATGAGCAGGCTTCCTTTCCGGGCACGGAATGCTTATATTTTGCGAGCTGGGTTTACTCAGCTATGGCGATAAACGTCTTTCGCAATAAACGTCGCGGACCCGGGGGCGGTACCCGGCGCCTCCACCAATGGGGGCGAAATAGGATCGACGCGCGTGTAAAGGTTGGACTTTTGCTCGGCATGGTTCCGCCGTTATCGGGCCAAATTCATAGGTGCCAACGACAACGTTGAGACCTTCGCTGT
>QIGO01000242.1 GCA_003230015.1 Alphaproteobacteria bacterium | reverse complement strand
ATTCAGGTAGTCACGACGATTTTTCCGCCCGCCGTATTTTCCTCCATCGCACTGTGTGCCGCGACGATCTCGCCCATCGGGAAGATTTTTCCAATCGGCGCTTTGGCCCGGCCGTTCTCTAACTCATCGATGAAATCCTGCAGCGGGGTTGCCATGAAATCCTCCGGCCCACCGGCATAGCTCGTCAGGCTGACCGCGGTCGGAATGGCACCCATGGGGCTGAAGCGCGGCAACTCCCACTGATCCCCCACCATGCCGGTCATGCAGACGACACCGCCGCGCCCGGTAGCCTTGAGCGAGTCGAGCAGGGTCGTTGTGCCGACAAGTTCCAGCACCCGGTCCACGCCGTTGGCGAATTGCTCGCGTATGACACCAGCGATTTCACCGCCGTCAACGACGGCATGATCCGCGCCGTTCCCTTTCAGCATCTCGATCCGGTCTGCGTTGCGGGTCGTGGCGATCACGGTGGCGCCCACCGACTTTGCCAGAATGGCCGCGGCGAGCCCGACCGATGTCGTACCGCCGCGGATCAACAATGTCTGGCCCGCTTGCAGCCGCAAGGACGTATGCAGCGAGCCATGCGCCGTCTGTATCATCTCCGGCAGCGCGCCCAGGGTGGCCCAGTCCAGGTTCGTCTCGATTTTCCGCACCTGCGACACGGGCACCAGCGTATATTCGCCATAGCCACCGTCGAAAGCCCGCCCCATGCCGCCCATGGCGGTGGCGACCTTGTCGCCCGGTGCCAGCCCCCCTGCCGCCGCCCCGGCGACTTCGCCAACCGCCTCGATACCCAGGATACGCGGGAACCGCACATTGGGCGAATGCCCCTGACGGGTGAACATCTCCGACCGGTTAAGGCCAAAGGCTCGAACGCGGATCAGCACCCAGCCGGGTCTCTGCGTCGGCTTCGGCCGGTCCTCTATGCGTAAGACCTCGGGGCCGCCAGCCCTGTGAATAACCACTGCTTTCATCATTCGGAACCATATAGGCGCCCCACGCGGCGGGACCAGCAGCATCTTGGCCGGAAAAGTTGTCACACATACCGCGGCGGAGTTGTCTAACCTTAACAGATGCTGGCCAGAAACAACCGGCGGTACCTTTAGTGAACGAGAACCTGAACAATTTGGTCAGTGCGGCTCAACAGGGTGATAAAAACGCCTTGGAAAGCCTCGTGCGGCGGATCCAGGATCGCGTCCATCACCTGGCCATGCGCATGTTGGTAAACCCCGACGATGCCCTTGAAGCGACCCAGGAAATCCTCATCCTCGTCATCACCAAGCTATCGACATTTCGCGGTGACAGCGCCTTTCAAACCTGGGTTTACCGCGTCGCCGCGAACTACCTGCTCACTGCAAAGAAGATCCGCGACCGTGACCGCGGCTTAAATTTCGAGCTATTCCGTGCCGATTTGGAAAACGGCCTGGTCGCGGCACCGACCGCCGAAGACACGGTCATGCTGAACGAACTGCGCATCGCCTGCACCATGGCCATGCTCCTATGCCTCGATCTGAAACACCGCATCGCCTATGTACTGGGCGACATCCTTGAGCTTGAGCATGGTGACGCCGCCGACATTCTGGGCATCTCGAAAGCCAACTACCGCCAACGTTTGTCCCGCGCCCGCGGCGAGGTCGTGGACTTTACAACGCAAAACTGCGGCTTGGCCAACACCGCCGCCAAATGCACCTGTCCCCGCCGATTACCCGCGGCAATGGCCGCCGGCCGGGTAGTTTCAAAGAACAGAACCTATGCCCTGGCGGACGCACCCTCCTACGGCGATGTACTGGCGCAGGTACAAAAAATAGCAGCCGCCTTACGAACCTTAAAACTGCAAACCGCAACCCCACTGTTTAAAAGCCCCGCTGACCTGGGCGCGCGCATCGCCCGGATTGTCGAAGTGCCATTTTTCCGTTCAAACGGATCCGTTTGAACGATTAGAAAATGCGTCAAAACAATAAGCTAGAGCACATGAAGTGAGCGCAAGTGAACGGAATACGCTCTAGACAAATCGCCGCGCCGACAAATGCCTGCGCCGCCAGACCTCTTTGGCGACGCCGGCGCCGCCTTGCCGAACGCCAACTTAGCAGAGGAACAAAGCATGTTGAGATTGCTAGCCGTAATGGCCATGGCCATCGTCTTTCCCCTAGTCGCTCAAGCCCAAGCAGGAAAATCAATGACCGATGATCAACAGAATGTCCTCGCGGTGATCGAACACATGACGAACGCCATCCAAAAAGGCGACATCGAGGGCGTTATGGCGACCTATGAAGACACGGCGGTTATTTCATTCGAACCCGGCATACCGGTATCCGGCCCGGCGGTTCTGAGGGAAATGTTTCAAGGCATGATCGCCGCGAACCCACGTTTCGATTTTGGCGGCAGCGAGGTCATCGTCGCCGGTGATATCGCCGTTCACTTTATGCCCTGGACTATGCAAGGCACCGCGCCCGATGGGTCCCAAATTGAGCAGGGCGGTTTATCGGTCGCCGTACTGCGCAAACAGACTGACGGCAGTTGGCGGATGGTCATCGACAACCCACATGGCCAGCGCCTTATGCAGAACTAGGCAGCGAGCCGGCCTGACCCTTGGCGAGGCTGTAGCCATGGCCGAAAAATCGCTATCCTGCGGCCATGGCGCAGCCCCTCTCGGACCCCACATACCGCCGGCTTTTCACGGCTCAGATCGTTGCCCTCATGGGCACGGGGGTATCCACCGTCGCACTGGCCTTGCTGGCCTACGATCTGGCGGGACGGAACGCCGGCATGGTCCTTGGCATCGCGCTGACCCTCAAGATGGTGGCATATGTCGCCATAGCCCCGGTGGTCGGCGGTTTTGCACACAGGCTGCCCCGCCGCCGCTTGTTAATCGCTCTCGATATTGGACGCGCGGCATCCGTCGCATGCCTGCCATTCGTCACCCAGATCTGGCAGATCTATCTGCTGATCTTCGTGCTCAACGCCTTCTCGGCGGGCTTCACCCCGACCTTCCAGGCGACTATTCCCGACGTGCTGCCCGACGAGGCACGGTACACAAGAGCGCTTTCCCAATCCCGCCTGGCCTACGATCTCGAAAATCTTTTAAGCCCGATGCTCGCCGCCGCCGCGCTCGTCGTGCTGAGTTTCGACGCTCTGTTCGCCGCCAACGCGGTGGCGTTCTTGCTCTCGGCCCTGCTGATACTCTCCGTCAGGCTGCCATCGCCCAAACCCCACCAGCGCCAAGACGGCGTATGGCACAATCTAAGTTTCGGCATTCGGGCCTACCTCAGAACCCCCAGACTGCGCGGATTGCTAGCACTTTCATTCGCCGTGGCAGCCGCCGGCGCCATGGTCATCGTCAACACCGTGGTTTATGTACGCGACAATTTGGGTGGCACGGAAAGCGAAACCGCCATAACATTCGCCGCCGCCGGGGCCGGATCCATGGTCGTGGCCTTGGTTTTGCCGCGCCTCCTGGACCGTTTGCCTTACCGCCCCTTCATGCTTGCCGGCGGCGCGATCCTCACGGCCGGCCTTCTGCTCGGCCTCTCCGACCCGGGACTACGCGCCCTTCTGCTGATCTGGTTCGTTCTCGGCACCGGCTCCTCGCTCATCCAGACGCCGGCGGGTCAGCTGCTAAAACGCTCCGCCCGTGAGAGCGACCGCCCCGCCGTCTATGCCGCCCAGTTCGCCTTGTCGCACGCCTGCTGGCTCGTCGCCTATCCACTCGCCGGCTTGCTCGGGGCCACGCTCGGTATGACGGCCGCATTTTCTGTGCTGGCGGTTCTGACCTTGGCCTCAACTCTCGTCGCCCTAATTCTGTGGCCGGCGCACGACCCAGACGAGATCGAACACGAGCACGAATCATCGCGCCACACCCACCTACATACCCACGATGAGCACCATCAACACAAACACGACGGTCGGGAAGGGACCGAGCCCCATTCCCATCCACACCGCCACGCGCCGCTCGTCCACAAGCACGCCTACGTCATCGACCTCCACCACCAGCTTTGGCCCAGCCGCTAGGCCGCCGCCCGGACCGCGCTCAGCCAGCCCTCGAGGTCGGTCAGCGCACGCCGGGCGACCACGCGTTTACGGTCGCGTCCCTTCGCTTTCGGTGAGTCTTTCGGCAACGGCGGAAACAGCCCGAAATTCACGTTCATGGGTTGAAAACTGTCAGCATCCGCGCCGCCGGTGATATGGGATAGCAGCGCCCCAAGGGCCGTCGTCACCGGTGGCGCGGCAATCTCCCCACCGGCACGCTCCGTGGCTGCGAACCTGCCGGCAAGCAACCCCATCGCCGCACTCTCCACATAACCCTCGACACCGGTGATCTGACCCGCGAAACGTAATCGCGGCATCGCCTTCAGCCGCAATGTGCCATCGAGCAGACGCGGGCTGTTCATAAACGTATTGCGGTGAATGCCGCCCAACCGCGCGAACTCCGCCTTTTCCAGCCCCGGTATCATCCGAAAGATATTGGCCTGCTCGCCATATTTGAGCTTGGTCTGGCAGCCCACCAGATTATACAGCGTGCCCAGGGCGTTATCCTGGCGCAGTTGCAGCACGGCATGAGCACGTCTACCGGTATTCGGGTCGGTAAGCCCCACCGGTTTCATCGGCCCATAGCGCAGGGTGTCGTGGCCGCGCGAGGCCATCACCTCGATCGGCAAACAGCCCTCGAAATAGGGCGTCTTGCCCTCCCACTCGTGAAAGGCCACTTTGTCCGCCGCCAGCAACGCCGCGATGAACGCCTCGTACACATCTTCATCCAGCGGGCAATTGATATAGTCCTTGCCATCCCCGCCCGGCCCGACTTTGTCGTAACGCGACTGAAACCAGGCCTTTGAGAAATCGACGCTCTCCTTGGTGACGATGGGCGCGATGGCATCGAAGAACGCCAACTCGGCCTCGCCGGTCAAGGCGACCACCGCTTCGCTCAGAGCATCCGACGTCAGCGGCCCCGTCGCCACGATCACACTATCCCAATCTTCGGGCGGCAAGCCGGCCACTTCGTCGCGCACGATTTCCACCAGCGGATGCGCGGTCAGCCGCGCCGTGACCTCGCCGGCAAAACCGTCCCGGTCCACCGCCAGGGCGCCCCCCGCCGGCAGTTTATGAGCATCCCCCGCCGCCAGGATCAACGACCCGCAGCGCCGCATTTCCTCATGCAACAGCCCGACCGCGTTATGCTCGGCATCGTCGGAACGGAAAGAATTGGAACAAACAAGTTCCGCCAACTGGTCTGTCTGATGTGCCGCCGTACCCCGCACCGGCCGCATTTCATGCACCACCGCCGGCACGCCGGCCGCCGCCAGTTGCCAGGCCGCCTCGCTTCCCGCCAGCCCGCCGCCAACCACATGCACGGGATTAGTCATGCCCGCCGCCGTCGCGTCGCCGGCAGATAGGGCGCAAGATATTGCCCCGTATAGCTCTCCGCCACCCGCGTCACCTCCTCGGGTGTCCCGGTGGCGACGATCCGGCCGCCCTTATGGCCGCCCTCTGGTCCCAGATCGATAATCCAGTCCGCGGTTTTGATCACCTCCAGATTATGCTCGATGACGATCACCGTATTGCCTTGATCCACCAATTCATGCAGCACTTCCAGCAGCCGCCGCACATCCTCGAAATGCAGACCGGTGGTCGGCTCGTCGAGAATATACAGCGTCCGGCCCGTCGCCCGCCGCGACAACTCCTTCGCCAGCTTGATCCGCTGCGCTTCACCGCCCGAAAGTGTCGTCGCCTGTTGCCCCACTTTGATGTAACCCAGACCCACCCGCCGCAGCGTCTCCATCTTGTCGCGTATGGACGGCACCGCTTTGAAGAACACCGCCGCTTCATCCACCGTCAGCGCCAGCACATCGGCAATGGATTTGTCCTTAAAAGTAACCTCCAGCGTCTCCCGGTTGTAGCGGTGGCCCTTACACACATCGCACTGAACATAGATATCCGGCAGGAAATGCATTTCGATCTTGATCAAGCCGTCGCCCTTGCAGGCCTCGCAGCGCCCACCCTTGACGTTAAACGAGAATCGCCCCGGTTTGTAACCCCGCGCCTTGGCTTCCGGCAGCCCGGAAAACCAATCCCTCATCGGCGTGAACGCCCCGGTATAGGTCGCCGGATTGGAGCGCGGGGTGCGGCCGATCGGCGACTGATCGATATCGATCACCTTGTCCACATGCTGCAAGCCTTCGAGCGCCTTGTAGGGCCCTGGCCTCGTTCGCGCCCGCTGCAGATCGCGGGCCGCCGCTTTATACAGCGTATCGATGATCAGCGAGGACTTACCACCGCCCGACAGCCCGGTCACGCACACGAAGGTCCCCAGGGGAATCTCCGCGTCCACATCCAACAGATTATTGGCGCTGGCGCCGATAATTTTCAGCATCTTCCCCCGCCGCGCCCGCCGCCGTGTTGTCGGCACCGGAATTTGCTTAAACCCGGTAAGATATTGCGCCGTCAGACTATCCGGCGAGCGCATCACCTCTTCGGGCGTCCCCGAGGCCACGACCTTGCCGCCGTGAATCCCCGCGCCGGGCCCCATATCGATCAAATGATCGGCCGTCCGGATGGCTTCTTCGTCATGTTCCACCACGATCACGGTGTTGCCCAGGTCGCGCAGCCGCCGCAGAGTTTCCAACAGCCGCGCATTGTCCCGCTGATGCAGCCCAATGGACGGCTCGTCGAGCACATAGAGCACCCCCGTCAGGCCCGACCCGATTTGCGAGGCCAGCCGAATACGCTGGCTCTCGCCGCCCGACAACGTCGCCGAGGCCCGGTTCAATGTCAGATAGTCCAACCCCACGTCGTTCAGGAAACCAAGCCGGTCGCTGATTTCCCGCAGGATGCGTTGGGCGATCTCATTCTGTTGTTCGCTCAGATGCGTCGCCAGTTCGTTAAACCAGTCATTGGCGATATCGATCGACATCTGCGCCACTTCGGCGATATGCAGCTTGTGGATTTTCACCGCCAACGCTTCCGGTTTCAGCCGCGCCCCTTCGCATTTTTCGCATTGCGACAGCACTTGATACTTGGCCAGATCGTCGCGCACCCATTGGCTATCGGTTTCCCGGTAGCGCCGGTCCATATTGCGAACGACGCCCTCGAACGCCTTCTTGGTCTCATATTGCCGCAGCCCATCGTCATACCGCATGGTCACGCGCTCGGCCCCCGACCCGAACAGGATCACATTGCATGCCTCTTCGGGCAGATCCCGCCACGCAACAGCCGTCGAGAATTTATACTGCCGGGCCAGGCTATCCAGTGTCTGCTTGTAATAAGGGCTGGTGGATTTCGCCCACGGCGCCACCGCGCCGTCCCGCAGACTAAGCGAGGTGTCCGGCACCACCAGCAGCGGGTCGACAACGACTTTTGTCCCCAGACCGTCGCAGGACGGGCAGGCGCCAAACGGGTTGTTGAATGAAAACAGCCTCGGCTCGATTTCCTCGATCGTAAACCCCGAAACCGGACACGCGAATTTTGCCGAAAAGATCGTCTGCTCGCCGCTGCCCGCATCCTCGGCGATTACCAGCCCGTCGGTCAGCTCCAGCGCCGCCTCCACACTATCGGCCAGACGCGTTTCCAAACCGGTTCGCACCACCAGCCGGTCGACAACCACGGCGATGTCATGTTTGCGTTTTTTGTCCAGCGCCGGCGTCTCTGCGATCTCATACATCTCGCCATCGACCTTGACCCGCTGGAAACCACGCTTCTGCAAATCCGCGAATTCCCGGCGATACTCACCCTTGCGCCCCCGCGCGATCGGCGCCAGCAAATACAATCTGGTGCCTTCCGCCATCGCCATGATCCGGTCGACCATCTGGCTCACCGTCTGCGCCTCGATGGGCAACCCGGTCGCTGGCGAGTAGGGCACCCCGACTCGGGCAAACAGCAGCCGCAGATAGTCGTAGATTTCGGTCACCGTGCCCACTGTGGAGCGCGGGTTGCGGCTGGTCGTTTTCTGCTCGATGGCGATCGCCGGCGACAGCCCTTCGATGGAATCCACATCCGGCTTTTCCATCAGTTCCAGGAACTGCCGGGCATAGGCCGAAAGGCTCTCCACATAGCGCCGCTGACCCTCGGCATAGATCGTGTCGAAGGCCAGCGAGGACTTGCCCGAGCCGCTCAGGCCGGTGATCACCACCAGCTTGTCCCGTGGCATATCCACGTCGATATTCGCCAGATTATGCTCGCGGGCGCCGCGAACGAGGATTTTATCCATCAACGGGTTCAGCCACTTGCCATCGGGGGGCCGGCACCATCCAGGCGCCCACCATCACTAGGAGATAACATGCCCAACAGGATCGTCAAACGCCCCTGGTCGTCGCCCCTCAAATCGCGGTTTTCGACCGTTGGCAACAGGCCCGCCTTGTGTCAGTTTGCGGCCGCGTCTCAACCAACACATATCGCGGGAGGGCAGGGCATATGGCCGGCAGCATCAATAAGGTCATACTCATCGGAAATCTCGGTCGCGATCCGGAGGTCCGATCCCTCAATTCTGGCGATAAGGTCTGCAATCTTTCCCTCGCCACCTCGGAATCCTGGAAGGACAAGAACAGCGGTGAGCGCCAGGAGCGCACGGAATGGCATCGGGTGGTCATCTTCGATCAACAGATCGTCGATGTTTGCGAGCGCTACCTCAACAAGGGCCGCAAGGTCTATATCGAGGGCCAGCTCCAGACCCGCAAATGGACCGATCAGAGCGGCGTCGAGAAATATAGCACCGAAGTCGTTTTGCAACGCTTTCGCGGCCAATTGATCATCCTCGACAGCCGCGCCGAAGGCGGCGGCGGGGGCGGTTATGATCGCGGGCCCTCATCCCCCGCCGACTATGGCGGTTCCGGCGGTGGTTCCGGCGGTGGTTCGGGCGGCGGTTCCGGCGGTGGTTCGGGCGGCGGCGGTGGCGCCGGCGGTGGAGGCTTCAACGACCTCGACGACGACATCCCATTTTGACGCCCCCGGCATTACCATTTTAGGGGTACCGACGCTGCTGTGACAGGCCACGCGGCTCTTGCCGTAACAGCCCGATTCCGCTATAATTTTCCGGCTCCAGAAGCGTCGCGCCCGAGTCACTTGCGGAACTTTCCCGACCGCGGCGCAGGCCCACCCAGAACAAGAATAGATCCGTGAGTTCAGACACCTCAGCCCAGCCGCCCGCCGAGGACATTTTGCTAGTCACGATCGAGGAGGAGATGAAAAGCTCCTACCTCGATTACGCGATGAGCGTCATCGTCAGCCGTGCCTTGCCCGACGTCCGCGATGGCCTCAAACCCGTCCATCGGCGCATCATTTATTCCATGAAGGAGTCCGGTTTCGAATTTAACCGGCCCTACCGCAAATGCGCCCGTATCGTCGGCGATGTCATGGGCAAATACCATCCCCATGGCGACCAGGCGATCTACGACGCCCTGGTTCGCATGGCTCAGGATTTCTCCATGCGCCTGCAGCTCATCGACGGCCAGGGCAACTTCGGCTCCATGGACGGCGACCGGGCCGCGGCCATGCGGTATACCGAGGCCCGCATGGCGCGCTCGGCCCATGCCCTGATTGCCGATCTCGACAAGGACACTGTCGATTTCAAACCCAACTACGACGAATCCACCAAGGAGCCGGTGGTTTTGCCGGCCGAATTCCCCAATCTCCTGGTCAACGGCGCCGGCGGCATCGCCGTCGGCATGGCCACCAACATCCCGCCCCATAATTTGGGCGAGGTGATAGACGCCTGCTGCGCCTATCTGGACAACCCCGACATCACCATCCCCGAATTGATGGAGATCGTGCCCGGCCCTGACTTCCCCACCGGTGGTATCGTGCTGGGCATCAGCGGCATCCATGCCGCCTTCGCCCTTGGCCGCGGCTCCATAATCATGCGCGGCCGCACCAATTTCGAGGACCAGGCCAACAACCGCACCGCCATTATCGTCACCGAGATCCCCTATCAGGTGAACAAGTCGCGGATGATCGAGCGCATTGCCGAACTGGTCAATGACAAGGTCATCGAGGGTATTTCCGACCTCCGCGACGAGTCCGACCGCCATGGCGTCCGCGTTGTCATCCAGCTTAAGCGCGATGCCGAGCCCGAGGTCGTCCTCAACCAGCTATTCCGCTATTCCCAGCTCCAATCGTCTTTTGGTGTCAACATGCTGGCCCTCAATGGCGGCCGGCCCGAAATCTTCAACCTCAAGACCACCATCGCGGCCTTCATCGACTTCCGCGAGGAAGTCATCACCCGGCGCACCGCCTTTGAGCTTGGCCGCGCCCGCGACCGCGCCCATGTCTTGGTCGGTCTCGCCGTGGCTGTGGCCAACCTCGATCCGGTGATCGCCCTGATCCGCCGCGCCGCCGACCCGGCCGAGGCCCGCCAGGCCCTGGTTGACCAACCCTGGCCCGCCGGTGACGTGGCCCCGCTGATCGCCCTCATTGACGAGCCTGGCCGCAGCGTCGGCGACGACGGCAACTACCATCTTTCCGACGCTCAGGCGCGCGCCATTCTGGAACTTCGCCTCCATCGCCTGACCGGGCTGGAGCGCGACAAGATCGCCAAGGACCTGGAGGATCTGGTCGCCCAGATTCAAGTATATCTGGAGATCCTGCGCAGTCGCGAAAGGCTCTTTGCCCTCCTCCGCAGCGAACTTCTGACGGCCCGCGAGACTTTCGCCACACCGCGCCGTACCGAGATCGTCGAGGGCGAATTCGAACACGACGTCGAAGACCTCATCCGCCGCGAGGACATGATCGTCACCGTCACCCACGGCGGTTACATCAAGCGTGTTCCCTTGTCCACCTACCGCGCCCAACGCCGTGGCGGCAAGGGCAGGGCCGGCATGGCCACCCGCGACGAGGATTTTGTTTCCAA
>QIGO01000017.1 GCA_003230015.1 Alphaproteobacteria bacterium | reverse complement strand
GGGTCGGCGGTCTTGTTGAGCTTGGCCCAGTAGAATCCGACGGTCTTGTAGGTGAATCCCCAGGCCCGGATTAAATCCATGGCGGCCGGCAGCAGCGGGTCGGTGGCCCATAGAAAAAGTACGCAATCGGGGGCGGCGGCATCGAGGACGGGGAGCTCGCGAATGGCCTCCAGAGACATGCAGTCATAGTGAGCCAGGGCGTTGCGGCCCTCGCCCTTGCGGCTGAAATTCTGGAAACGCCAAGGGGGATCGGCATAAATGACGCCATATTGTCGGTCGCTGAACATAGGCTCCCTAGCGGATTGGATGAAGCTGTTAACCATGTTGAGATTGTGGGAAATAGTTGGTTATAGATAGAGGCATTTCGAGGGCATTCGTGAACCGGTCTTTAAGACTTGGTCCCCACACTAACCTGACGAAATAAAGCGTGAGCCGCCGCCATGATGAACCACCCCCTAGCCGACGAATTGACCGAAGATTCCCGTATGGCGTGGGCATTGTTCGATTCGTCGACCGAGGCGGGGGAGGTGGATTTGGCCAGCGAGTATCGACGTTTGGCGATGGATGCCGAAGGGCGTCTGGCCCGCTGCGCGGCCGGGCAACGCCGCAGCGCCTAAGAGGTCAATCAAACGCTTCTTCCCAATGGCCTTGCGTCGCTGCCTTGGAATATTCCGTCGATCTGTTCTCGAAGAAATTGGCATGCTCCAACCCGTTGAGCATCTCCTCCATCCAGGGTAGGGGATTGTCGGCGATGTGATGGACCGGCTGCAGGCCGAGCTGAATGAGCCGGCGGTCGGCAATGTAGCGGATGTAGGCTTTGACCTCGGCGGCGGTCAGGCCCTCGATCTCATCGAACCCGAAAGCGAGGTCGATGAAGGCGTCCTCATGGGTGATCACGGTATCGCAGGCAATGTAGAGATCGTGGCGCAGATCCTCGGTCCAGATCTCGGGGTTTTCGTCGATGAAGGTGCGGAACAGGCGGATGATCGATTCGGTATGAAGGGATTCGTCGCGGGCCGACCAGGAAACGATCTGGCCCATGCCTTTCATCTTGTTGAAGCGGGGAAAATTCAACAGGATGGCAAAACTGGCGAAGAGCTGAAGCCCCTCGGTAAAAGCGCCGAACATTGCCAGGGTGCGGGCGATGTCGGGTTTCGAGCCGGTGTTGAATTGCTGCATATAGTCGTATTTGTCCTTCATCTCCTTGTAGTGGAGGAAGGCTGAATACTCGGTTTCCGGCATGCCGACGGTGTCGAGCAAATGGGAATAGGCGGCGATGTGAATGGTCTCGATATTGGAAAAGGCGGCGAGCATCATCTGCACTTCGGTGGGTTTGAAGACCTGGGTGTAGTGCTTCATGTAACAATTGTTCACTTCCACATCGGCCTGGGTGAAAAAACGGAAAATGTGGGTCAGCAGATTGCGCTCGGCCGGTGTGATGGTGTGATGCCAGTCCTGGACATCGTCGGCCAGGGGTACTTCCTCGGGCAGCCAGTGGATGCGCTGTTGCTGCAGCCAAGCCTCATAGGCCCAGGGATACTGGAACGGTTTGTAGGCGGTTCTTTCGACAAGCAGAGAAATCCGACTGTCCTCCAACTGGATCGGTGCCGAGACAGGCACCGGCGGCAAATCTAATTCACGACACGCACCCGGCGGGGGCTACTGGCAGGCCAGGCATTCCTCATAATCGACGACCCGGCTGGCAGGCGAGGGTGGTGAAGCGGGTTTTGCGGTGGCGGCGGAGGGTTGCCAGGATGCGGCAACATTCTCCGAGCGCTGCAATGATTTCGAGCGGCAGTAGTAGAGGCTCTTCACACCTTTCTTCCACGCCTGGAAATGAATCTGGTGCAGGTCGCGCTTATGGATGTTGGCCGGCAGGAAGAGGTTGAGGGATTGGGACTGGCAAATATGGGCGCCGCGATCGGCGGCCAGTTCGATGACCCAACGCTGGTCGATTTCGAAAGCCGTGCGGAAGACTTCTTTCTCATCCAGGGTCAAGAAGTCCAAATGCTGCACCGAGCCCTGGTTGGCAGAAATGGACGACCAGGTCTTGGCATCGTCGCGGCCGTGCTCACGCAAGGCCTTGGTCAACGCTTTGCTGCGCACGGTAAAGGAACCGGACAGGGTCTTGTGGGTGAAACTGTTGGCGGCGATGGGCTCGATGCCCGGCGAAGCACCGCCGCAAATGATGGAAATGGAGGCGGTGGGGGCGATGGCCAATTTGTTGGAGAATCGCTCCATGATGCCGTAGTCGGCAGCATCGGGGCAGGCGCCGCGTTCGGCGGCGAGGACGGCGCTGGCGGCGTCGGCCTGCTGGCGGATTCGTTTGAAGATGCGGTTGTTCCAGGCTTTGGCCATGGCCGACTCAAAAGGCACCATCTGGCTTTGCAGCAAAGAATGGAAACCCATGACGCCGAGGCCGACGCTGCGTTCGCGCATGGCCGCATAACCGGCCTTGGCGAATTCATCAGGTGCTGAATCAATAAAATCCTGTAAGACATTGTCGAGGAATCGCATTATGTCCTCGACTAATGCCGGGTTGTCCTGCCATTCGAGATAGGTCTCGAGGTTGAGGGAACTGAGGCAGCAGACGGCGGTGCGGTCGTTGCCGAGATGATCGATGCCGGTGGGCAAGGTGATCTCGCTGCAAAGATTCGAAGTCTTGACGCTGAGACCGGCGAGCTTGTGATGCTCGGGGATGTGGCGGTTCACGGTGTCGGAAAAAACGATATAGGGTTCGCCGGTTTCGACGCGCGCGGTGAGCAGGCGGATCCAAAGACCACGGGCGGAGACGCGGCGCACGACCGTGCCGTCCTTGGGGCTGGTCAGCGGCCATTCCTCATCGGCCTCAACGGCGCGCATGAAGGCGTCCGAGACCAAAATGCCATGGTGGAGATTCTGGGTCTTGCGGTTTGGATCGCCGCCGGTGGGGCGCCGCATCTCGATAAATTCTTCTACCTCGGGATGGCTGATGGGGAGATAGACCGCCGCCGAGCCGCGCCGAAGCGAGCCCTGGCTGATGGCCAAAGTGAGGGAATCCATAACGCGGATGAAGGGAACGACACCGGATGTCTTGCCATTCATGCCGACCTTTTCTCCGATGGAGCGCAAATTGCCCCAATAACTGCCAATGCCGCCGCCACGGGCGGCGAGCCAGACATTCTCGTTCCATAGTCCCAGGATACCCTTGAGGCTATCCGTGGCTTCATTGAGGAAGCAGGAAATCGGCAAGCCGCGTTTGGTGCCGCCGTTGGAGAGCACAGGTGTGGCCGGCATAAACCAAAGGTTGGAGATGTAATCGTACAGGCGCTGAGCATGAGCCGAATCGTCGGCATAATGTATGGCGACGCGGGCAAATAATTCCTGCACCGATTCGTCGGGCAAAAGATAGCGGTCGGTCAGGGTAGCATGGCCGAACCGGGTTAATTTGCTATCGCGCGCAGGGTCGATAGTGACGCGAATCCCACGATCGTTCTGGACGATATTGGCCGTCGTAACGTCTTTATCCACAAGGCGGGACTCACCCCTAATGACCCCGGATCCATCCATATTTTAGCTCCCCCGAAATAGCCGCAATCCACATGCTGTGGACGAATAACTTCGCAAACCCGGGGAAAACCCCACAAGATATTGTCGAAGAGGGCGGACAAGATACCAAATCTAGACTGCCTGTCATCGTGAACATTTCATGAACATACTACCGCGATTCGGCCGTCCGTCAAGGTTATGTTTTGCGGGTCGGCGGCAAAAAACCCTTTTGTCTCAGAACCTTGTGTGGCGGCCTTGATAGACCCACTAGATCTTGACGAGGGTGGCGGGGGCGTCAAATCCGGCGCCCCAGGGGCCCGCTTTGTCAGGCGCACTCTCATTTCGCCGCCAGAGTGCGACAAATCCGCACCCATTGGCGGTAATTCGAAAGAGGGTCGGGGCGGCCAAGCGCTCCGGCGAAGCTATTGGGGCGTGGTGCGGGCGAGCAGCTGGTCGGCGTCGAGTGCGATGTCCCGGCGGATGGCGCCGTCGCCGCCGAGGGAGGCGATGGCCTGGCCATCGACGGTCAGTTTCAAACCGCCGGCGTTGCCAGTAAATAACAAAAGATCGGACCGGTTGGGCACGCGGTAACTATCGCCGGCGCGTAACATGCGGGTGAACAGGTCGTTCTGCTCCCGATCGCGGATCTGAATCCAGATGTCGGTCTCGGCGGCAATAACAATGCGGGCATTACGATTCGACTGGCCATAGATATTGCCCCCATTCTCGGCGCGGCGAGCCGCGGGCACGGTGGGGGGGATCGGCGGCAAGGGTGCCGCGCCAAGCGAGGCAATTTCGGCCGTGGCGCCCATACCGCCGCGCGGCGACGGATTTTCAGGGTCGCGCCGTTTTATAGCCCCGTTGATGGTGGCGGCCTGGGCGACCGGCGGCTTGGGGCGCAGTTGCGGTGTCGGTGGCGGTGCCTTGACGGCTGCGGCGCGTTGGTTGAGAGCGGCCACGACGTCTAAGGGTAAAACATAGGCGGGCCATGGGACGGGCCCGGCCGGGGCAAGCGGGGCGGGGCCCTGGGCGGATATCTGCGGGGCCGAGGCGCGCGCGATCTCGAGCAGTGCTGTGGCGATATGGGGGGCCGGTTCACCCGGGGCTGGGGCCGGATTGGCGGTGCCGGAAATGATGGTTAGCTCGGCGTTGCTTAGGCCCGGCGGGGTCGGAATGCCCTCGGCGATGAGCAGGGATTTGGTCTGGGTGATTTGCCAACCGGCGAGACCGGCTAACAAAAGTGCACCCAGTACGACCATGACAGGGATGCCCGAAGACTGCCGCTCGATCGAGGCGACGGGGAAGGTCAGCTCCACTTGATGGGCGTGATCGTCGGCTTCGCGTTTGTAATCGCGGACAGTCTCGACCGGGTCGAGTTCGAGATGCTCGGCGTAACTGCGGACGAAGCCGAGGGCGTAGACGTGGCCCGGCAGGGCTTGCGTATCTCCCGCTTCTAGGGCGGCGAGGAAACTCGACTTTATGCGTAGGCGGGCGGCGACTTGCTCGATGGTCTGGTTTTTGGATTGGCGCGCCTGTCTGAGGGCGATGCCGACCGCTGACGGGGGTGCAAATGCTGCTTCAGGCACGGAGATTTGCGACGGCTCGGGGTTGCCGTTGGGCGGTGTCGAGGCGTCTGTTTCCGGGGTCTTGGGCGCCATGGCGCTCCCCCAAAACAGAGCTTTGCTGATAACCCGGTGCATGCCTAGCCTATCTGCAGAATAGCTTAGGATCCGGGCTGATTCTCCGCCGATGGGTTTAATAAATGGTTATCGGCGAAAATGAGGCTAGGGTTTCGTTCTGGCGTGTTTGCTGGCGAAAAAGCGGTGCCCGCTTTTCCTGGAAACACTCTAGGCGTGGGTTTGGGCGCCTTTACTTTGGCGATGCAAGACCATTGCCAGGGCCGTCGCCAGGATGCTGACCAGCAGGCAGCCGATGATCGGCGCGGTGTAGCTCTGCCAGCGGTCGAAAGCGAGGCCGGCCAGGGTGGGGCCGATGAGGAAACCCGGGGCCACACTGGTATAAAGCAGCCCGATGATGCCAGTGACGTTGCGGGCGCCAAAATGATCGGCGGCGGCGGCGGGAAGCAGGGCGACAAATCCACCGTAGAAGCTGCCGAACAAGGCGGCAAAAACGGCCAATTGCCAGGCGGTGACGGAAAATAACCACCAAGCGTATACCAGGACCAGGCCGGCGCACATGGCGCCAAGGGCCGTGGTCCTGCCGATGCGGTCGGCGATGCCGCCGATGAAAAAGCGGCCGAGCGCGCTGCCGAGGCCGAGCAGGCTGAAAAGGGAGACCGCGAGCGCGCGGCCGACGCCGATATCCTGGGCGTAGGGAACGAAATGGACAAAGGGGATTAGGAGTCCGGCCGATAAAGTGGCGTTGATGGCGTAGAGTAACCAAAAGGCGCGGCTGCGTAGAGCGACAGGCAGAGGGGTGGCACGCTGCGGGGTGTGGTCGGCGGTGGCGAGGCCATCGGCGGCGATGCCGCGTTTGTGCGGTGCGGCATCGATGAGCAGGGCGGCGATGATACCGAGCAATAGGACGACACCCGCCAGTCCGACATAGGCGAACCGCCAGCCGGCAATGTGGATCAGCCAGGCGGCGAAGGGGGCGGCGGCGAGTGTGCCGACGCCGATGCCCGAGACAGCGATGCCGGTGGCCATGCCGCGGCGGCGAATGAACCAAGGCTGCACGGCGCCGACGGCCGGGGTGTAAAGCAGGCCGATACCAAGCCCGATGCCGAGGCCATAACCCAGATAGACCTGCCAGAGCTGGCCGGCAGTGGCGGCGACGAGATAGCCGCTGCCGAGAATGATGATGCCCAAGAGGATGACCCAACGGTGGCCGAAACGGTCGGCGAGGGGACCGCCAAATGCTCCGACAATAAAATAGAGGGCGCCGGCTATGGCAAAAGCCAGGGAGAGGGCGCCACGGCTGGCGCCAAACTCGGCTTGCAATGGCTCGATGAAGGTGGTGAAGGCGTATGAACTGCCAAATGCCACGAATAGAATCGTGAAACTGCTGGCGACGACAATCCAGCCGAAAAATATGCCTGGTCGGGGCGACGCGGGAAGGTTCACTGGACGCTGCGGGTCATGATTCTTGTCTATGGCTCGTGCAGATTGCCGCCGGCGTCGCGAGGCTTAACGCTTGCCAGTCCTGCCATAGTACCCACTGTCCGACGTGGGAAGCGCTTGGGTTGGGTTAGTTGGCCAGGGGGCCGTCGGTCTTTTTCCAGGCGTCGATGCCGCCCTTGATGTGGCAGCAATTGGCGAGGCCGGCCTGTAACGCCGCCTCGACCGCCATGGCCGAGCGCTCGCCATAGGCGCAGTAAAAGACCAGGCGTTTGCCGGTGGTTTGCGCGAGGACATGAAGCAGGCCGCCATGGGCGACATTCTCGGCCAGGGCGCCATAGGGGGCGTGGACGGAGCCGGGGATGATACCGTCGCGCTCTCTTTCGTTGGTGTCGCGAAGATCGACGAGAACCATGTCGGCGGCACCGAGCCGGGATTGGGCCTCGTGACATTCCAGGGACAGGCCGCGGGAGACTAACTCGTCCTGATGCAGGCCGACGGCCTGGTTGGCCGGTACGGCAACGTCCATCAGCTTCGGATTGGGGAGATTCAGATTGGCCATGATCTCGGCATAAGCGTCGGCCGAGTCCACTTGTAGCCGGGGGTTGTAGGCGCGCTCCTCGGCGATCGTGCTGACGGTCTCGCCCTTATAATCATGGGCCGGGAAAACCAAGGTGTCGTCGGGCAGTTTTAGCAGTTTGTTGAACAGGGAGTCGTATTGGGCATAGGCGTCGCCATGCTGGAAGTCGGTGCGCCCGGTGCCACGGATGAGCAAGGTGTCGCCAGTGAATACCCGGTCGGCGAGGAGGAAGCTGTAGGAGTCGTCGGTGTGGCCGGGTGTATAGATGGTCTGCAACGCGATGCCTTCGATGGCGATCTCATCACCATCGTCGACCCGTATGGAAACGACATCGACACTGGCCTGCCGGCCCATCACGGTGATGCATTTGGTGCGGTCGCGCAGTTCGCCCAGGCCGGTGATATGGTCGGCGTGGACGTGGGTATCGACGGCCTTTACCAGCTTCAGGTCGAGTTCGTCGAGGAGGCGAATATATTGGTCGACGCGGTCGAGGACCGGGTCGATGATCAGCGCTTCGCCACCCTGGCGGCTGGCGATGACGTAGGTGTAGGTGCTGGAGACATTGTCGAATAATTGGCGGAATAACATGGCCGTTCTCCTAGCGTCTTTCCGGTTTTGATGGGTTCAAAACCAGACCCTGGAGTCTTTCTTCAACGTGTTTGCTGGCGGAAAAGCGGTGTCCGCTTTTCCTGGAAACACTCCCGAGGCGAAGGACCCTTGGCACAGTGTAGTATAGTCAAGCAGACCGGGCCAGGGAGGGCGCGCCTGGGCAATTTTTCGAGAGGGCGCGAATGTGCGGGCGCTATAGCCTGACGACACCGGCAGAGGCGGTTATCGCGCTGTTCGGGTTGCCGCCGGGGCCGAACCTGCGGGCGCGCTACAATATCGCGCCGACACAGGATGTGGCGATCGTGCGGCGGGTCGATGGGGCGCGGGCATTGGCGCAGATGCGCTGGGGGCTGGTGCCGCCTTGGGCCAAGGATCTGCGTGTGGGGGCGCGGATGATCAATGCCCGGGCGGAAACGGTGGCAACGCGCACGGCGTTTCGCGAAGCCTATCGGCACCGGCGCTGTCTGGTGGCGGCGGACGGCTTCTATGAGTGGCAGAAACGGCCGGACGGGCAGAAACAAGCCTATTGGATCCGGCTGGCCGATGGCGGGCCGTTCGCGTTTGCCGGGCTGTGGGAGCGCTGGCGCGGCGAGCCCGGAGAGGCGGTGGAAAGCTGCACGATCATCACCACGGCCGCCAACGCCCTGTTGGCGCCCATTCATGGGCGGATGCCGGTGATCCTGGATCCGGGCGACTTCGATCTGTGGCTCGATGTGAGCCAGGGAGATGGGGCGGTGGGTGCCTTGCTGAAGCCGTTCGCCGAAGGCCGACTTAAGGCGGTGGCTGTGTCATCGCGGGTCAACAATGTGGCCCATGACGATGCGGCTTGTATCGTTCCGGTGCATGTGGGGCCGGTGGTGAGCGAAGCCGCGCCGGTGCAGGGGCAGTTGTTTTAGTCAAGGCACCGGCCGGCATGTGGACCGAGTGACCAAGGGCGATTTTCAGCGCGGGCATTCTCGGCTTGCCGGCTGGCCGCCGGCAGGGAATACGAAGAGACGAAAGTCCGGGGCCGCTAACTGGTGCGTAACTCACGACTTATGCACCACGCGGCAAAGTCGGAGATTTCCGGGCATTGTTATGGCGCGCAAGCGCTGTGCAGATTGTCGGCCGGCGGCGCCGCGAAACGGACCCCTTTCGGTGCATCCATCGATG
>QIGO01000041.1 GCA_003230015.1 Alphaproteobacteria bacterium | reverse complement strand
CCACCGACGACACCAGCGCGTCGACAACATTGTCCTCGACGAAGTTCGACAGATTGCGGCTCGAAACCGGCCGCGCGAAGGACCGCCACTTGTCCTCGATCTCCTTGTCCTTCGCCAGCACATTGGTGATCTGAGTGAAAATACGCAGATTGCTGCCCAGCACGCGGGCCAGGCTTTTCGCCGCCGCCTGGCGCACCGCGCCATCCTTGTCGGTCAGCAGGTTCAAGATCTCGGCACTGGTCAGCTCATCGCCATCCATGGGAAACCGCAGGGCCGCCATACTCTCGTCGAACAGCCGCACCCAGGCCGAGCGACCGGTAATATGTTTCTCATGCAGCAGCTTTTCTTGCGCATCGTCCAGTTGATGGGGCCGGAACGCGCGGACATCCCGCAGCCAGGGCCGGTAACGCGCCAGCGCCGGATGCGCCAGTTTCGCCTCCAGCGCGCTGTCTTCCAGACGGTTCAACTCCAGCGTGAAAAACAGCAGATCCGTCGAGATCGCCGTCACCTCTTCCTGCATACTCTGATAGAAGCGCCCGATCTCCGGATCCCCCATATCCCCGGCATAAAGCAACGAGGCATAGCTCATCACCCGCCCCAGCACTTCGTCGACCGCCTCATAGGCGGCGATGGCCGCGCCAAGCTCCGCCCCGTCCATAGCCGCCAGCCGGCCTTTGTGCCTTTTTTCGAAGGCCTGGGCATCGCCCTTGGCTTTGGCCAGCGCTGTCTTCAATTCCCGGCTGTCGCGGCCGGGGAACAAATCGCTCAAATCCCACTCGGGCAGCGACTCCGCCGCGACGGCCGGGGCACCGGCTGAATCTGGTGCCGATGGCGGGCTAACAGTGTCAGTCATATATCGCTCCTTGAAACCTCAACACAGATGGGGTCCGATTAGGCGCCAGACAACTACGGTGTGCGCAACACGCCGCCACCGTGCGACAACGTGCGACAACCTGTAACAACACCGGGCTACAGAGGGGAAAGCGATGACGGCGGGGGAATATGGCGCTCAGTACCAGCACTGGCGAACTTTGCCACAGGTTTTTTTCGAAAAAGCGGCCGCGCGCGGCGACCGGCCCATGCTTTGGTCCGCCGGTGCCAATGGTTGGCAATCCCTAAGCTGGCGCCAGATGGCCGACCGGGTCAGCGCCCTCAGCCGCGGGTTGCGCGGCCTCGGCTTAGAGGCCGGCGACCGAGTCGCGTTGATTGCGGAGAACAGCCCCAACTGGGTGGTCGCCGATTTGGCGATCATGTCGGCCGGTGGTTACGCGGTGCCCGTTTACACCACCAACACCATCGACGATCACGTCCACATCCTCACCGACAGCGGCGCCAAATTAGCCATTGTCTCCACCGCCGAGCTTGCCGACCGCCTGTTACCCGCCGCCGGGCAGGTTGCCACGCTCGAAGCGGTGATTTGCATCGAGCCCGTGGCCGCACCCGCCGGCGTTGCCATCCACGACTGGCAAACCGTCATCGACAGCGGCGCCGCCGCCCCTGACGACGTCGCCGAAATAGTCGCCGCCGCCCGGCGCACCGACACCGCCTGCCTTATCTACACCTCCGGCACCGGCGGCCGGCCCAAGGGGGTCATGCTCAGCCATGGCGCCATCATCACCAATTGCATGGGCGCCTATCACCTTTTCGACGAATCCGGCTTGCTCGAAGTCGACGCCGAAGTGTTTCTGTCGTTCCTGCCGCTCAGTCATTCCTATGAGCACACCGCCGGTCTCCATTTTCCCATTTCCATCGGTGCCGAAATCTACTACGCCGAATCCGTCGACCGGCTCAGCGCCAACATGGCCACCGCCCACCCCACCATCATGACCGCCGTGCCGCGCTTATATGAGATGATGCACCAGCGCATCACCATCGGCGTCGCCCGCAAGGGCGGCTTGAGCGCCAAGCTCTTCAACCGCACCATCGCCCGCGGCCGCCAGCGCTACGAGCATGGCGCGGCCTCCCTCGGTCTCCACGGACGCCTCGAGGACAAGCTCCTCGACCGCCTCGTCCGCGCCAAGGTCGCCGGACGATTCGGCGGCCGCCTCAAGGCCTTCGTCTCCGGCGGCGCCCCCTTGAACACCGATATAGGCACCTTCTTCCTCGCCCTTGGTGTGCGGCTCTTGCAAGGTTATGGCCAGACCGAAACCGCACCGGTCGTCAGTTGCAATCCCCCCCACGACATCCGCATCCACACCGTCGGCCCGCCCCTCCGCGACGTCGAGGTTAAGATCGCCGAGGATGGCGAGATTCTGGTGCGCGGCGAACTCACCATGCAGGGTTATTGGAACAACCCCGAGGCCACCGCCGAAGTCTTGCGCGCCGGATGGATTCATACCGGCGATATCGGCCTCATCGATGACCATGGTTACATCCGCATCACCGACCGCAAGAAGGACATCATCGTTAATTCCGCCGGCGATACCCTGTCCCCCCAGCGCATCGAGGGCATGCTGACCCTCGAGCCCGAATTGACTCAGGCCATGGTTATCGGTGACCAGCGGCCCAGCCTCGCCGCCTTGTTGGTTCCCGATGAGGAATTTGTCAAAAGCTGGGCAAATGAGAACGGCAAAACCCCCGACCTTGCCACATTGTGCGATGACGATGCCTTTCGCGCCGCCATTGCCCTTGCTGTGGACCGCGCCAACGAGCGTCTGTCCAGTATCGAGCATATTCGCCGCTTTGCCATCGCATCCACCGCCTTCACCACTGAAAACGCCATGATGACACCGTCTCTAAAGATCCGCCGCCATGTCATTTCTGAGCATTTCGCCCAAACCCTTGAGCGGCTATACCAGCGAGGTTAGACAGGCCGTGACGGCTCACCGACCCCTACCGCCCTAGGAGGCCCCATGCAGCGCTTATTGCGAACCCGCGCGCTCCCCGCACTTCTCCTCGCATCTGTTTTGGTCTTAAGCGCCTGCGGCGCCGTCGAAAGCATCATCGACGACCGCTCCGCCGGCCAGGTGCTCGACGACAACGTCATCTACACCAAGATTTCCACCGCCATGGCCCGCGAATCGGCCGACCTCTACATCAATGTCTCAACCAATGTGTTCCAGGGTCGCGTCATGCTCACCGGCTCCGTGCCCGACCGCGACAGCTTCGACACCGCCGCACGGTTGGCCAATGCCGTCTCCGGTGCCACTGAAGTAATCAACGAGCTACAGGTCACCGACGATGGCGGCTTCAGGGCCACCGCCAAGGATCTGGCCCTTGAAGCCAAGCTTTCGACCAAGCTCATCCGCGCCAAGAACATCAAACAGGCCAACTACCGCTGGAAAACAGTCAACGGCGTCGTCTATCTGCTTGGCCTGGCCCAGAATCAGGCTGAACTCGACCTCGTTCTGAAAGTCATAAAGGATACCGAAGGCGTCGACCGCGTCATTACCTATGTAAAACGGATTGCCTAAATTTTATGATACTCGCGGTACCAGGCGACGAATTTCGGCACCCCCTCGTCGATCGAGGTCCGCGGTTCATAGCCTAGGCACCGCCGGCTGGCTTCTATGTCCGCATAGGTTGCCTTTACGTCGCCCGGTTGAATCGGCTGGTAGTCGATTTCCGCCCGTTTACCCAGCGCGCTTTCGATCAGCCCGATGAAGCGCATCAACGGCTCGACCTTGTGGTTGCCCAGGTTGAACACCGCATGCGGCGTGCTTTCATCATTCACCCGTGGCGGCCGGTCAAGGGCCGCCACGACACCTTGCACAATATCGTCCACATAGGTGAAATCGCGGCTCATCTCGCCATAGTTGAACACCGGGATCGGCTCGCCGGCGATGATTTTCGAGGTAAAGATATAGGCCGACATATCCGGCCGTCCCCAGGGCCCGTAGGCACTGAAGAAGCGCAGGCCCGTCGCCTTCACCCCGAACATGTCGCTGTAGGAATGGCACATCAACTCGTCGGCGCGCTTGGTCGCCGCATACAGCGAGATCGGACTGTCTACCGGATCGCCGACGGCAAAGGGCAGCTTGGTATTGCCGCCATAGACCGACGATGAGCTGGCATAGACCAGATGCTGCAGCTTGTCACCCAGGCTGCGCGCCAGTTCCAATACATTGAACTGACCGATCAAATTCGCTCTGACATAGGCGGCCGGATTTTCCAGGCTGTAGCGCACCCCGGCTTGCGCCGCCAAATGGACGATGCGGTCCAGTTCCGACACGCCTTCCACCGCTTGCGCCAGGGACTCGGCCTCGGCGATATCCGCCCGCACGAAGCGAAAGCCGGGTATCTCTTCCAGCCGCGCCACCCGCGCGTTTTTCAGATTGACGTCGTAATAATCGTTCAGATTGTCGATACCCAGTACGGTCTCGCCGCGCGCCAGCAAAACTTCCGCGACATGCATGCCGATAAAACCCGCGATACCGGTAACCAGGACCGTCATTATTGTTCCATGTTGAACGACTCTGCCGAGCTAATCCTATAGCGCACGCGACCGTGCAATGCACCCTCTTGGCGGCCTTTCCGCTCGACAAACGGTTTCGTTGCGTTCGCCGCCATCACAATAGCAATTATTGATCCCCGCCCCACCCGCAATACAGTCCGTTCTTGCGTAATAACTCAAGCTCCATGGACAGCAGCCTCTCGGAACCATACATTTTGCCGATGACCGCGCGCGCTGGAGCATTGCCATGACCGTTGCCGCCGTAACCCTCGACGACAAATACAGTCTCGAGGCAGGCCGCATATTCGTCACCGGCAGCCAGGCCCTGGTCAGATTGCCCATGATGCAGCGCCGCCGCGACGAGGCCGCCGGTCTAAACACCGCGTGTTTTGTTTCCGGCTATCGCGGCTCCCCCTTGGGCGGTCTCGACCAGCAATTCCAACGCGCCGGCGCTTTCCTCGAACGCCACCACATCCACATCCGGCCGGCGGTCAACGAAGACCTCGGCGCCACCGCCGTTTGGGGCACCCAGAATGTCGCCCTCGGTCCCGGTGCGCGTTATGACGGTGTTTTCGGCATGTGGTACGCCAAGGGCCCCGGTGTCGACCGTTCCGGCGATGTCCTCAAACACGGCAATCTGGCCGGCACGTCGCCCCATGGCGGTATCCTGCTATTGGCCGGCGACGACCATACCTGCAAATCCTCCACCACCGCCCACCAATCCGAATATACCTTCATGGATGCCTCGATCCCGGTATTGCATCCCACCGGGGTTCAGGAATTCCTCGATCTCGGCCTCTTCGGCTGGGCCCTGTCGCGTTATTCCGGTTGCTGGGTCGGTTTCAAGACCATCAGCGAGACCGTCGACAGCGCCGCCTCGGTTTTTGTCGATCCCCACCGTGCTGTCTTCGAAACACCGACCGATTTCGAAATGCCAACGGGCGGTCTCGGTATCCGCTGGCCCGACCCGCCGCTGGATCAGGAATACCGGCTCCACAAATACAAACTCTATGCCGCCCTGGCTTTTGCCCGCGCCAACAAAATTGATAAGATCGTTATCGACAGCCCCAAGCGGCGCCTCGGCATTGTGACCGCCGGCAAATCCTATCTCGATGTCCGCCAGGCTCTCGATGACCTCGGTATCGACGACGCCCTGGCTGCCGAAATCGGCCTCAGCGTTTACAAAGTCGCCATGACCTGGCCCCTCGAGCGCGAGGGTATCCGCCATTTCGCCGAAGGCCTGGAAGAGGTTCTGGTCGTCGAGGAAAAGCGCGCCGTCATGGAGAACCAGCTCAAGGAGCAGCTCTATAATTGGCGCGCCGACGTCCGCCCCCGCGTCATCGGCAAATTCGATGACAGCGGCGAGTGGATCCTGCCCTCCACCGGCGAACTCACCCCCGCCCGCATTGCCCGGGTCATCGCCGCCCGCATCGCCCGCTTTTACACCTCGCCGGAAATTGAGCGGCGCCTCGCTTTCCTCGAACAGAAGGAAGCGGCCCTCGAACGCCGTTCCACTCCTTTAACCCGCACCCCGTTCTTCTGCTCCGGTTGCCCCCACAACGCCTCGACCAAGGTACCCGAAGGCAGCCGCGCTCTGGCCGGCATCGGCTGCCACTACATGGTCACCTGGATGGACCGGCAGACCGAGACCTTCACCCAAATGGGTGGTGAGGGTGTCACCTGGGTTGGTCACGCACCCTTCACCGACGAAAAACATATCTTCGTCAATCTCGGCGACGGCACCTATTTCCATTCCGGAATCTTGGCCATGCGCCAGGCCATCGCCGCCGGCGTCAACATCACCTACAAGCTGCTCTACAACGATGCCGTCGCCATGACCGGCGGCCAACCCGTGGACGGCACCCTCTCCGTGCCCCAACTCACCCGCCAACTCGCCGCTGAAGGCGTCGGCAAGATTGTCGTTGTTTCCGAACAGCCGGACTCCTACCCCATCGGCGCCGGTTTTGCGCCCCATGTCGCCATTCACCCCCGCGACGATCTCGACCAGGTCCAGCGCGACCTGCGCGATTGGCCCGGCGTCTCGGCGCTGATCTACGATCAGACTTGCGCCGCCGAGAAGCGCCGCCGCCGCAAGCGTGGCCTCTACCCCGATCCCCAGCGGCGTGTCCTCATTAACATGGAGGTCTGCGAAGGCTGCGGCGACTGCTCGACCCAGTCCAACTGCCTGTCGGTGATCCCCGTCGAAACCGAATTCGGCCGCAAGCGCGCCATCGACCAATCCAGCTGCAACAAGGATTTTTCCTGCCTCAAGGGATTTTGCCCCAGTTTTGTCACGGTCGAAGGCGGCCGCCTCAAAAAGCCCCGGTTTGAGAACCGTGCCGCATCGACTTTCGTCGGCGAACTGCCGGAGCCCACCTTGCCCGAACTCACCCAGCCCTATGGTATTCTGGTCACCGGCATCGGCGGCACCGGCGTCGTCACCATTGGCGCCCTCCTGGGCATGGCCGCCCATATGGAGCAAAAGGGCGTTTCCGTTCTCGACATGACCGGCCTTGCCCAAAAAGGCGGCGCGGTGGTCAGCCATGTGCGCATCGCCCCCGCGCCGGAGGATATTCAAGCTGTCCGTATCGCCGCCGGCGGCGCGCGCCTGATCCTCGGTTGCGACATGGTCGTCGCCGCCAGCTTCGACGCCCTGGCCAAGATGGAACCCGGCGTCACCCGCGCCGTCGTCAACAGTCACCGCACCATCACCAGCGATTTCACCCGCAATCCCGATTTGATCTTTCCCGATGACGACCTGCGCCAGGCTGTCAGCGAGGCCACCGGCCCCGGCAACGCTGATTTTTTCGAGGCCACGCGTCTCGCCACCGCTCTCTTGGGCGACTCCATCGCCACCAACCTGTTCCTGCTCGGCTACGCCTGGCAACAGGGCTTTGTTCCGGTGGGTCGGGAAGCGATCACCCAAGCCATCGCCATCAATGGCGTCGCCGTCGAACTTAACCAGCAGGCATTCTTGTGGGGTCGCCGCGCCGCCCATGATTTGCCCCAGGTCGAGCGCCTGGCCGCGCCCTCCACCCCACCATCCCTGCGCGCCCCCCAGATCGCCAAGACCCTGGACGAAGTCATCGAGCGCCGCGTCGAGCAGCTCACCCACTATCAAAACAGCGCCTATGCCCGGCGCTACCGCGCCCTGGTCGCCCGCGTCCAATCCGCCGAGGGCGAACGCACCCCGGGCTTGTCCGGTCTCGCCGCGGCCGTCGCCCGCAACTACTACAAACTACTCGCCTACAAGGACGAGTATGAAGTCGCCCGGCTGTTCACCGACGGCCGTTTCCAGGCCCGGATCAACGCCCAATTCGAAGGCGACTTCCACTTGAAATTCCACATGGCGCCACCGCTTCTGGCCCGGCGCGATCCCCGGACCGGCCACCCCGTCAAACAAGTATTCGGCCCCTGGATGTTATCGGCCATGAAATTGCTCGCCGCCTGCCGTGGTTTACGCGGCACCCCCTTCGACATCTTTGGCCGCTCCAAGGAGCGCCGCCACGAGCGCCAGCTAATCGCCGACTATGAGTCCACGATCGCCGAATTGCTCGCCGGCCTCGACCACGCCAACCACCCCATCGCCGTCGAGATTGCCGGCCTGCCCGAACGGATCCGCGGTTACGGCCACATCAAGGAACAAAGCCTGGCCCAGGTCCACGGCCGCCAATCCGAACTGCTCGCCATGTTCCGCGATCCCGGCATACACGCAACCGCCGCCCAGTAACAAAAAGTCAAACTTCCAGCGCCGTTCTGTAGACATCGAGCAAGGCTTCCTGCTCTTGCCGGTCCTGGGGGTCGATCTTGCGCAGCCGCACGACTTGCCGCAGGGCCTTGATGTCGTATCCGTTGCCTTTGGCCTCGGCATAGACCTCGCGCACATCGGCGGCGATATTCGCTTTTTCCTCTTCCAGCCGTTCGATGCGCTCGACAATGGAACGCAACTGATCAACCGCGATGCCGCCGACATCGGCCATCCTCTCCCCCTCAATTTTGGTAATCCGTAAACCCTCGCGAGGCCGCGCAGATTAGCCGCGCCCCGACATCGGCGCAAGCGAGGGGTGAGGGTCAATCTTTGGGCTTGTTGATCTCGTAGGCCGCCAGCTTTTCCGGCGAGGCGTCGGTCTGATATTTATCTTTCCATTCGCCATAAGGCATGCCGTAGATGAGCTCCCGCGCCTCGTCATCGCTCATCTCGATGCCCTTGCCCTCGGCTTCGGCGCGATACCATTTGCTCAGGCAATTGCGGCAAAACCCGGCCAGATTCATCAGGTCGATATTTTGCGTGTCGCTGCGTTTCTGCAGATGCGCCACCAGCCGCCGAAAGGCCGCGGCTTCCAGCGCTATTCGGGTGTCGTTGTCGCTCGGCTGCATATTGTTCTCCACCTCCAGAATGTCTCCGGCCCGGTCGGGCTCTTGATCTATGTAGTAAGCCTTGCAGGCAAGGCCAGTGCGGCAAACAGCCCCGCCTCTCACACCCCCGCGACCGTTTCCTCGATCAGCCAATCGACCACTTGGCACAACGCCTCTTGCTCGTCCGCCCCGGCCGCCAGGGCGGCTTCATGGATCGCCAGCTGACGGTGCGCGCTGCTGCCCCTG
>QIGO01000105.1 GCA_003230015.1 Alphaproteobacteria bacterium | reverse complement strand
TTTGGTATCCACAATCATGCCATCATCCGGCATTCTGGCCAGCGCCTCGTACAGATCGGTCAGTGCCATTGTTATTCCCGGATTGCCCAATGCGTCGCCGACCCGCTTACCGAATTCAGCCGGGGTCACCGGCTCGTACCGCACCGGACGCTCAAGCCATTCACTCAGCAATACCGCCAGTTCATCCCCGGTCAAGGCCTCGGGGCTGCCGATTTCATAGCTGTTCCCGGCTAGATCGGGCCTCGCCAGAGCCGCCACCGCGAGCCGCGCCTGATCGTCATGAGAGGTCCACATGACCCGCTGGTTTTTACCCAGCGGCGGGTAGTCTGCAATGCCCTCGTCGCGCAATCGAGGGGCAAATACCGGTGGCAGAAGGTTTTCCAGATAAATCGCGGGCTGAAGAATGATCGCGGGAATTCCGCTGCTTTTTATCGCGTTGACGCCCGCCCTACTCCCGTCGATGACCATTGACGATGGGAATCTATCACCCGAAGGTCCACTGGATGTATAGATCATGAGAGGAAGCTTCGCTGCATGCGCGGCTTCTAGCAGCGCACCCAGCCAAGTTTGAGAGTCGTTGGGCCCGGTCGGCATAGGCAGGTGGACAAAGGCCGCATCCACATGGCCTAGCGCTTTGGTAATGGCCTCGGTATCGCCAAGATCGGCCGCCACGGCCTGCGCGCCTGGGTGCATCCGCGCCACTTTTGCGGCGTCACGGGCGACCGCTCGCACCGTCATACCTTTTGCGATTGCTGCTTCGACAACCGGCGCGCCTTGCGCGCCCGTGGCCCCAAATATCGCGACTGCTTGGCTCACATCAGTTCTCCATGATACTATGGTTACGACTAAGAACCATATGTACGAGGATTCTCGTGACCAAAAAAGGAGGCACTATTTCATCATCTGGGCACGTCCAAGTAACTGCCGCAAAAGACGATCCAAAATGCAACGAAAGCTGGTTGGCCAACGACTTCAGCGGCCCTTGCCTTGTGCGCGATATTCTCGACCGCATTGGCGACAAGTGGAGCGTTCTGGTCATCCTGCGGCTTGGTATTCGACCGCAGCGGTTCCGCGCTCTGTTACGGGCGGTTGATGGCATATCACCGCGCATGTTGACGGTGACATTGCGTGGGCTGGAACGGGACGGCCTGGTCCGGCGGGAGGTCTTCGATACACGCCCGCCATCGGTCGAATACAGCTTGACGCCTCTTGGTCAATCGCTGCTCGGCCATATCGGGGCACTTGCCACCTGGGCCGTAGACAATGAAACCCTAATCAAGAAGGCTCACTTGGAATTCGATATGTGACCGGCCCCTGAGAACGAAAGAGCGGCACACCCGACGGCGTGCCGCTCACTTTCGTTGCGTAGGCATTGACCTCACTCAGACATTGCGGCCGGCGAGCTGTATGACCCGCGTCCAGGATTCACCTGAGCCGATCACCCGGCTCTTGCCGTTCGGCATGGTCAGAACGATTGTCCAAGTGGCACCATCGGCGGTCGTAAAGATTTCGACGATACCGCCATTTTGCGCCAAGCCCATGGACACTGGTACTTCGGCATAACGCTCACCCAGCAGCTTCACCACATCGGCTCGCGGAACACCGCTGTTCGACGTTAGCGTCTCAGTCTGGGCCTGCACCGGACCAGCAAACATCACCGCACTGGCCAACATCAGCATGGCCAATAAGCCATTGCGCAATTTGGGGCTGGTTTCGCGCCCCACTATAGAGATTTTACTCATGACGACCTCCAGTCCTTTGTAGTAGTTAGCCATGACTCTGATATAAGGACTCAAGAGCAAATGAGTAGTGACCGGAGTCACACTTCACGCGAGCTTTACGAATATATCTGCACGATCGATTTGTTCTCCGCAATGCACGCGCAGTGATGGCAATCGATTTCGTTGATCATACAATCAGTTACCGACTCTTTTATCGACAACAATGAGCAGTGCAAATGCAGACCGACCTAGAGGCCGTTACCCAACTTCTCGACAGCTTGATCGCATTTGCCGTCGCCTACGGCTTCCAGCTCGTCGGCGCCCTTGTTGTTTTTGTGCTCGGTCTCGTGGCGTCCAATTGGATCGCCCGTCAGGCCATGCGATGGGGCGAGCGCAAGGGCTTCGACCCCACACTGACGAAATTCGCCGCCAATGTCGTGCGCATCATACTGCTCGGTTTTGTCATCATCATCACATTGGGAAATTTTGGTATCACCATCACCCCGTTTATCGCCTTGGCCGGCGCCGCCGCCTTCGGTGCGACTCTGGCTATGCAAGGTTTGTTGTCCAACTACGGCGCCGGTCTGGCCATCATCCTCACCCGGCCATTTGTCGTCGGCGATACCATCACGGTGCGTGTGGTCGATGAAATCAAGCTCGCCGCTACAATCTTGAAGGGTGAGGATGACGAGCTCATCACCATCCCCAACAAACAGATCATGGGCGAGATCCTGGTCAACTCCCAAACCCGGCGTGTCGTCGAAGGCAAGATCGTCGTCCCCGCCACGACCGATGCCGACAACACCATCGAAGTTATTCGCCAGGCCATCGCCCAGGCACCGGAGATCGTCGCCGGCTCCACGCCCCAAATTGGCATCCATGAATTTGGTTACGCGGGAATCGTCATGGGTTTTCGTGTCTGGGTGCCAAGCCTCCATTATTACCCCTCCCGTTATGCCTTGAACGGCCGCATTCTCAAGGCCTTGCACGCCGCTGGCATCCGCCCTGTCAGCTCCGGCTCGGTTGCCTTCTTGCCCGATTTGCAGCCACAACCCGGCCTTGCCGATCCGGACCCGCAGGAATCGCTGTAGTTCGGCGCCTAATGCGGAACCTATGACCCAGTCAGTCAGACCGCGCCTGCTGGTCGCCGGTGGCGCCATTGCCATTGCCAGCGCCGTTGGCATTGGGCGCTTCATCTACACCCCCATACTGCCCGCGATGATCCAGGGGCTGCCGCTCACCGAAAGCGAGGCCGGCCTGATCGCCTCGGCGAACTATATCGGCTACCTCATGGCCGCCCTGGCGGCAACCTCGCCGCGCATGCCCGGAGGTCAACGCGCATGGATGCTGACATCTCTGGCTCTGAGTGTCGTTACCACCGGTTTGATATTCACCGCCCAGTCCCTGGTCACGCTCCTGCTCTTGCGTTTTGTCGGCGGTGCGGCCAGCGCTTTTGTCTTCCTCCTGACCGCGGTCATCGTCATGGAACGCCTGATTTCCGTTCGCCGCGAAGACCTGGCGGGAATGCATTTTGTCGGCATCGGCATCGGCATCTCGGCATCCGCCCTTGTCGCCTGGGGCATCGATAGCCTTGGTGGCGACTGGCGGATGATGTGGCTTGTTGGCGGCGTTGTTTCCCTGGCCGGTTTCTTGGCCGTCGCGGTAACCGTCCCGGCCGGCAGCACGCCCGGATACCCAACCGCGCCGACAACCCGGAGCATAAGACCACTGGGCATTTGGCCTTTGGTCGCGGCTTACGCGTTGTTTGGCTTTGGTTATGTGATCACGGCGACATTCATTGTCGCCATCGTCCGCGAGTCGCCGGACCTGCGCCCTATCGAGCCCTTTATATGGCTTGTTGTCGGCCTTGCCGCTATTCCCTCGATCGCCTTCTGGTCGGGCCTCAGCCGCCGCTACGGCGTGCTCAGAGTTTTTGCCGCGGCCTGTATCGTTGAGGCCATCGGCGTTGTCTTGAGCGTCGCATTCCAGAGCGCCACGGCGATGTTCCTGGCCGCGGCATCCTTGGGCGGCACCTTCGTCGGCATTACGGCACTGGGACTGACCGCGGCCCACAAATTGACCCTCGGCGATCCCCGCCGCGCCGTCGCCTTGATGACCGCGGCATTCGGGTTGGGCCAAGCTGTCGGCCCCGCGGCCGCCGGTTATGGTTTCGACCTCACGGGCAGTTTTTTCATACCCTCCCTAACCGCCGCCGCCGCCCTCTGCATCGCCGCCGCGATCGCCGGCCGGCTCAGCCTGCGCGCTTGATACCCTGGACCACCGCCTCCAGCGCCTGCAGAAACCGCGACCGGTCTTTCGGCTTGAAGGTCGGATTATTACCCCGGATTTCCCCGGTTTCCCTTAGGTCCGACATCAAATCACGCATCGCCAATGCCATGCCGATACCGTCTTGCGTGAAGGGCTTTCCCGTCGGCCCCAGCGCATGAGCACCATGTTTCAGACACCGCGCCGCCAGGGGTATGTCCGCCGTCACCACGATATCCCCTTTACCGGCCCGCTCGGCGATCCAATCGTCGGCGGCATCCGCCCCTTCCGCCACCACCACCCGGCAAACCAGAGGGCTCTCGGCCAGGCGCATCCAGCTGTTGGAGACCACATGAACGATTAAGCCGTGCCGCCCCGCCACCCGCATGACTTCATCTTTGACCGGGCAGGCATCCGCATCCACGTAGATTTCCAAGACAGCGGTTACCGCCGCGCCAGGGCCAGCCACAGCCCTCCGCCGATGAGAAACGATCCCGACACCCGCTCGATCAGACGCACCCTATGCCGCGCCAGCATCGCGCCCATCTTCCCCGCACCAACCGCATAGGCGCCGTCGAGCACCGTCGCCAGCACCATGAATGTCAGGCCCAGAATCAGCACCTGAGCCATCGTATCGCCGCCAGGGTCGACGAATTGCGGTATAAATGCACCGAAGAACAGCAACGCCTTGGGGTTTGCCCAGACCACGAGGAATCCCTGCCAGCCAAACCCGGCCAAGGACTGCCTACCGCCACCTTTGCCCGTATTTTCAACCAGCCGCCCATCCGATCGCCACAGCTTTATACCCAGCCAGATCAGGTACAGCGCCCCCACCAGCCGGACGACGTCAAAAACCGCCCCCATGGTCGCCACGACGGTCGTCAGCCCGGCCGCCAACACCGCCAGCATCATCGCCAAGCCGACCTGAGTCCCCACGACATTCATCAGACCTGCCGCAACGCCCGTCCGCAGGCTATTGGCTATGATCACGGTCACCGTTGGCCCCGGCACTAATAGAATCGCCACACATGCGGCCACGAAGGTCAAATAACTCGCGGTTTCAATCATTGATTTTCCCTAATCCATCCCCGGCGCCCCCACGGCAATGTCAGCGAACGGATCGCACTTTGTCAATTTCCCGGCCGGCCAAGAAATTTAGCCCAATTTCTGCCACATTCGAGGTACCATCACGGTTCTTCCGATTCTGTCGGTAATACTTGATAAACCATGTCCATGGATGCTGGCCATCAAACTATGAATCGCAGGATATTAGGGCTCTGCCGCCATGTTAGTGCAGGACGACTATAAGGCTGTAAAGACAGCACCGCCCAGGGGGCCCATATCTCATGAAATATTGGCTGAGATATTTTCAACCGCCCTCGGCATCGATGCCGGCATCGACGACGATTTTTTCGCCCTCGGTGGTGCATCGATCCAAGCCGCCGCCGTCTTTAGTCAGATAGAAAGGCGCCTGGGTGCGAAGTTACCCATGGCGATGCTGGTCCAATACTCAACCCCGCGCGCCCTCGCGGCGGCCATCGGCAAGTCCGACGGATCAGCTGAAGAATCCACCCTCATAGCCCTTCAGCGCGATGGCCGGCACCCGCCCCTTTTCCTTGTCCACCCCCTCGACGGCAGCGTCGTGCGCTATCGCGCGCTCGCCGCACATTTGCCCGATCAGCCGGTCTATGGGCTCCAATACCCCGATCAGGACAAACCCCGGATCCCCAGCCACGGCGTCGCCGAACTGGCGCAGCGCTATATCGCTGACATCCGTAAGGAGTTTCCCCACGGGCCTTATTACATCGGCGGTTATTCTTTCGGCGGTTATGTCGCGCTTGAAATCGCCGCCCGTCTGAAAGATGCCGGCGAACAAGTCCCGCTATTGATCATCCTCGACAGCGCCATCCAAAAGGTCGAGGCCACCTTTGACGCCAAGTTGGCCAGCTTCTTGAGCGGGTTCGGGGAAGTTCCCACCGGCGAGTGGCCGGCCTATGCATGGCACAAGATCCTCCGCTTCGTCACCGGTCGGCGTACCGGCCTCTATATGCCGGCGGATATCCGCAACCGTGAAGTTCCCTCGAACATTCGCGAACTCAAGGAAATCATCCGCAAGGCCGGCCGCGACTATCAGCATTGCCGCTACGACGGTCCGGTGTTTTTCGTCAGCGCAATATCCCGGCCCTGGCTCTCGACGCAGCACATCGTAGCACCCTGGCGCGCTTTTCTAACCGGCAGTTTGGAGCATTTTTTCGTTCGCACCCGTCACCTGCAATTATTTGACGAACCCAGCCTATCCCGGATTGCCGCGCAAATCGCCCGCGCCTTGGACAAGCAACGGCAAGACGTCTAGAGGCCTAGACGCTGCCCCGCTCTGGCAGCCGTTGCGCCAACGCCACCACGTTGGAGTGTGCCATCAGCACGCGCTCGACTTCCCCTGGCAGCACATTGGCACCGGCGCCGATAATCAGCTCCGCTTCCCGGCCTTTCAGAAACAAATACCCATCTTCGTCTTCGCTAGCCAGATCGCCTGTATAATGCCAGCCATCCACCGCACCATCCGCATGAACGGCTCCCGGGCCTTTGCACCGGAACCGGCCAACTTCGCCGCTCCTGACCGGCAACCCGTCCTCATCCACCACTTGCCGGTCCACAAGATATGTCGGCAGGCCGACCGACTCCGGATGCCGTCTAATATCGTCCGGTCGCGCCAGTGACATCCAGCCCGCACCGGTGGCCCCATAGGCTTCATGCGTCCGCGGACTAACATGTTCCAGCGCTGCCAGTTTTTCCTCCCCACCGATTGCCCCCGCCCCGATCAGCAGCGCTTCCAGCTCCGGCAGCAGACACGGTGTCCTTGATGGCAGATCGAGGAGCCAACGCATGACCGTCGGAACCACCAGCGCGATTGTTGCCTGGGTCCTGTTCACCTGCTCAACGAACTCATCCGCCGCAAACAACGCCGGATAGACAATCACCGTGGCCCCGAAAATCAAGTGATCCAGCACCATCTGCCGGCCGGCGGTGAAGAACAGGGGCAGGGCCAAGAAATACCACCTTGGTCCCAAAAGCCCTATTGAGTTCCACCGGCGGTGCGCGCCAATCCAACGGAAGATAGACCAGACCTGCGCGCATGATCCCCAGCAGCGCAATAATATGGTCGGCATCCTCCTTCAGGGCACAGTCAACATGATCGCCCGGTCACAGACCCAAACCGGCAAGATGGGCCGCGGTCCGCCCGACAAGATCGTCAAGCTCACCGAATCGAATGACCCGGCTGCCGTCGATTATCGCGGCTTGCCCTGGCTGTTTCCTGGCGTAATAGCGCAGAATGTCGCGGATATTCATATTGTGCGTGGACCTTGTTTACACGCGGATTTTCTGCACTCCCGCAGCTTGCCGCCATGGGGTTAGCAAAATCTTTACGAATGATGATTTTCCGCGTCAGCCCCACGATTGACCGCGACCGGCGACTATGCCCCGCGAGCTTTACGATTCGGCAACCGCCGACATGTCACATTGGGCCGTCATTATTGCTTCGTCGAAGCGCGCTGTGAGGGATATTGCCATGGATGACCGCCTAAACAGGTGGCGGAGACTTATCATCCGATTTCTGCGGCACGGTCTATATCATGGCCGCCGGCTACCGCCCGGCGTTCGGTCTCTGGTCGGTATCTTGCTTGTCGGCACCGGTGTCGTCGCCCTGATTCTGCCCCTGCCGGGGATCTGGATTATCCTATTGGGCGTCGCCTTCGTAGCCATGGAATTTCCCGTGCTCCGCCGCCTCCAGGTTCGCTGGCTCCAGCGCGCCAGGCTCCGTTACCGCCCGAGCCGCAACTAGGCCAAATACCGGTCCGCTGAAAACCCGCTGTCTTAGGGTACCGTCAATCGCGTATCACGCCGCCACATCTTCCAGCACCGGCAGGTCGGCGCGCAATAGAGTCTCTTTCTCGAGCAACTCCTTGGCGGTGGTCTCCAACGGTTCACGCAGACGAATCAAGATCCCGGTCGCTTTCGCCAGCGCCTGGTCAACCAGATCGCGTATGGCTTGGTCGATCTCACGCGCGGTTGCGTCGCTGTATTCCCGCCCTCCGGCGCGAAACACACCTTCGCCCAGAAAGCCCTGCGGTTGCGTGTCGTAGGTCATCTGGCCGAGCAGTTCGGTCATCCCGAAGCGGGTGACCATATGGCGGGCAATACCCGTCGCTTTTTCCAGGTCATCCGTGGCACCGGTCGAGATCTCGTCGAAGATCAGCAACTCCGCCGCCCGCCCGCCCATCAGGACCGCCATCTTGTTGGCCAACTCCTCCTTCGTCATCAGGAAGCGGTCTTCAGTTGGCCGCTGCATCGTATAGCCCAACGCCCCCACCCCCCGCGGGATGATTGAGATTTTATGCACCGGGTCCATGCCGGGCAGTGCCATGGCGACCAGGGCATGGCCCATTTCATGATGGGCGACGACTTCCCGCTCATGGCGATTGAGCACCCGGCTTCGTTTCTCCAGACCGGCGACAATACGCTCCACCGCGGCGGTAAAGTCCGCCATAGTCACATCTTCGCCGTTTCGGCGTGTCGCCAGCAATGCCGCCTCATTGACCAGATTGGCCAGATCCGCGCCGGAAAAACCGGGCGTCAGAGCCGCCACCTGTTCTATCTCGATGTCGCGCGATAGCGTCACGTTCTTAATGTGCACTTTGAGTATGGCCAACCTGCCGACTTTGTCCGGCCGGTCCACCAGAACCTGGCGATCGAAGCGCCCAGCGCGCAGCAGGGCTGGATCGAGAATTTCCGGCCGGTTCGTCGCCGCCAGCAACACAATCCCCTGTTGCGGGTCGAATCCATCCAACTCGTTGAGCAACTGATTGAGAGTCTGCTCTTTCTCGTCGTTGCCGCCCCCCGCCGGACCAACACCGCGGGCCCTTCCCAAGGCATCCAGCTCATCGATAAAGATGATCGCCGGTGCCGCCTTGCGGGCTTGATCGAACAGGTCCCGCACTCGGGCGGCCCCAACCCCCACGAACATCTCGACGAATTCGGAACCGCTAATGGAAAAGAACGGCACCCCGGCCTCGCCGGCCACGGCGCGCGCCATGAGTGTCTTACCGGTACCCGGTGGGCCCACCAGCAAAATACCCTTGGGAATACGCGCCCCAAGCCGCCCATAGGCGTCTGGCTCTTTGAGAAAGTTGACGATCTCGCGCAATTCTTCTTTGGCTTCATCCACGCCCGCGACATCCTTGAAACCGACCTTGATGTCAGTCTCCACATAGACTTTGGCCTTGCTCTTACCCACGGACATCAGGCCGCCGAATCCCTGCTTCTCGGCAAAGCGCCGAAAAATGAACATCCACACGGCCAGCAGCAACAAAACCGGCAGGATCCAGGAAAGCAGATCGCGCAAAAACGTACTTTCCACCACCCCGCTGTATTCCACCCCATAGGTGTTCAGCTGATCGGCCAACTCCGGCTCCACGCGCGTTGTCACGAAGCGCGATTTGCCATCCTCCAGGCGCACCTTGTACTCGCCTTGAATAAAGTTCTCCCGGATCTGAATCCGGTCGATCTGACCATCCTTCAGCAATTGCTCGAACTGGCTGTAGGGGATCGGCTCCACTTCGCGAATGCTCGCCAGCCAGCCTTGCAAGGTCAGGACAACCAACAACGCGACAACAAAATACCAAAGGTGGAACTGCGCCTTTTTTTCCATAACGCCACCCCGAATCGGTTTGAGCCAAACAGACGACCAAATCTCGAGCGGTCAGAGGATCGCGCGGATGAGCCTGCATGATATTGATGCACGTCAATGCCCCGGCCTCAAGGCCGTTGAACAGTAAACAGCGCGTCTACCGTGACCCCGTGTTTCCGCCCTTCATACCACCTATATATAGGGGGTAATCTGCTTCAATAATCAGGAGAACGGAGATGACATCGCATTATATCGCCGGTGTGTTTCGTGATGTGCCCTCGTTCAAGCGCGCCTACGACGCCCTGACCGACGCCGGCTTTACCCGCGAGGCTGTGAGCGTCTTAGCCGCCGGCCAAGCGCTGCACGATGAGTTTGGCGATGACCTCCCCGCCGCTGGCGACCCCACCGACCAAGGCGTGGTCCGAACCGCGATCCACCTGTTCGCCGGGGGCCTGGCAACGATCAGCATGATCGGCGCCGCCGGCGTCGCCTATGCCATCGGCGGCCCCATAGGCCTCGCCACCGCCGCCGGTGATTCCACCGAATTAACCGTCGAGAAATTCCTCGCTGACCATGTCGACGAACCCCATCACCAACCCTACGAAGAGGCCATCCGGAACGACGGCGTCGTCTGCTGGGTAAGCACCACAAACCCCGGCGAAGAAGCCCGCGCCCGCCAGCTGCTAACAGACCACCATGCTGAACACGTCCACCTGGTGACCAAGAACTAACCGCCGCCAACAATTAGCCCTGGCTAACTTCAAACAAGGCCGCCACAGGCATGTCACCCTGGATATCGTCAAAGGGCAGACCATCCGCATCGACAACCCCGACCGGCGCCATTCGGCGCTCTGATACCCCTCGCCCATCAACTACGATAGGAACGCCAGTCGGCGGCTAGCGTTCGAAAGCCTATAACTGTCCACGAAACCGTGGGAACTCCAGGCAGGCGTGTCCGAAGGCACTGAATAAAACGTTGTCGACCATGAGCAGCACATTGACGGGCTCAAGGTACAGCGGTATGAGCACCCTTGAGATGCGTCGGAAAGCGCTAGCAAATCCTTGCTACTATTGGCCGTAGTCGCTCAATGAAGTTTGGGTGTTTTCGAAAGTGGCGGAATCGCCAAAAGCCACAGTCACTGTGGCTTTCAGGCGAACCAGCGCAAAAAAAAATTGGCGTCCCCAACGGGTTCGAACCCGTGTTGCCACCTTGAAAGAGTCCCGGCCCACCCCTCTGGACGCCCGCCAGCACGGCCTCCCAGGCCTGCGGCGGCGTTCGCACTTTTAGATACAGACTGGTTTGCACCTTTGGACGGCTGTGGATCGGCCAGCATGTAGTCGGGCGGAGCGACTGGTTCAGTTGCAGCAGTCTCGACGCAAACTCCTGTAGTCTGCCTTCTACCCGGCAACAGAACTCCTGGCTTGGACCGATGAACCGCCGCTTGCAGCCATGAGCCGACTTTGACATCTCGCTCATCGGCGTGGATTCTATCGTCTTTGACCGTTACTCTCCGACTGAAGGAGAGAACGAGTGGAACGGAGGCTTGTCGCAATAATTGCTGCCGATGTGGTCGGTTACACGGCCATGATGGGCGCCGACGAAGCCGGCACATTTCAGCGACTGACTGAATTGCGCCAAGCAATCCTCGAACCTCTTATCACTCGGTATCATGGGCGCATCGTAAAACTTATGGGTGATGGGTTGCTGGTGGAATTCGCCAGCCTGGTCGACGCTGTCAATTGCGCGGTGGCATGGCAGGAAGCGGTCGCGG
>QIGO01000079.1 GCA_003230015.1 Alphaproteobacteria bacterium | reverse complement strand
CGGATTAGGATCGTGGCGGAAATGCCGCTTAGCGGCGTGGGCAAGGTCGACCGAAATGCCGTGCAGGCGAAACTCGAGGCAGAGTTCGGCGCAACTTTCACGGAGGCGGAATAGAGATGGACGAGTTTGATCTGACAATTGACCATGTGGGCGTCGTTGTCGCCGACCTTGAAAGCGCGCGCGCTGCGTACGAGCGGCTCGGTTTTTTGCTAACACGGAAAAGCTCCCATAGAGCCGCCCTGGAGCCCGGCGGGCCGGTCGTCGAGTGGGGATCCGGGAACCATTGTGCGATGTTCCACCAGGGCTATTTCGAGGTTATCGGGATTACCGATCCGACGCTCTATCACGTTCATATCGACGAGCGGCTAGCGCGATCCCAGGGCCTGCATTTGCTGGCGATCGGCAACAATAACTCGGCGGCCCTGGGGGCGATGCTCGGCGAGCGGCTCGACGGCGTCGAGCCGATGATGGAGCTGCATCGCGATGTGCCGGTGGGCGATGGGACAAAACCTGGCTTGTTCCGCCTCGTCCGGCTGGACGAGGCGTTGTTTCCAGAAGCGGAGTTTTTCTTCATCGAGCAAGCCACGCGCGACGTGTTGTGGCAGCCGGACTTGTTAAATCACCCGAATGGGGTCACGGCGCTCGAGTCGGTGACGATCTGCTCGCCCGATCCGGGCCAAACCGCCAAGCGGCTGCGGGCGCTGGTGGCGGTGGAACCCATGGCCAGCGATGAAGGTGGGATTCGGTTCCCGCTGGAGGCGGGGACAATCGAAATTGTTGATGGCGGCGGCCTGGCGGCGCGCTTCCCCAATGTGACACCGGCCGCCTCACCCTGGTTTGCCGCGGTGCGCTTGCGTGTCGCCGACCTTGCCGCCACGCGGGATTGTCTGACCGGCAATGATGTGGCCTTTCACGAGGGCGCGGACGGCGATTCCATCTGGGTTGCGCCGGAATTCGCGCAAGGGGCGATTATCGAATTCGCAGGCAAATAGGTCAATCCACGCGGGTGGCGTAGTTACAGCGCCCTATCGCCACTGTGCGGCCATTGTCGTCCGTCACCGCGACATCGACAAAGCCAATGTTGCGGCCGGCCTTGATAACGCGCGCAGTCGCGGTCAGGGCGCAGTCTCGTGCCATGCGTAAATAGTCGATGCGCATATTGATGGTCGGCGTCGGGCGGCCGATGACTACGGCGAGCGCGTAGTCACCGGCGATGTCGATCAAACCCGCCGTGACGCCGCCGTGGATTTCGGGCTGGTCATCGGAGCGCTGCAAATCGGGACGAAAGGGAATTTGCAGCACGACCTCGCCGGCCTCGGTATCCAAACTCAACGCCTTGATGCCCAGCAAACGATGATATGGCGCGGCATCTACCCAGTTCTGCAGCATGTCGGTGGTGAGACCGGCGTTCATGGCACGAGCAGAATTTTGCCGAATATGCCCCGCGCCTCCATCAACTCTTCGGCCTCGCGCGCGTGCTCGAGGGGGAAGACGTGGCTGATGATGGGCTCGAGGCGTTGGCCGGCAACGTCATCAAGCAGTGCGGCTATGTCCTGGGTGGTCCAGCCGTCGGAGCCAAGGATATCGAGTTCGCGGGTCCAGATGTAGCGAATATCCGTCTGCGGGTCGAAACCGGCCGTGGCGCCGCAAGTGACCAGGCATCCCTGTTTGCGTATAGCGCGCAGTGAAGGAACCCAGGTGTCGCCGCCGGTGAAATTGATGGCGACATCGACGCCTTCCTTGTCGGTCAGGCGCCAGGCCTCGCGGCTGAAATCCTGTTCGTGGTAGTTGATAACGTGATCGGCGCCGATCTGGCTCAAACGCTGGCATTTTTCGTCAGTCCCGGCGCAAGCAATGACCCGGGCGCCGATATGCTTGGCAATCTGCACCGCGGCGCTGCCGACACCGCCGCTGGCACCGAGAATTAGGATGGTCTGACCGGCCTTGAGCTTGGCCCGTGTCAGCAGCATGCGCCGCGCGGTGCCATAGGCGACCGGCAAACAAGCGGCCTGCTCGAAGGTGACCCCAGAGGGGATGGGTACGACGTGACTGGCGGGGCAGACCGCCAGTTCAGCCAATCCGCCCTGGATCTGCTCACCCATCATGCCGGCAGGCGTCGAAGGGTTGAGAAGCACCCGCGCGCCGACCTTCAGACCGCTGACCTCGCCGCCAACGAATTCGACGATGCCGGCGATGTCGCCGCCGGATATAAACGGCATGGGCACGGGCAGCCCCGGCATGCCCCGACGAACAAAGATATCCAAATGGTTGAGACCACATGCCTTAACCCGGACCAAGACATCGCCGGAGCCGGGCCGGGGATCGGGCCAATTACGATAGACGATATTCTCCGGCCCACCCTGCTGTTCAATAACCGCCGCCTTCATGGCGTCTCCCGCAACATGATTCCTGTTCGAACAGGGGGATCGTATAGGGCCGGACGGACCGGCGGTAGCGTGGCGTCGTTGCTAGCTATTTGGACCGGGATCTTCGGGGATCGCGGCAAAAGCGTAAGGATCCACGGCATCACCACTCTCGACCGACCGATAGGCGGCCTCGACGAGGCGGAAGGTCTTTAGGTTGTCGAAGCCTGAGGTCTCGGGTGCCATTTTTTCAGCCAGGCATCGCAACCAGTGCTCATTGACCCTGAAGACGCTTTCTTGGATGCCGTGCCAGGGCTTTTCGGCCCAGTCGAGCAAGATCGGGCTGACATCGTGGTGGGATACTTCGTCGCCGGAGCGTACCACCATCTGGTAATCCGGGCAGAGTTCGACGCTGCCTTGCGTACCCTCGACCCTAATCAGGGTTTGCGGGAATATCTCGTTGGCAAGTTTGCTTTCATAGGAGGCTGCAACAATGCTGGTGGCGCCGTTCTCATGGCCCAGCACGGCGGTCATCATGTCCTCGCCACGGATGCCGGGCCGGATCGAAGCGGCGCGGCAAAATAGCGAGGTGGCTTCACCAAGCAGGAATCTGGCGACATCGAGCACGTGAACCCCGACATCGCTGATGATCAGCCGCTCGGTTTCAGCCAGATAAGGCTGTTTGGCATAGATATCGTGGTTGGTGCGAAACTGGATATCGGCATGAGTTGGACGCCCAATAGCGCCGCGAGCGACAGTCCGCTGGACTTCGCGTATGGGCCGCTGGAAACGGAAATTCTCATGGATCATAAGTGGGGCACCGGCTCTATCCATGCGTTCGACGATGCGGACGGCCGTTTGCAGGTCAGGTGCCAGCGGTTTTTGCAGTACCGCGGGTAACGCCTTGTCCGCGCATTGTTCAATGATCGCCTCATGAGTCTCCATGGTGGTGACGATATCGACGAAATCGAGGCGCTCGGCATCCAGCATTTCGGCCAGGTCGGTATAGGCGGTCGCGCCGCCAACCAAAGCGGCACCAGCCTCGGCCCGCTCGCGGTCGAGATCACAGGTCGCGACGATCTTGGCCGCCGGCAGCCCGCGCCATGCCGCAAGGTGATTTACGGCAAAGAAGCCGCAGCCGATTACCGCCCCGCGTTTTGGCAATGTTGGTTCAGTCATGTTCCCTCCGAGGGCCTCCATTTTCATGGCTCGAAGCCCTTTCCTAGCGCATCATTAGCTGTGAGACCAGTTTATGGACGGCTCCGGATAATGTGAGCAAGTTTGAATTTCCGTTTGTGGTGAATCGTTTGCCTTTTCTGGCACTCCGGCCACCTCGGCATATACCGTGCGCCACATCCGGCGGCCGTTGAACAAGGGACATTTGATGAGCATAAAATATGTGGACGTGGCGATTATTGGCGGGGGTAATGCCGGTTTTGGCGTGTCCGCGGTGGCCCATGAAGCCGGCAAGTCGCTGGCGATCATCGAGGAACGGGATTTCGGCGGAACCTGCCCGAACCGTGGCTGCACGCCAAAAAAGGCCCTGGTCGCCGCTGCCCATAATCTGCACGAGATCGCCCTGGCACCGATCCATGGCATCGAAATTGGCAAGCCTAGGATCGATTGGGGCAAGTTGATCGACCGCACGCAGGGCATGATCGACTTCATTCCCGGTGCCATGGTGGGGCGGGCCATACCGTGACCGCTGACCGGGTGGTGAATGGCGCGGGCCGGGTCGCCAATGTGGATAGCCTCGACCTTGAGGCCGGGAATGTCGATCATGACGGGGTCCGGATTCTGGTGGATAGCACCTTGCGCTCAACCTCGAATCCCGGCGTCTGGGTGGCCGGCGACGCGTTGGTGGGTTCGGCCCAGCTATCGCCAATCGCCACCTATGAAGGCCGCCTTGTCGGACAGAATATCGTCGCGCGGAGTGCCGGAGAAGCGCTGCAAGAGCCCGACTATCTGGGTATTCCGCAGGCGGTCTACACAGTCCCGGCGCTGGCAAGCATCGGTCTTACCGAAGAAGAAGCGCGCGCGCAGGGGCTCGATGTGGATGTCCGCGTCAACGATATGAGCGGCTGGTTCTTGGCGAAGAGTTTTGGCGAGCCGGCCGCCTGGGCGAAAGTGCTTGTGGACCAGAGCAGCGGGCGGATCGCCGGTGCCCATATGATTGGACATCACAGCGAGGACCTTATCCATCTGTTCGCCTTTGCCATGAAGTTCGGCATCACCGCAGCGCAAATAAAGGAAATGGTGTACGGCTTTCCGAGTTTTGCTGCGGATGTCAAAAACCTCGTTTAGTGCGGATCTATTGACCTGGCGGCAGGGCAAATTGGGCGGGGAGCCGGTTGCCGGTGTGGGCATCAAAGAGAAAGGCATTTTGCAGGGGTAAACTGACCGCCACAGCGCTGTCAAAATCGACTTCGTATTCCTTGGGCATCTTCACCGCCAGGCTCTTATCGCCGATGACGATAGTCACCAGGGTGACATCACCAGTCAATTCGGCCGTAAATACCTTGGCGTCAAATTGGCCCATGCCAGGGTCGACCACGGTCGCGTCCTCAGGTCGGAAACCCATCACAACAGGGCCGGCAGGTGCGCCATTCAAGAGCGGCAAACTCACGCCGTCGCTTTCAAAACGACCGTTTTCCACGCGGCCATCGATAAAATTCATTGATGGCGAACCCATGAAGCCGGCGACGAACAGATTGGCGGGATTGTCGTAGACCTCGCGCGGCTTGCCGATTTGCTGCAACACACCTTGGTCCATAATGGCGACGCGGTGGGCCAAGGTCATGGCTTCCACCTGATCGTGGGTGACGTAGACCGTCGTCACGCCGAGTTCATGCTGCATGTGTTTGAGTTCAGCGCGCATGTAACCGCGCAATTTGGCATCGAGATTGGACAGAGGCTCGTCCATCAAGAATACCGATGGACGGCGAATGATAGCGCGCGCCAGGGCCACACGCTGCCGTTGCCCGCCCGACAATTGCCGCGGGTAGCGTTCGAGATACTCCTCCATGTGAACCTGGGCCGCGGCGTCGCGCACCGCAGCCGAGCGTTGCTCCAACGGAACACCACGTACCTTGAGCGGAAAGCCAATGTTTTCGGCGACCGTTTTATGGGGATAGAGCGCGTAGGACTGGAAGACCATCGCCACATCGCGATACTTCGGGAGCGCTTCAGTGACGTCGGTGTCACCCAATATGACGCGGCCAGAATCGGCCACTTCCAAGCCGGCGATCATACGCAGAGCTGTTGTCTTGCCGCAGCCCGAGGGCCCAAGAAGGACCAGAAACTCTCCCGGTGCCACATCGATGGTGAGGTCCTTGACCACGTGAACGGGACCAAAACTCTTGTTCAGAGCGAGAATGGAGAGCCTCTGAGCGCGCCTCTCCACGGCAACGTCCGCGCCGATATTGGCGGCAGTCATCCTTTTACGGCTCCCAACAAAACACCCCTGGAAATGAACCGCTGAAGCACGAGCGCCATGAGGACAACCGGGATAATCATGATGATGATAACAACAGACATCTTCCACCAGAGAACACCCTTCTCACCGGCATTCATGGCGGCGACGAGAATAGGCATGGTCTGAGCCTTCGTCGTCGACAAAAACAGGGCCACTATATATTCGTTCCAGGCAAAGATCATCACCAGCAACGTCGTCGCGGCAAGCCCGGTGCGGGCCAGCGGTAGAACAATTTCATAGAAAATGGTGAATTGCGACGCGCCGTCCAATTGAGCACTTTCTTCCAAATCCTTTGGGATACCGGAAAAGAAGTCGTACATGAGCCAAACAACGATCGGCAGGTTTACAACCGTGTAGGTTAGAATGATCGCAAATTGAGTGTCCAAGAGCCGGACGCTTTGAAACATCATATAGACAGGCACCACCGTGACGACCGGCGGCAATATGCGCTGAGAGATCATCCAGAAGAGGATGTCGCTATTGCCGACGGAGCGCTTAAACCGGCGCCCGAGCGCGCGTGCCAGTAGAACGAAAATAGCCGCGGCAGAAGCCGAGGCCAGCCGCCAATCGACACCCCATACACCAACCGAAACAGAAGCGGCCGCCATCAATAAAACAAACATCAAAATGGTGCCAAATTTCGGTTTGTATTCAATTCTGGCGAGCGCATAAGCCGCCATGCTGCCAATAAACATACAGGCAATCGTGGAAAAGAAAGCGATGATGACAGAATTGCGGTAAGGCTTTAACGTCTCGGCCCATTCAAGGACGACCAAATCCCGCCACGCGTGGAGGTTCGGTGTAAAGTCGATCCAGGGAAGGTAAGCTGGGCCGCTGTTCACATCGATGGGCAGCTTCACTGATGTGATGGCGATCCAATAGAGAGGAAATAAAACGAAGCCGGTCCAAATGAACAGCAGGCTGTAGACGATCACGCAGCCAGCCGGCGACATCTTGCCCATTTGCGGCGCCTCGAAGAGCCGGGCGATGCCGGTGGGCCGGGAAGGTATCTGTGTCAGATCATCCGTGGTCATGCTATCGCTGCCCTGCGCTTCAGGATAACCAGATTGAAAAAGGAAACACACAAAACCACGGCAATAAACAAAAGCAGGTACGATACCGCCGCGGATTGAGCGAGGTCAGGCGCCCGCCAGGCAAAGAATGCCTGCAAGGTCATGGACTCGGTAGAAATTCCTGGACCGCCGGCCGTCATGATGTTGGGAAGATCAACCAACTTAAAGGCTTCAATGGCACGGATCAGCATGACCGTGGCCGCCACCGGGGCAATGGAGGGCCAGGTGATTTCTTTAAATATCTGCCAACCGTTGGCACCGTCCACATGGCCGGCCTCGATCATGTCTCGTGGCACATTTTCGAGAGCGGCCAAAAGAACCACGAATATAAACGGGATCCATTGCCAGCTATCACCAATAACAATAAACGATCGCGCCGTCCAAGCATCCGCCGCCCAGGCAAAATCCCGAAGGCCGAAAAACTGCCATACCGGGGAGAAGGGTCCTTTCGTGGTGTCAGCCATCATGCGGAAGGCGTAGCCGATACCGATCGGCGTGATCATCATGGGCAGGAAAAAGACGACGCGAAAAAACGTCCGCCCCCAAATGGGCTGGGCACAGATGATCGCCAGCCCAAGGCCGATCAAGAATTGGATCGCGGAACCGACAAGGACATAGAAGAGGGTGACACCGAGGGTGCCAAACTGATTGCCACTGAGAAGCGTCGCCGCGAGCAATACCGATAGCGCCAAAATCATACTCGCTGTGATAATCCTGCCGATAAGGCCTATCACTACTACCGGGCCACGCAAATACACTGAGAACCACCGAATGAGCAATGCGCCCATGGCAATTATGAAGACCCAGCCAAGGAGACTGATCGAAGTAAAGGTGCCCAGGAAATGGAATTGCTCGGAGCCGAATAGCTGCTTTTCGAAGTTGCGCAGGCCAACGAACCGGACGTCGTAACCGCCGGCCCGCAGGCGGACACGCGACAGGGACAGTATCAGCGAAGCGATCAGCGGAAATATCGAGAATATGAGAATCATAATCACGGCGGGCATGATGAAGATGTGCCGTGATTGTAGATCAAACCAATGAGAGATGCCGCCGCGGGGCGGCAGCTCAAATGCTACCGCGGCCGAAGAACGCCTCCCCGGCCGCGGTATGCTCGCCACACTGTTCTGAGTGGCCACCTAACCAACCATCTTAAGTTCAGTTGCTGATACCAAGGGACGCGCGATACAGCTTGAGCTGCTCTTCACGACCGAAATCCTCGGTAATCTCCTCCCAACCGTCGTAGATGTTCTGCATGGCCTGTTCGGCCGTGATCTCGTCGGCAAGAAAACGAGCCAACTCACGATCGAGCACCAAGCCTTGATACTGCTGGGTTCCCGGAATACGCAGGTCCGAGGCCATGTTGGGGTTGTTCAGGCTGTCACCGATGGCGCCGAGGTAATTCTCGGCCGCTTCACGGCTGAACCCTGCCTCAATCCAAGGTTCGATATTCTCAAACTGAGAAATCCGGTAAGGATTGTAACCGGTCCAGCCTTGGGTCACATCGAAGTTGGATTGCTCGGCCTGGTTCATATAGGACAGGAAGCCGTAAGCGGCCTCGATTACCTTGGGATCAGCCGATGCATTAATGGCACCGGACCAGCCGCCGAAAGCAGCGAATGGCGTACGATTGATGCCGTCTTCCGCGTAGGGGCAAAGTGCTTCCGTGCACTCCACAAGCTCGCCGGTCGCACGATCGAGAACCCGGGTCGATCCTGGCAATGGAATCGCACCGACCAAGTCCGTAATGCGGGAATTCTCCGGATCGATGGACAGGGGACCGATGTCACCCCAGTCGATCATTAGGGCACAACGTCCCGTCGTGACCAGCGCACGCGTATCGCCGATGTCGTGGTTGAGTTCGTTCGGGGGGCCGAACTCGCCGGTGGCCTTGTAAACACGCAGCGCCTCGGCAAAGGCGGCGTTGTTGAGCAAGGGGGTCATGTCATCGGTATCGAAGAAGATGCCCTGCCCCGTGCCCTGACTCTGCAAATAGCCGCCGGCAACAGACAGAATTGCGAAGTAGCTCTGCGCGTTGCGTTTCTTGAACAGGCATGAGCCGAAATCGGCCTCACCGTCGCCATTCATGTCGCGGCCATTAGCGGCGGCGGCAACCTCGAGATACTCATCCCAGGTCCGCGGCGGCTCGAGACCCAAATCAGCAAGAACGTCAGTGCGGTAATAGACCATCTGGAAGTCGCCATCGATGGTGATGAGACGCGTCTTGCCGTTGATCTTCTGATTGAA
>QIGO01000222.1 GCA_003230015.1 Alphaproteobacteria bacterium | reverse complement strand
CTCGAAATGATCCGTGGATTCGAACTGTCCTTCGACGCGCACCGGCCATTGCTTGACCGTTGCGCCGGCCACGGTATCGATTTCCTGTCGACGCCGTTCGACCACGATAGTCTTGCCTTTCTCGTTGAGGATCTGGATGTCCCGCGCCTTAAGATCGGCTCCGGTGAGATCACCAACGGACCACTCCTGTTGGCGGCGGCCTGGACCGGCAAGGACATTATCCTGTCCACCGGCATGAGCACTATGGCCGACGTTGAGGCGGCGTTGGGCGTTCTGGCCTTCGGCTATACGTCTCCCCAGGGCGCCCCGGTGAGCGATGCCTTTGCCCGCGCCTTTGCCTCGGACGACGGACAGCGCGCACTTTTGGCGCACGTCACCCTGCTTCATTGCACAACCGAATACCCGGCCCCGTTCGATGAGATAAACCTCAGGGCCATGACCACGCTAAAGGAGACTTTCGGCCTGCCCATCGGCCTGTCCGATCATTCGACGGGGATCGCTGTCCCCACTGCTGGTGCAGCGCTAGGCGCCACGATAATCGAAAAGCATTTCACATTGGACCGCACCTTACCTGGGCCCGACCATACCGCTTCTCTAGAACCGGACGAGTTCTCCGACATGGTCGATGCCATAAGGCAGGTCGAAGCCGCCATGGGTGATGGCGTCAAATTGCCGACGCCCTCCGAGCGCAAAAACATGGCCGTCGCCCGCAAGAGCCTTGTAGCGCTCAAACCAATCAATCGGGGCGAGACATTCGACGACAAAAACCTGGGCGCCAAGCGGCCCGGAAGCGGCGTATCCCCCATGGCCTACTGGCGCCTGCTTGGCCACACCGCCGAAACCGATTACCGCCAGGACGAACCGATCGGGGCACAAGAATGACGGCTCGGGAGATCGTCACGATCGGCTGCGCTTTGGCGATGACCGGTTCCTTGCGATACCGACCCGCGATGCCGGTCTTCAGCCGCGACCGTAGCGTCCGCCAGTCCGTCGTTTTTCTCATCTCGCCCGGATTTTTCTAACCATGCGTCACATTGGTGTCGTGACCGTCGGCCGATCGGATTTCGGCATCTATCGGCCGATTCTCCGGGCCATCCAGAACGATCCCGACCTCGAATTGATGCTCTTCGTAACCGGCATGCATTTGAACCCGGAGCATGGCTTGACGGTCCGTGAGATCGAACACGAAGATTTCCCCATCGCCGCGCGTATCGAGGTACCTCTGGACGGCGACACACCTCTGGCTGTCGCCCGCGCCATCGGTCACGGAACAACCGGTATGGCCCTTGCCTTGGCCACACACCCACCCGATATCTTGCTCGTTCTCGGCGATCGATTCGAGATGTATGCGGCCGCCTTGGCCGCTTTACCCTTCAATATTCCACTTGCCCATATCCATGGTGGCGAGCTGACATTTGGTGCCATGGATGATGCCCTTCGGCACTCCCTGACCAAACTCAGCCACCTGCACTTCGCGGCCGCCGAAACTTACGCGCGGCGCCTGCGTCAGCTCGGCGAAGAGCCATGGCGAATCACTGTGTCCGGCGCCCCTAGTCTCGACAACCTTTCCGCACTGTCACCACTCGATCCCGGCGAGATCCATCGCCGCTTTGGCATTTCCCTAGACGCCGCCCCCCTGCTCGTGACCCTGCACCCTGAAACTCGCAGCAGCATGTCGGCCCAGACGCTTGTCGACGCCGTGCTGACCGCCATTGAGCAAATCGGCCACGCCACCGTTTTCACACAGACCAACGCCGACCCGGGCGGTCAGGTGATCATGTCGGCGATCCGCGCCTATGCGGCCGACCACGACAATGCTTGGATTGTCCAAAATATGGGGACAGCAGGCTATTTCGGCCTTATGAAGGCCGCCGCCGCCATGCTCGGCAACTCCTCCAGCGGCATCATCGAAGCGGCCAGCTTCGCCCTGCCGGTGGTCAATGTCGGCACCCGCCAGGACGGCCGCCTGCGGGCGGCCAACGTGCAAGACGTGCCGGCCGAGCCCAGCGCCATCGCCCGGGCCATCGGCCTCGCCACCGCCCCGCAAGCCCGTGCGGCCCTTGCGGGCTTGCGGAATCCTTATGGCGACGGCAAGGCCGCTGACCGCATTGTCGAACGCCTGCGCGCCGTCCCCCTTGGCGAACGAATCATTGTCAAACGCTTCCATGATTTGCCGGCCCCATCATGACCATGAGCGCCGAGCAACGACCTGTGGTCCTGATTGGCGGCGGCGGCCATGCCAAGGTCCTCTTGGACATCGCCCGCCTCACCCACCGAACCGTCGCCGGCGTCTTGACCCTGGAGGACGACAACACCCTGCCCCTCGCTACCCTCGGCAATGATGATCGGCTCCGCGATCGCTCTTTCGTGGCCGCGCATGATTTCTTTGTCGCCATAGGGCAGACACAAGCCCGCCGCCGAATCGCCGAAACCCTGGCTGAACACGGCGCCACGCTTGCGACCCTGATCCACCCGGCATGCGTTGTCGCCGCCGATGTTGAGATCGGCGGCGGAACGGCATTGGTCGCCGGCATCATAGTCAATTCTGGCAGCAAGATCGGCCAACACTGCACCCTCAACACCGCTTGCAGCGTCGACCATGACTGTCGCCTCGACGACGGCGTGCAAATCGGTCCCGGCGCCCGGCTGTGCGGCGGTGTGATCTGCCAAGAAGACGCATTTATCGGCGCCGGCGCTATCGTCATCGAGGGGCGCATGATCGGCGCCAGTGCCGTCGTCGGGGCAGGCGCGACCGTTGTCTCCGATATCGCCCCAAAGACGACGGTCATCGGCACACCTGCCCGCGAAATGATCCTGCAAACCTTTGGTTAAGCATGAAATCTCGGTTAACCGATTCTTAATCTTGACCGAACAGACTGCTAACGTTGCAACAACCGTGGTGAGTAGCCGTGCCGCTCAAACTGAGCCTGACAAAAGGCGAGAAACTGGTCGTCAATGGCGCCGTGATCAAGAATGACGGTATGGACGCCAGCCTCGTTTTCGAGAATCAGGCACATATCCTGCGCCAGAAAGACATCTTGTCATCTGCCCAGGCCAACACACCCGCTTCAAGGGCATATCTATCGCTGCAATGCGCCTACATGTTCCCCGAGAATAACTCGGTTCATCTGCGCGATTACAACCGCCTGATCAGTGATTTCGCGGCAGCGGTGCCCAGCGCGCTCCCCGTCGTTGAGCGCATGATCGATAAGTCCAACGCAGGCGAGCTTTACCACGCCTTGAAAATCTGCCGCGAACTGATCGACTACGAAAACGAGATCTTGTCGTATGCCGCAGAATAGCAACGCTGCCGCCGGCTACCGCCAGCCGGCGCAATCCGGCAATACGCCCCGGGAAACTGAAGGGCGCGCACTGATGGAATCGGCTCGACGCCTCTCCAATGCCCAGAAAGACGGCGACCAGGCCAAGATCATCGAATGCATCCGGCTGAACTGGCGCCTCTGGACCATTTTCCAGGCCGAGTTGACGTCGCCTGAATGTGCGGTACCAACGGAAATTCGCCAGAATATGCTCAATCTTTGCAATTTCGTCGACAAGAGAACCGTTGAGATCCTGGCCGACCCCAAACCCGAATTGCTGACAGTTCTTGTCAACATCAATCGCAATGTCGGCGCCGGCCTGCTGTCCTCAACGGAAGATGAGGAAAAGCCGGCACCGCCCGACATCATCCCTTCCTCCAACACCGGCGGCATATCGGCCTAACTATTCGCTGCAAAAGCGCTCACCCCGATGCAACCCTCCCAAACGCGGCCCTGTGCCGCGTTTTCGCATTCATCGCCCCGGAACCGATCCGGCAGGATTTGCCACCTCACCCGGAAGGCCTTGCCGGCCACGGTCACGAATCGCCCTGTTTTTCACTTCCCGATCCGCGCCAAACCGAAACAATAGGTCGGTAACCGCAATTGGCCCGAAGCTTGCGTGTACCTCTGCGTCGCAACATGGCGACGACCGCAGGATGCGCATGAATGGACATTTTCGCTCTCGATAGAGCTGTCACCGACCGTCCCGTACCGGGCGCACCGCTCGCCGGTGCCGAGGGGGACCTTTTCGATCAGATGCTCACCACCCTCACCGAGGTCGCCGACCCCTATGGTGACGACGGCCCGGTTGATGACGAGGCGCCCGATGAGCCCACCGACCACAACTCCGATACCGCCGACCAAACCGCCGAGCAGACCGGTCAACAGCTGACCGCCCTCGGCCAGCTCCCGGTTGAGCCCGAATCCACCCCGGTTGAGCCCGAATCCACCCCGGTCACGGCCACGACCGCCGCCGCACCCGCCGACGCCGACACCCCCCGCCGCCAGGCCGACGAGACCAAAGTTACCGCACCGGCTGCTGGTACCGAACAGCCAGACCCGCTGGCCGCCGCCACGACAGTTGCGGCCACCGCGCCGTCTCCCCAAGCGGCGGCGGCCCAGCCCGCCTTGCAACGCGCTGTCAGGCAATCCGGCCAGGAACAAGCCCAGCAGAACACCCCCATCAATCCGTTGGCAGCACCGGCCGACCAGGTTAGCCTGCGTGCCGGCCGCGATGAAGCACTGACCCAGGGCAACGGCCAGTTCAGCACGTCCGCCGCTAACGCCGACTCACCCGGCAAGGCCGCGCCCACGCCAACCGACACCCCCGACGAGCAGCTAACCAAGAACACCGCGAACGCGGAGCGCCCGGCCCTGAAGGCGGAAGTTGCCCAGCCAACGCCCCGGCCAGAGACACCGGTACTGGAAAATCCCAAGCCAATAGCGCCGCTACAATCCTCACCCTTCGCCGCCACCACCGCGTCAACCGCCGGCACTCCCCTCGACCCGGCGGGCCAGTTCGCCGCCAATGGGCGGGCCGGCGACGCCCAGTCCATTGCCGCGGCCAAGCAGTCAACGGCGAGCCGGGCCGCGGCGGAGTCGCGTCTGCCACCGGCACAGCAGATCGCGGTGCACGTTCGCAATGGCCTCAAGGCCGGCGCCGACACGATCCATGTGCGCCTCAACCCGGCCGAACTCGGCCGTGTCGAAGTGCGTATGCAAATCGACGGCGACAAGAACATTCAAACACTCATCACTGTCGAGAAAGCCGAGACCCTGGAGTCTCTGCAACGCGACGCTCGGACCCTCCAGCGCGCCCTCGAGGATGCCGGCTTTAGGAGCGATCCGGACAGCTTCACTTTCCAGCATGATCAATCCGCGTCCAACCAGGATGATCAGGCATCGGGCGGGCGGCTTAACGCCGCTGGCGGTGACTCTGCCGAGGACGCCACGGAGTCATCTGACACCACCGACGCCAACCGCCGATCGTCCCACGACGGCATCGTTGATATCGAGGTCTAGGAACGGATCATGACACACATATCCCCCGTTACCGGCTTACCGGCCGAAGTCAGTACCGCCAAGACCTCGCTGGTCGACGATTTTGACACGTTCCTTGGCATACTGACGACACAGCTTGCGAACCAGGACCCGCTTTCGCCCATGGACTCCACTGAGTTCACCAATCAGCTCGTCCAGTTTAGTGCTCTTGAGCAACAGATCGCATCCAACGACAAGCTCGACGATCTATATGCCGCAAGCACGGCGGTCGAGGCCGCAACCGCGGTCCAATATCTTGGCAAGACCGTCGAAATCGGCGGCAATGTTACCTTCCTGGCCAATGGTACGGCGACTTTATCTTACCGCCTACCCAGCCCGTCGGCCGAAACAACGGTCACCATCTATGACCAGGATGGCAGCGTCGTGCGCACGCTTGAAGGCGAGACCGTCGGCGGCCGCACTGACCAGGTTTGGGACGGCAAAAACAGCCAGGGGATCCAGGTACCCGATGGCACCTACACCCTGGCGGTATCTGCCAAGAATCAAAACGGCGATGCCATCGAGGACATCTCTATCTTTGCCCGTGGCACCGCGACTGAAATCGTCAACGACTTGGGCCACACCTACGTTCTTGTCAACGACGTATCGACACGGCTCAGCGAAGTCAAATCGGTAACCGCCGCGGCAAATTAACCCTAAACGGATCCGTTTGAACGATAAGAAAATGCGTCAAAACAATAAGCTAGAGCACATGAAGTGAGCGCAAGTGAACGGAATACGCTCTAGTCATTCAAAGCAAGATCCCCGCAGTGTCAGGAGGACACAAATGAGTATCTATGGTGCGATGTTTTCCGGAGTATCGGCCCTCAATGCCAACAGCAACGCGATGGGTATGATCGCCGACAACATCTCCAACCTCAATACGATTGGCTACAAGAGTACGAGCGCCCGGTTTTCGACCCTGGTCACGGCCTCTTCACTGGCCACCAAATACGCGCCGGGCGGCGTCCGCTCCGCACCGTTCCAGATTATCGACCGCCAAGGCCTCCTCCAGGCTTCCCAGAATCCAACTGACATCGCCATCACCGGCAACGGCTTCTTTGTCGTCAACGAAGCCGCGGTTCCGGCCTCGGGCGACCGCTATCTCTACACCCGGGCCGGCCAGTTCACTGTCGATAGCCAAGGCTACCTGGCCAACAATGGCGGCAGTTATCTCCAAGGTTGGGGCACCCTGCCGGATGGCTCTTACGACGTCGACCAAAACGGCGTCGCCGACCCCAGCCAGCCTGACCCGACAAGTCTGACCAGTCTCCAGGCCATCCAGGTTACCAGCCTCACCAGCACGGCGACCCCCACCTCTAGCGCCACCCTGGGATTGAATCTACCGGCGACCGCCGCGGTCGGTGCCACCCAGACCATGACGGTAAAATCATTCGACTCCCTCGGGATCCCCCATAACATCGCTCTTCAATGGGACAAAACAGTCGTCTCGCCTGCCACCTGGACCCTTTCCGCGACCGGTATTACCAGGGCCGACACCGGTGCTGCCTCGACCACCCTCGCTTTCCCAATCAACATCGACACGGTGGTTTTCGGCGGCAATGGTACCCCGGCAACTTTCTCGCCGACCGCCCTGTCGATCCCTTCGGCGAACTGGGTCTCGGGCGCCTCGGCTAGTTCCATTACCTTCAATCTGGGCACGGTCGGCCAGGCCGACGGTGTGACCCAGTTCGCCGGCAACTTCGCCTTGTCGTTCATTAACCAGAACGGCGTTCCCATTGGCCGCTTCCAATCCGTCGAGATTGGCGAAAACGGTCTCGTCACGGCCTTGTTCGACAATGGCGGCCGCCGCTCCATTTATCGCCTGCCCATAGCCACATTCCCCAATCCCAATGCCCTCTCGCCCGTCAGCGGCAACGCCTGGAGTGAAACGGCGACCGCCGGCAACCTTTTCCTCAACGAGGCCGGCACCGCATCAGCCGGCAGGATATCGCCGTCCAGCCTCGAATCCTCGACCGTCGACCTGGGCGAGGAATTCACCAATATGATCATCATTCAACGAGCCTACACGGCCAGCAGCAAGATCATCACCACCGCCGACGAAATGCTCGAGGAACTCGTTAGAATTAAGAGATAAACAACTGAATTACAAAGAAATAAGCGCTCCGGCTATCGGCTGGGGCGCTTTCTCTTATTAGCGCCCGCATTTAGGGCTTTCTTAAGTTCGGCGGGCCTAATCTTGCCCTTCCTCTGGGCTCTCACGTTCAGGCAGAAAGTGGGACTATGATACATCACTACGGCAGCGACCGGCAGGACGCCGCGCCACCGCGCGAAAGCAAAGACCGGCTCCTGACCATTAAAGACCTTCCGCCACCAGGCACCACCCGCTGGGTCGTGAGACGCAAGGCCGCCGTTGTAATGGGCGTGCGGCAGGGCGTCATCTCACTCGAAGAGGCGTGCCGCCGCTATACCCTTTCGGTGGAGGAGTTTCTCTCATGGCAGCGCCTCATCGAGGAGCATGGCGAGCGTGGGCTACGTGTCACCAGACTCAAGGAATACCGCCCCACAGCCACGGCGGAATAGCGCCGCGACGGGGGTTCAGGGTCCCCGCCTTGTCGATAGGGCAAATTTTACCCACTTGCTCGGCAAATTTTGCCGGCTTTTTAACGCCTTGTTCACTGCCAACCTCGTAGCGTCACGGCCGATGCCAGTCGCAGGACGCGGCTCGGCGCACAGGCCGTTACGAAAGTTCTGCTGAGTGAACGCATTAGCGCAGACCCTGCGTCATCTGGGCCCCGTGCGGCTCGCGACCATGGCGGCCGTCGCGGTTGGACTGGTGGGGTTTTTTGTTTTTTTCACATCCCGTCTGACAACCCCTGAGTTAACCTTGTTTTACACTGATCTGGCGGTCTCGGACTCGGCCCAGATTGTCAGCCGTCTTGAGAGCCAGAACATCCCGTTCGAGCTTCGCGGCGACGGCTCGCAGATCTATGTGCCCCAGGACCAGGTCCTGCGCCTACGTATGAACATGGCGGCCGAAGGCCTGCCCAGTGGCGGCTCCGTCGGGTACGAGCTTTTCGACCAGTCCAATGGCCTCGGCAGCACCAGTTTTGTCCAACAGCTTAACTCTGCCCGTGCCCTTGAGGGTGAATTGGGCCGCACCATCACCTCCCTCGCCCGCATTCAATCGGCCCGGGTCCATCTTGTTATCCCCAAACGGGAGGTCTTCAGCCGCGAGCGCCAGGAACCCACGGCGACCGTGGTCGTGAAACTGCGCGGTGCGGGCCTTCCGGCCAGCCAGGTTCTTGCCATCCAGCACCTCGTTGCCACCGCGGTTCCTGGATTGGACCCTAACCGGATTTCCATCATCGATTCGCGTGGCAGCTTGTTGGCCCGCGGCGGCGACAGCGACGAAACCAGCCTGTCCGCCCTCAATGCCCAGGAAATGCGCGCCAACTACGAGGCCCGCCTTGCCCGTACCGTTGAGCGCCTGCTCGAACGTTCTGTCGGTCAAGGCAGTGTCCGCGCCGAAGTGTCGGCACAGATAAACTTTGACCGCCTGACCACCAACGAGGAGATCTACGATCCCGACGGCCAGGTCGTCCGCTCGACCCAGAATGTCGACGAAGGAGAATCCTCCTCCGAGGCTGCCCAAACCCTGGAAGGCGTTACAGTTGCCAACAGTCTGCCCACGGCCGGTGCCGGCGATGAGACTGAATCGCGCAGCTCCTCCGCGGCGAATCGCAGCGAGGAGACGGTTAATTTCGAGATATCCCGGACCCTGCGGACCCTGGTGCGCGAAACCGGCGAAGTTCGCCGGCTCTCGGTCGCTGTCTTGGTTAACGGCACCTTTGCGCAGGACGGCACCTACGTCGCCCGGTCCGAGGAGGAGTTGGAACAATTCGTCGCCTTGGTGCGCTCGGCGATCGGTTACGACGAGGCCCGCGGCGACACTGTCGAGGTCGTCAATCTGCGTTTCATCGCCCCCGATGTTGATTTCGAAGAGCCGCTCGAGACGGGCCTGTTTGGCTTTTCCAAACAAGACATTTTCCGCATTGTCGAAATGCTGGTGCTTGGCGTTGTCGCCATTCTCATCATCCTGATGGTCGTCCGGCCGGTGGTGAACCGCATTCTCGAAGCCGCCCCCAGCCCCGGCAATAACAATGCCGAAGGTCAAAATCTGCTGACTCACGGCAACCAGGCCCAGCTTACACCATCCGAGGGTGGGACCGCCGCCGTCGAAGGCGACGACAACGCCCAGATGCAGCTTCCACAGCCACCCCAAGAGAGTGCCCTGGACGAAATGATCAAAATCTCCAGCGTCGAAGGCAAGGTTCGCAGTTCGTCAGTCAACCGCGTTGCGGAAATCGTCGACAACAATCCTGACGAGACGGTTTCCATCCTCCGCGGCTGGATGCTCCAAGAGTCTTAGGCCGGGAGCAGCGGGAACCAACCATGCGATTACGCGACGATTACCGCAGCCTGAGTGGCGCCGAGAAGGCCGCCATGATGATGCTTTCCGTTGGCGAGGACAGCGCTGTCAAGCTGTTCGAGCTTATGGAAGACGATGAAATACGTGAAATATCTCAGACCATGGCCGGCCTTGGTACGCTCAGCTCGGAAATCGTCGAACAGCTATTCATGGAGTTTGTCCAACAGATCTCCACCACCGGCACGGTGACCGGTTCCTACGACAGTACCGAACGGCTGTTGACCAAGGTCCTTGCCGACGAACGTGTCGACGCCATCATGGAGGAGATCCGCGGCCCCGCCGGCCGCACCATGTGGGACAAGCTGGCCAATGTGAACGAAGAGGTCCTCGCCAACTTTCTCAAGAACGAATATCCGCAAACAGTTGCCGTCGTACTTTCCAAAGTCCGCCCCGACCATGCCGCCCGGGTCCTCTCCTCGCTTCCCGAATCTTTCGCCATGGAAGTGGTGATGCGCATGCTGCGCATGGAGTCGGTGCAAAAGGAAGTGCTCGACGACATTGAGCGCACCCTACGCAATGAATTCATGAGCAACCTGGCGCGTACCAACCGGCGCGACGCTCATGAGATCATGGCCGAAATCTTTAACAGTTTCGACCGCAATACCGAAGGCCGCTTCTTGAATTCCCTGGAGGAGCGCAACCGCGACGCCGCCGAGAAGATCAAGTCCCTGATGTTTACCTTCGAGGATCTGAAAAAGCTCGATCCTTCCGGCACCCAGACATTGTTGCGCGGCATCGAAAAGGAAAAACTCGGCCTTGCCCTGAAAGGTGCATCCGAAGAGATCCGCGACCTGTTCTTTTCCAACATGTCCGAGCGCGCCGGCAAGATCCTGCGCGAGGATATGGAGGCCCTTGGCCCCGTTCGCCTCAAGGATGTCGACGAATCGCAAGCCTACATTGTCAACATCGCCAAGGAGTTGTCGGCGAAGGGCGAGATCATGATTTCCGACAATAAGGGCGACGACGAGTTGGTCTACTAGCCATGACGCAAACGGAAAAGTTCAACTTCGGGCAGTCATTCGACCCTGGCGCCATTCAAGAAGAGCTGCGCAATGCGCCCAAGCACAGCGACGACGATATGATCGCTGCCCGCAAGGCAGCCCATGACGAGGGCCACGCCGCCGGTTTGGCGGCAGCGCTGGAGCGCGAAGAGCACCGCCTGGTTGAGCTGCTGACTTCGCTCGCCGCCCGTGCCGAGAGTTTGGCCGGCGATTTTCAACAGCATATCGCGGCCCATGCCAGTCAGGCACAGGAACTTGGCATGCTGGTTTGCCGTAAGCTCTTGCCGACCCTCGCCCAGCGCCATGGGCTCGCCGAGATCGAGGGCCTCATAGCTGAATGCCTGAATACCCTGCCCGATGAGCCCCGTGTGGTGGTACGTGTCGACAATACGACCCTGCCTCAGCTGCAGGAGCGTATTGACCGGATCGCCGCCGGTGCTGCTGGCTTCGCCGGCAACCTGGTCCTGCTCGCCGACGACAATCTGGCTAGCACCGATTGCCAGATCCTGTGGGCCGACGGCGGCGCCGATCGCGACGTCGCCAAACTTACGGCCGAAATAGATGAGGTGATCGACCGTCATCTCAACGGTCCCGGTACACCCGCGGCCCCACAAATCCACGAAGAAGCCACCGCCACCCACGAAAACAGTGACGCCACCCAAGCCGCAGCCGAAGCGGCCGGGGCGGCGTCAAGCTAGGAGCAATTCATGGCCGACGATCAAGAAGAAGATCTCGAACTCACCGAACTCGAAGCCGACACCTCTGCGCAAGAGGCTACGCCGGCGCAAGCCCTTGCCAAAGAGGGACCCGAAGAGACGCAAGACCAACGCTCCGAACGCATCGCCGGTGAGCTCGAGGCTGTCTACGACATTCCTGTGCAGGTCTCCGCCGTGCTCGGCAAATGCTCCATGCAGGTTAGTCAGCTTCTCAAACTAGGCCGCGGTGCTGTTGTTGAACTCGACCGCAAGGTCGGCGAAGCCATCGACATCTACGTCAACAACCGCCTTGTCGCCCGTGGCGAGGTGGTTGTTGTGGACGAGCGGCTAGGTGTCACTATGACCGAAATTATCAAGACTGATCGGTCTGCTTGATGGCCCTCGAAGGCAAAGTGGACGAGTCAGTGGGCCTGGCCGGCCGCACTTCAGCGCCTCGGCTGACGGCTGAAGACCGGCCCAAACCGACATCGAGCCGGCAACCCCGGTCCAGATTTCTGCGCGACGTCGATGCCGCCACGGTGCTCGGGCTGACCGGCGCCTTCGCTTTGATCGCCGCCGCCATTTCCCTCGGCGGCTCTTGGGGGGCGTTCATCGATTTTCCGGCAATGCTCATCGTCTTTGGCGGTACTTTTACAGTCACCACCATCAGTTTCAGCCTCGCCGACATCGCTCGCACCCAGCAGGTTGTCCTGAAGAGCTTCTCCCGAGCGATCCGCGATCCTGCCGCCGCCGTCCTCGAAGTCCTCCAAATCGCTGAGCGCTGTCGCCGCGAAGGCTTGATCGAGCTGCACCGCGAGTTGGCTGCCCGCAACACGGATCCATTCCTCCTTCGCGGCCTCGAACTGGCCGCCGACGGTATTCCGGGTGAGGAAATGGAGCGCGTCATGCGCCTCGAACAACACGCCATCGCCGAGCGCCACGCCCAGGGGGTCAACGTATTGCACCGCGCCGCCGAAGTAGCACCGGCAATGGGTCTCATCGGCACTCTTGTCGGCCTTGTCCAGATGCTTGGCAATCTTGAGGATCCATCGACGATTGGGCCGTCCATGGCGGTCGCACTGTTGACCACATTCTACGGCGCGGTCCTCGCCAATACCGTTTTCGCCCCGCTCGCCGCAAAGCTTGAGCGCCGCTCGGTCCATGAGGGGCTGCTGAACGAAATCTACCTTTCCGCCAGCGCCTCCATCGGGCGCCAGGAAAACCCGCGTCGCCTTGAACTGTTGCTTAACACCGTGCTGCCCCCCGCCAAACGGGTCACATACTTCACGTAGAAGCCGTTACAGAGAAGAGAGAATAGGATGCGTTTGCTGATCATCGGACGTCTTGGCGGCCACATCTCAATAGCCAGCAAGATCGCCATTGCACACGGCGCCAACGTCAATCAGGTCGACGACATCAACGGCGGCCTGCGCGCCTTGCGCGCCGGTCAGGGTGCTGAGATGATCATGGCCGACATTGCCCTGGACATCAAACATCTCGTCAACAGTCTGTCGCAGGAACGCATCATTGTGCCGGTCGTCGCCTGCGGCCTCGAGAATGATGCCGAAGCGGCGGTGCAGGCGATCAAGGCCGGCGCCAAGGAATATATTCCCCTGCCGCCCGACCCCGACTTGATTGCCGCCGTCCTTGAGGCGGTCGCCGAAGAAAGCGACGAGTTGATCCAGCAGGACCCGGCAATGGCCGAAGTCCTCGCCCTCGCCGATCGCGTCGCCCCTTCCGACGCCAGTATCCTTATTACCGGCGAATCCGGCACCGGCAAAGAGCTCATGGCCCGCTACGTCCACCGCAAATCGCGCCGCGGCGGCAAGCGTTTCGTTTCTGTCAACTGCGCGGCAATCCCGGAGAACCTTCTTGAGTCCGAACTGTTCGGCCACGAGAAGGGGGCGTTCACCGGCGCCGTCGCCCGGCGCATCGGCCGTTTCGAGGAAGCCAGCGGCGGCACCCTGCTGCTCGACGAGATTTCCGAGTTGGACCCTCGCCTGCAGGCAAAATTGTTGCGCGCCATTCAAGAACGCGAAATCTCCCGTGTCGGCAGCAACGAGACCTTCAAGGTCGACATCCGCCTGATTGCGACCTCGAACCGAAACCTCGCCGACCAGGTTGCTGCCGGCACTTTTCGCGAAGATCTGTTATTCCGCATCAATGTCGTTGATCTGAAGATACCGCCATTGCGTCACCGGCCCGGCGACATCGCCCTCCTGGCCCAACATTTCGTCGTCAAATACGCCCGCTCCAACGGGCTGCCTGAAATGACGATTGCCGGCGACGCCCGCGAGCAGCTCCTCGCCCACCATTGGCGCGGCAATGTGCGTGAGTTGGAAAACACCATGCACCGCGCCGTCTTGCTGGCCCAGAACGGTGTTGTCGACGCCGACGCGATCATGCTGACCGACATCGGCGCGGCGGCGCAAGACGCCGGCCCCGGGTCTGCCCAGGGAGAATCCGCGCCCGCCGGCGACAGCGCCGACACCGCGGGCCTCGTCGGCCGCACGGTCGCCGATGTCGAACGTGATCTCATCATCGACACCCTGGGTCACTGCCTCGGCAACCGTACCCACGCGGCCAACATCCTCGGCATTTCGATTCGCACCTTACGCAACAAATTGAAGGCCTACACCGATCAAGGCCTGGCCGTCCCCCGGCCCGGCGACACCGACCGGCTGACAGCCTAGTCCGGCACCGGCCGACATGTCCGACACCAGCGAAACAGCGGCGACGCAGATCGTCCCCAGCACCGAGCAGTTGCCGGCCGATACAAACGCCGCACCGCCGCCGGGACAAGGAGCGCCAGCCGCCGGTTCCTTTGCCGGCCTGGTTGCCCTGTTCCACCGCAGCGATATCGCCCTCGCTCTTGGCGTCATCGCCATCCTGGTCATGCTGGTGATGCCGGTGCCGCGATGGTTGCTCGACTTCAGCCTGGCAATATCCATCACATTTTCGGTAATGATCCTGATGACGGCGATGTTCATCAAGGCGCCGCTGGAGTTCAGCTCTTTTCCCACCATCCTGCTGATTGCAACGATGCTGCGGCTATCCCTCAACCTGGCATCGACCCGCCTCATCCTCGCCAACGGTCATGAGGGCCCCGGTGCTGCCGGCCAGGTCATCGAGGCCTTCGGCAATTTCATCATGGGCGGCAACTTCGTCATCGGCATCATTGCCTTCGCCATCTTGGTGATTGTCAACTTCATCGTCATCACCAAGGGTTCCGGCCGAATTGCCGAGGTCGCGGCCCGCTTCAGCCTCGACAGTTTGCCCGGCAAACAAATGGCCATCGACGCCGATCTGTCATCGGGCCTGATCGACGAAAACACCGCCCGCACCCGCCGCAGCACCCTTGAGGCCGAAAGCAGTTTCTTCGGCGCCATGGACGGCGCCGCGAAATTCGTCCGCGGTGATGCCATCGCCGGTTTGCTGATTACTTTCATCAACGTCATCGGCGGCATCATTATCGGCATGGGTCAACAGGACCTCAGCCTCCGCGAAGCCGCTCAGTCCTACACCCTGCTCACCGTCGGTGATGGCTTGGTAAGCCAGATCCCCGCCCTCATCGTCTCCACCGCGGCCGGCATGGTGGTGACCAAGGCCGGTATATCCGGCTCGGCCAACAAGGCTGTCTTCGGCCAGCTATCGGGTTATCCCGCCGCCCTCGGCCTGAGCAGTTTCTTGATGGG
>QIGO01000122.1 GCA_003230015.1 Alphaproteobacteria bacterium | reverse complement strand
ACTTGCGCTCACTTCATGTGCTCTAGCTTATTGTTTTGACGCATTTTCTTATCGTTCAAACGGATCCGTTTGAACGATAAAAGCTCTAGCCTTCAATATCGACGCCATAGAAGATGCGACCGCCAAAGGGGTCGATCTTGTAGTTCTTGACTTCTTTACGAACGGGCTCGAACACGCGCGAATGGGCGATTGTTGCCCAAGGTGCCTCTTCCTTGAAAATGACCTGAGCCTCCATATAGAGCCTGGTCCGTTCGGCCGGGTCGGACGTCACCTTGGCGGCCTGGATCAGATCCTCGAAAGGCTGGTAGCACCAACGCGCGCGGTTGGATCCGCCGACGGCGTCACAGCCCAGAAGAACGGCCAGGAAGTTATCCGGATCGCCATTGTCGCCGGTCCAGCCGAGCAAGATGGTGTCGTGCTCACCGTCTTTGGAGCGCTTGAGATACTCGCCCCACTCGAAACTGATAATCTCCGCCTCGACACCGATTTTGGCCCAGTCGGCTTGAATGATCTCGGCCATGCGGCGGGCATTTGGGTTGTAGGGACGTTGCACCGGCATGGCCCAAATGTTGGTCTTGAAACCATCGGGGAAACCGGCCTCGGCAAGCAGCGCCTTGGCGGCCTCGGGGTCGTACTCGTAGTCGACAACCGCGTCGTTGTACGACCAGATGGTTGGCGGCATGGGGTTCTTGGCTGACACACCAGAACCCTGGAACACCGCTTCGAGGATGGCATCCTTGTTGATGGCCATGGTCAATGCCTGGCGGACACGCTTGTCGCCGTAAGGCTCACGCTCGGTATTGTAAGCGAGATAACCGACATTCAGGCCTTCTTTTTCCAGAAGGTTGATATTGGGGTCGGCTCGCATGGCGTCGAGGTCGGCCGGATTGGGAAATGGCATGACCTGGCATTCGCCGGCCTGCAGTTTGGCGAAACGCACAGAGGGGTCGGGCGTGATGGCAAAGACCAAATCGTCGATGGCCGCGCGGCCGAGGAAATAGTCGTCAAAAGCCTTGTAGCGAATGACGGCGTCGCGCTGGAAGGCGACAAGCCGGAAGGGGCCGGTGCCGATGGGATCGAGGTCGATCTTCTCAGGCGTGCCGGCGGCCAGCATGGCGTCGGCATATTCAGCCGAGAAGATGGAAGCGAAATCCATGGCCATATTGGCAATGAAAGGTGCTTCAGGTTTTGCCAGATTGAAGCGCACCGTCAGGTCATCGACTTTGTCGATGCTGGTGATGAGCGAGTCCATGGCCATATTGTTGAAGTATGTGTAAGAGCCGCCTGAAACGTTGAAGAAGGGGTGATCCTGCAGCCGCTGGCGATCAAAGGTGAAGATTACGTCGTCAGCATTGAAATCACGGGTTGGGGTAAAGGCGTCATTGCTGTGAAATTTGACGCCAGGGCGCAGTTTGAAGGTGTAAGTTAAACCATCCTCAGAGGTCTCCCAGGATTCGGCCAGGGCCGGAATGATATTGGTTTCGCCGCGTTCAAACTCGACCAGACGGTTGTAGATCTGGCGTGAGCTGGCATCGAAAGTGGTGCCGGCGGTGAATAATGCTGGGTTGAAACCCTCCGGATTGGCTTCAGAGCAATAGACGAGTGTTTTGCCCTGGGCCTGGGCCGGGGCGGCCGGATTGGCCAATATGGCAAAGCCGGCGATGGCGGAAAGCGCGACGCCGGCAGCAAGGCCGGTGATGCGGATTCTCATTTGAGTGTATCCTCCCTAATTGGATAGATCTTGTTGATGTATCCTTGCCGGCCGCCTGGCAAAATACGGATCGGCCGGCTGGTGTCGGGCGGATTATGGACTCTGTCAGGCGTAAGCGAAACACCCTTTTGCTAGCGCTATTTGCAGTGAAGGTGCTGGCGGCGCTTAAGCTCGTTGGGTCTGGCGCTAACGGTTAGGCTGTATCACCGATCAAGATCGCGGCTCAGCGCAGGGTGTCGAGATGGAGTTTGGCCTGGTCGCCGAGCCAGATGGCGAAATCTGTATGGTCGGCCAGGTCGTCACCTGTTTGGGGATGCACGAAGACCGTCAAACCATCGCGGTTGAGGGCAAGCCAGGGCACCAATTGGCCGAAGACCTCCGGGGCAAAAGCGACCTGATAGCTCCATTCAGGGTGCGGGCCGATCGGGCGGTCATGCCAGCGGCCGAGGGTGGTGTCGAATTTCCGGTCAATGGCGGCGCGGAGATTTTCAGCCTTGGCCTTGGTTTCGGCCTGGTAATAGACATGGGCATGAAAACCCTGAATGGTCGACATGGCAGACCTCGATTTGAGCAGGCCGCAGCATAGACGAGCCGAACTCGAGAGCCAAAAATCAGGCGTAGATGCCAACTAGAGTGAAAGGTTGGCCGCCGAGACCGGCCTTGAAACTGGCGATACCGGCGGCGTCTCTGTTGTTGATGCCGCCGAGGTCGAACCACAGCTTGCCTTCTCGCTTCAACAGCATGGCGGCATGCCAAAGCAGCAGGTTGGCGGCGCGTAAGCGGCGCCCTTCCGGGCCGCTATAACCAACAAAATAGGTGGCGGAGCGGCCATGGCAGGCTAGCAAGATACCCGCCACGCGCTCACCGCGATGGGAGGCGATCAGGGTGCGGATGGTGTGGTTTGCCGCGCCATGTTGGCGCAGAGCCCGGATCATGGCCTGGGAGGGGCCGATGTAGCCACGCTTGGCCTTATCTTGGGCATAATGTTGCAACAACCAGTCGAGATGTTTGGGCGATTGGTCCGCAATAACGGTCATGCCGCTGCGCTCGGCCTGGCGCAGTTGGTTGCGCCAGTTGGGCTTGAGGGTGCGCCGCAGCTCAGCTTCCGGGGGCGACAAGTCGAGCCAGATGGAAGCATAACCGCTCCGGCGCCTGACAAATCCGGTGTGGCGGAGATTGCGGCGGTTCGTCGGGGTGTCGAGCAGTTCGGGGTGAAAAACCAAAAAACGACCATAGCGGGTGCGATAACGCTGGCGGATGAGGCGCAGAACGAGTTTGAGCATCTCGCCGGGGATCTCGTCATGGATCCAGATGGGTCCGCGGGTGATGCGGCAAATCGATAGGATTTTCAGCAAGGGGGCGATTTGTACCTGAACCATGCCGATGGCCGCGTCGTGGAAATAGATGATGCCGAAGTCCACCCGACCACCCGCGGTCGCGGCTCTGGCCAGGGCATAGGCGCGGGATTGGGATAATGTCGGCCGCTTACAAGCGCCGAGCATTCGGTCCCATTGGGTGGTGGTGCAATTGTTCCAGTCGATCCGGAACAGCTCGGACATGGGGTCCCGTTGCCAACAGCCTGCGGATTGGCCGGGTTTAGGCCTTTGCGACGCGATTCGTCCAGGACTGAAAGGCGTAAAAAAATACCGGGGCGAGGCCCCGGTAGAAGTGTCGATGCGATGATGCTTGTCGCCGATCAGCTTGCATGCCGGCCAAAAAAACCAGCTTGTTGCCTTTTTGAGGGACAAGCGGCGCAATAGTAAGTGGCTGATTGCGCCAATGTAGAATGGGTATTGGGCGTAATACTTTGGACGGTCGTCCCTGAGGCGGTGTATTTACCATTGAACGACTCGAAGGAAATCACCAAAATTCATCTCGATGAGGGGATTTTGTGCGGTCTTTGTCGCGGCGACGTTGCTGGGTGGACCGGCGAGCGCAGGCTATGCGGAGGGGCTGGCCGCGTTCAACGCGGGTGACTACGAACAAGCGCGGACAGAATGGCGGGAGTTGGCCGAAACGGGCAACGCCACGGCGCAGTATTTTTTCGGCTTCATGTACAGCAACGGCCTCGGTATCGCGCGCGACTATGTCGAAGCGGCGATGTGGTATGAACGGGCCGCACAACAGGGCCAGGCGAAGGCCCAGAACAATCTTGGCTATCTCCATGCCAACGGGCTCGGCGTGGTGCGCGACATGGAAAAGGCCGCGCGCTGGTACCGGCGCGCGGCCGAAAAGGGCGAGGCCAAGGCGCAAAATAACCTGGCGATTCTCTATGCGCGCGGCGACGGGGTTAACGGCGATATCCCCGATCCCGTGGCGGCGGCGCGGTGGTTCGAGAAAGCGGCGGCGCAGGATCTGGCGGACGCGCAATTCCGGCTGGCTATCGTCACCGAACAGGGGCTCGGTACACAAGCCGACCCGGACAAGGCGTTGGCCCTGCTGCGGCGCGCGGCCGCATTGGGTCATGCCGGGGCGCAAAATTCCCTGGGCTACCGCTACAGCCAAGGCAAGGGTGTGGAGGCCGACTATTTGGCCGCCGCCGAGTGGTTCGCGCAGGCCGCCGCACAAGGGGTGGCGGATGCGCAGAATAATTTGGGGGTGATATTCGCCAATGGTCTGGCCGGGCCGAAAGACTATAAACAAGCTCATCTTTGGTTCAGTCTGGCGGCGGCGCAAGGCCATGAGGCCGCCGCCCTGTCGCGCGACCGGCTGGTTCGGCGGATGAGCGAAACGCAGATCGTGGCGGCCGAAAAGCTGCGGCGGGACTGGCTTGCAGAGGAGGGGACGCAAGTGATCGTGCCGGCGGCCGGGCAGTAGGGGCTCGCCCTACGCTGACGACAGCCGCGGCGGCTCTCCTTAACCGGCGGTGGTGGGCAGCCAGGTGATGATGCCCGGGAAGGCAAACATCAATGCGATCAATATGATCTGCGCGATGCAGAATGGCAGCACGCCAATATAGATTTTGGCGAGCGGTACGTCGTCGACCATCCCTTTGATAATAAAAACATTCATGCCGATGGGCGGCGAGATCAGACCGAGTTCGGCGACCATGACAACCATAACGCCAAACCAGATGGGGTCGAATCCGAGGCCGAGCACGATGGGAAAGAATATGGGCACGGTGAGCAATACCATCGCCAGGGCGTCGAGCACGGCACCCAGGAGGATGTAGAGCAGGAGGATGACCGCCATCACCAAGACGCTGGGCAATACCAAGCCGGTGACCCAACCGGACATGGCAGCGGCCAAGTTGGAAAGCACCAGCAGGTTGTTGAGAATGATGGCGCCGATGAGGATGGTGAACAGCATGGCTGTGGTCTTGACGGTCTCCACAAGGCTGCTGGCCAAAAGGCGTGCCGTCATGCGGCGGCGCAGCAAAGCGAGCAAAAAGGCACCAATCGCGCCGATGCCGGCGGCCTCGGTGGGGGTGAAAATCCCCAAATAGATGCCGCCGATGACCAGGGTGAACAAGGCGACCATGCCCCAGACATCCTTGAACGCCAGTAGTTTTTCAGCGGCGGTCGAGCGTTCGCCCCGGGGGCCGAGTTCGGGTTTGATGTGGGTGATGATGGCAATCGCCGCCATGAAACCGAGGACGGTGATGATGCCGGGGATAATACCGGCGAGGAACAGATCGCCGATGTTGGTTTCGGTCAGAATGCCATAGAGAGCCAGGATGACGCTGGGCGGAATGAGAATGCCGATGGTGCCGCCGGCGGCAATGGCGCCGGTGGCGAGGCGGTCATCATATTTGTAGCGCCGCATTTCGGGCATGGCGACCTGGCTCATGGTTGCCGCGGTGGCGATGCTGGAGCCGCAAATGGCGGCAAAGGCGCCGCAGCCGCCGATGGTGGCCAGGGCGAGGCCGCCTGGCCGGTGGCCGAGCCAGGTATTGAAAGCGCGGTATAGATCGCGGCTGAGTCCAGAACTGCTGGCAAAAATACCCATGAGAACGAAGAGCGGGATGATGCTCAGGCTTTCGGTGACGGCGGTCTCAAAGGCCGTGCGTCCAAGCAGGCGCATGGCCGGCTCGGCGCCGATAATAAAGGCGGTGCCGGTGAAGCCGGCGGCACCCATGGCAAAACCTATGGGCACGCCAATGACCAGCAAAATAAGCATAGCCAGGAAGGCCAGGACACCGATGGTCAAGGGATCCATGCGGGGTTCCTAGCGCTACCGGGGGAAATAGTCAGGCATTGCCGCCGGGGCGGGCAAGCTCGCCGATTGTCGCCAGGAGTTGGCAAAAGAGAATAAGGACCATGACGCTGCTGGCGGCAGCCATGGTGTAGGCGGCGGGGTAGACGGGAATTTCCCAGATCTGGGTGATGAGATTGTTGTCCCAGGTGCGCCTGGCGACGCGCCAAAGTTCCCGCGACAGGAAGGCGACAAAGACCGTGCTGACCAGATCGGCGAAGACGGCCAAGGTAAGCCGGGTTCGCGGCCCGACATTCGTGGTTAGCAGATCGACGGAAATGTGGCCGCGCATTTGGGTCGTCATCGCCATTCCGAGATAGACGATGACGCCCATGAAAAGCTCTGTGGTCTCGACAGCGCCGACGATGGGGCTGTTGAAGGCATAACGGCCAACGACATCGAAAAAAGTCATTACCGTCATGGCCGCTAGGATAATGGCACCGAACCAGACGAGCCAGTTACTGGCACGTCTGGTTGCGGTGTCGATTTGCGATAACATGAAACGTGGTGATCAGTTGGTTGCGGCGTATTTCTCGATCGTTGCCCTCAAGTCGGCCAGCAGAGCGGCGCCATCCCAGCCTTCGGCATCGGCTTTTGCAATCCAGTCGTCGGTCATGAAGGAAATCTTGTCGCGCCAACGCTCGACTTCCTCGGGCGCCAGGGTCTGGATGATGTTGCCGGCGGCCAGGGCCTCGGCACGGCCCTTGGCATCGGCGTCATCCCAGCGCTTGCCAATGAATTTAGCACCGGCCAGGCCGCCATATTCGCGCAAAATCGCCTGATGTTCCGGCGATAATTCGTTGAAAGAATCGGTATTCATGACCAAGGCGAAGGGAGTCGCGTAGAGGCCTCCGGGAATTTCGAGATGATATTTTACAAGCTCGGTGAGCTTGAAGCCGGATATGGCTTCCCACGGAAACAAAGTGCCATCGGTGGTGCCGCGCAGCAGCGCCTCATAGGCCTTGGTCGCCGACATGGCGACGGGAACGGCGCCGAGCGCCTCGGCCATGGCGACGCCGCCGCCGCCGACTCGCAGCTTCATGCCCTTGAGGTCCTCGAGCTTAGTGACCTCCTTGTTCGTATGCAGTTGGCCCGGGCCGTGAACCCAGGCCGTGATGAGGGTGGTGTCGGGGAATTCCTTGGTGCCGACATTGCGCTCATACCAGTCCCAGGCGGCCTGACTGCCGACCTCGGCACTGGGCGAGAGGAACGGCAGCTCGGTGCCGCGCATGATGGTGAACCGGCCCGGTGTGTAAGCCAGCACGGGATAGCCCAAGTCGGCGATGCCGTCTCTGACAACGTCATATTGCCCGGGGGGCTTGGCCAAGGGTGCGGCATCGAGCTCGATCTTAAGGGTGCCGTTGGAGGCCTCGGCTATATTGGCGGCCCAGGCCTTGAGGGATTGGGATAGGTGATGGCCCGCCGGCAGCCACGTAGACATGCGGAGGGTGACGTCCTCCTGGGCAGCCGCCGGTTGGCCGAGCCCCAATGTGGCAAGGGTTGCGGTTGCGGCGAGGAGCCCTGCCGCTAGGATACCTGACTGGCGCTTCATTAAAGACCTCCCTGATTGGTTAGCTTTGGCGTTCCATTCATTCGATCCTTCCAAAGATTTAGGCATAAAGCAACTAAAGCCTGGGGTTGCCGCGAGATCGAAGGCCAGCAAGGGGCGGCCGGTCAGGGGCCCTGGATAATGGCATGGATTTGGCCCTGGGCGTAATCGAGGACATAGAGCTGGCCGTCGAGAGATTCCGCAAATGTGGCAATGTTCAGCCCGGTTTCGGCCAGCAGGCGAGGGCCGAAACCGCCGTCGGCGGCGAGTCCCCAGAGCTTGCCGGAGCAGAAATCGCCATATAGGTAGGTGCCTGTCAGGCCGGGATAGCGGTCGCCGCGATAGACATAGCCGCCGGTAATCGAACAATCGCTGCCGGTTTCATACTCGGCGACGGGGTCGATGAGGCCGGCCGTGGCCTGGCCGGCAAAGGGATGGGCGCCCTCGCGGATATTCCAGCCATAATTGCCGCCGGCCTCGATAAGGTTGATCTCTTCCCATTTGTTCTGTCCCACATCGGCGAGCCAAAGATCGCCGGTCTGGCGGTCAAAACTCCAACGCCAGGGGTTGCGCAGACCCCAGGCGTAAATCTCCGGGCGGCCGCCGCCGGCGACGAAGGGATTGTCCGGCGGGATGGCGTATGGGGCAGCCCCGTCAATGTCGAGGCGGAGCAGGGCGCCGAGCAGCGTATCGGGATTCTGGCCGTTATTGGGGGGATCGCCGGCGGCACCGCCGTCGCCGAGGCCGTAATAGAGGTAACCATCGGGGCCGAAGGCGATATGGCCGCCATTGTGATTGCCAAAAGGCTGATCGACGGACAGCAGCACGGTTTCGGTGGCGGGGTCGATGACCGCGCCTTGCTGGGTCGCTTGAAAGCGCGAAAGGGTGGAAACCAGGGGATTGCCGCGCCGGGTGTAGGACAAAAACACCTGGTTGTTGGATTGAAAGTCGGGATGGAAAGCCATGCCCAGTAAACCGGCCTCGTTGGGGCCGTCGTCGACCCGGCCCCGGATGTCGAGGACGAGGGTCGCGGTATTGGTGGCGGGGTCGTTGGCGAAACGAAAAACACGCCCGGCCTGCTCGACGATGTACCAGTTATCGGCGTCCGCGGGGGCTTGCAGCATGAGCACGGGGCGGTCGAAGCTGAGGCCGGGGAAGGCGGGTTCGAGGGCTACCGAGGCGGGTTGCGCCTGGGCCAGGCCAGTGGCCAGCAGTGTGGATATGAGCAGTGCGGCTGGGTTCAGCAGCCGGCGGAGGGGGTTTGGCGGCATGATTTTGTCCTCGTGGATCGTCGGGCCGGCAATAATCGGCGGAATAGCGCTTGTGCAGGGCCAGGATGGGCCATGATAATCGACGAGGCGAATCAATTGGGAGTGGGCGATAATGCGCAGATTGTTTTGGCGCGCCGCCGCTCGATTGGCGGCGGATCCGCGGGTACGGGCGAAGGCGGCGGATTTGTTCGAACAGGAAGTGAAACCGCGCGCCAAGGCGCTGGGGCAGCGGGTGGAGCCGGCCGTGCGGGCGGTACGCAAGGAAGTGGGCGACGCGGCCCGTGAGGCCGATCCTTTGAAGGATCCCAAGGGGTTCGCCGCCGGGCTGAAAGACCGGTTCGACAAGCACCGCAAGCGATAGCGGCTATTTCGCGAGGAATATGGCATGAATGGTGACCAGATACTGGCCGCCCTGGGGCTGGATCGTGGCCGGCCCGTGGCCGGGGGGGTGGCGGTCCATACGCCGATCGATGGGG
>QIGO01000141.1 GCA_003230015.1 Alphaproteobacteria bacterium | reverse complement strand
AGATCGGTGAGCAGGTTGGCGAGGTCGGGGCCGGCCTGCTCGGTGAGGGCGGCGCGAAACTGCTCCGATGAGATGGCGGCGTAGCGGATGTCACGGCCCGTGGCCGTCGAAATCTCGCCGACGGCGTCGGCGAAGGTGAGCAGGCGCGGTCCGGTCAGTTCGTAGAGTTGACCGGCGTGGCGCTCGTCGGTGAGTGCGGCAACCGCTACTTCGGCGATGTCGTCGACATCGACGAAGGGCTCGCGCACATCGCCGGCGGGCAGTGCTACCGTGCCGCTGAGCACCGGCTCCAGCATGTGCCCTTCGTTGAAGTTCTGCGAGAACCAGCTGGCGCGGATGAGCGTAAAATTCAGGCCGCACTCGCGGACGATGTTCTCGCAACGCTGCGCGTTGGCCTCGCCGCGGCCCGAGAGCAGCACCAATCGCTTGACGCCGGCCGCGATCGCGCATGACGTAAGCTCTGCGATCGCCGCCGGGGCGCCGAGTACCGCGAGGTCGGGGAAGAACGAGATGTAGACGGCCTCGACGCCGCGCAGTGCCGCCGGCCAGGCCGCTGGGGTCTGCCAGTCGAACGGCGGATCGGCCCGGCGCGATCCCTGCCGCACGGCGCGGCCTTGCTCTGAGAGGCGCTGGACGATTCGGCGACCCGTTTTGCCGGTGGCACCGAGAACGAGAATGGGGGATTGAGTCATGATTCTGTTGTCCTTTGCTGGTTTGTCTTGGGTCTTGGGCAGCCACTTGACACGGTGTCAATTGACAGGGTGAGGAATATGCGCTACTTGACACCATGTCAAGCTATAATCCGGACACGCGAAGTCGCATTCTGAAAGCCGCCCTAAAGCTGCTGGAAGCAAGCCAGGGTAAGGGCGTGCGGATGACGGACATCGCCAAACGGGCGGGTATCACGCGGCAGGCGCTCTATCTTCATTTTGGCACGCGGGCAGAACTTCTGATCGCCACGACGCATTATCTCGATGATTTGAAAGGCGCCGATGAGCGGCTGGTGGCGAGCCGTATGGCGCAGACCGGAATCGAACGTCTCGATGCTTTTATCGAGGCCTGGGGCGGCTACATCCCGGAAATCCATGGCATTGCCAAAGCGCTGCTGGCCATGATGGACACGGACGAGGCGGCGGCGCAGGCGTGGGGCGAGCGCATGCAGGACATGCGGGAAGGCTGCGAAGCCGCGATCGTCGCCCTGAACCGCGACGACATGCTGTCGCCCGACTATTCGCCAGAACAGGCTACCGACATTCTTTGGACGATGTTGTCGGTGCGCAATTGGGAACAGCTGACCATCGAATGCGGGTGGCCGCAGGCGCGCTATATCGAGACGCTTAAGTCCTTGGCGCGGCGTGTTTTGGTGGCGGATCGAACGCCGGACTAGATGTAATATTCGCGCAATGGCGGGAAGCCGTTGAAGCCGGTCGAGGCGTAGGTGGCGGTGTAGGCGCCGGTGGCGAGCAGGTCTATGTGGTCGCCGATATTCAGGTTCAGGGGGAGGCGGTAGCCGGCGTGGCGGTAGAGGATGTCGGCGCCGTCGCAGGTGGGGCCGGCCAAGACCACCGGGCCGGTTGGCGATCCGTCGGTGGCGGTGCGCAGAGGGTATTGAATGGCCTCGCCGGCGGTTTCGGCGAGGCCGCCGAATTTGCCGATATCGAGATAGACCCAGCGCTCCGCCGCGTCGTAGTCGCGCTCGGAAATCAGGACCACCTCGCTGCGGATGACGCCGGCATCGGCGACTAGGGCGCGGCCGGGCTCGGCAACGATGTCGGGGATTTGGTTGCCGAAATGACGGGTCAGGGCGTGCTGGATGGCCGCGGTCACGTCTTCCAGGCTGGGTACCTGGGCGCGGTAGGGAACGGGAAAACCGCCGCCGAGGTTGAGCATGCGGAGGTCCAGGCCGGCGGCCGCCAGATCATCGAAAATATTAGAGGCGGCGGCGATGGCGCGGTCCCAGGGGGCGATATCGCATTGTTGGCTGCCGACGTGGAAAGAGAGGCCGCAAGGATCGAGGCCCCTATCCCGGGCGGCGATCAGCAGATCTCTCGCCATGGCTGCCGAGCAGCCGAATTTGCCATCCAGGGGCCAGCGGGCGCTGCTGCCGCTGTCCACCGCGATGCGGCAAAAAACGGCGCTACCGGGGGCCGAGGTGGCCAATTTGGCAAGCTCGGCGTCGCTGTCGAAGGCGAAAAGGCGAATGCCCAGTTCATAGGCGCGGGCTATATCGGCCTGTTTCTTGATGGTATTGCCGTAGGAAATCCGCGACGGCGCGGCGCCGGCGGCCAGGCAGGCCTCGATCTCGGCGAGGCTGGCGGCATCGAAGCTGGCGCCCAGCTCGACCAGCAAATCGAGAACCGGGGCGGCGGGGTTGGCCTTTACCGCATAATGGATAACGGCCAGAGGCAATAGGTCGCAGACGCGCCGATAGCTGCGCTCCACCGACTCCAGATCGACCACCAGACATGGCGTCGGCGGCCGTTGGCCGGCCAGGAAATCCGCAATCTTCGGCGTCAAAACCCGTATCCTCTTCCTGGCCGCCCCGCACGGCGAAAAAGACGCCGCGTTATAGCGAAAATACCGGCAATGGGAAGCGGAAAATGCGGGGCGATCATAGCCGCATTGTGGCTGCCGCATTGCACTGACCCGTGTAGCTGTGATACCCAGGCGTGATCAACAGCGCGAATGCCGCCGACGTGGCCGAGCAGCCTCTCATATTTATCCTCAACGGACCTAATCTCAATATGCTGGGCAAGCGTGAGCCCGGTATCTATGGGTCGGGCTCCCTGGCCGAGCTTGAGGCCGCCTGCAGCAAAGCCGCGCAGGCCGTAGGATTGAGGACAGACTTTCGGCAGAGCAACCATGAGGGGACGCTCGTCGACTGGATCCAGGAGGCGCGGGACGCGGCGGCGGGGCTGGTTATCAATGCCGCAGCCCTCACGCATACTTCCGTTGCACTCCATGACGCGGTGCGCTTGCTGGATATGCCGGTGATCGAGGTGCATTTGTCCAACATTTATCGCCGTGAGGCGTTCCGGCATCATTCTCACATCAGCGCGGTCGCAAGCGCGGTGATCTGCGGATTCGGCGCTCAAGGCTATAACATGGCGATCGGGGGGCTGGCCCAGATGCTGGCCCAAGCGGGGCAACCCAATGGGTAAATTCGACGTAGACGGCGATCTGGTCCGCAAGCTTGCCGGCTTGCTGGAAGAAACCGGGTTGGGCGAGATCGAATTCGAGTCCGAGACCTGCCGGATAAGAGTCGCCCGTCCCGGGGCGGGGCCGGCCGTCGCGGCCGCGCCCATGGCCGCCGTGCCGACGCCGGCGGCGGAAGCAGCACCGGTTGCGACCGTGGCGGCCAACAATGATTCGGGAAATGTCACCTCACCGATGGTGGGCACGATCTATTTGAGCCCGGCACCGGACGAAGTGCCCTATGTGGATGTGGGAGATAGCGTCGTGGCGGGACAAACCTTGATGCTCGTCGAGGCGATGAAGACGTTCAATGAGATCAAAGCGCCCAAGGCGGGTAAAATCATCGAGCTATTGGTGGAAAGCGGCCAACCCGTCGAGTTTGGCGAGGTTCTGGCAATAGTCGGCTAGGCCCATGTTCGAAAAAGTGCTGATCGCCAATCGTGGGGAAATCGCCCTGCGCATACACCGTGCCTGCAAGGAAATGGGTATCGCCACGGTGGCGGTTCACTCGACGGCGGACGCGGACGCCATGCATGTGCGCCTGGCGGACGAGTCGGTGTGTATCGGCCCGCCTGCCGTGCGCGATAGCTACCTCAACGTGCCGGCGATCCTGTCAGCGGCGACAGTGACCAACGCCGAGGCCATTCATCCCGGATATGGGCTGCTTTCCGAAAATGCCTCGTTTGCGGAAATCGTCACCGAGCACGGGTTCAAATTTATCGGGCCGCGCGCCAAGCACATCGCCATGATGGGCGACAAGGTGGTCGCCAAGCGGGTGATCGCCGAGGCCGGGGTGCCGGTGGTGCCGGGTTCGGACGGGCCGGTGGACGATATGGACGCGGCCATTCGGGCCGCCGACGAGGTGGGTTACCCGGTGCTGGTCAAAGCGTCGGCGGGCGGCGGCGGGCGCGGCATGAAAGTCGCGCGAGATGAAAGAGAGCTGCGGCACGCGATACCGGCGGCGCGCACCGAAGCGCTGGCGGCATTCGGCAATGGTGAGGTTTATCTGGAGCGCTATCTGGACAGACCACGCCATATAGAAGTGCAAATCCTCGCCGATGAACATGGCAATGTGGTGCATCTGTTCGAGCGCGACTGTTCCCTGCAACGCAACCACCAGAAAATTCTGGAGGAAGCCCCGGCATTGGTTCTCGACGATGCGGCGCGTCACCGGATCGGTGAGATCTGTTGCGAGGCGGTGCGTAAAATCGGCTATGCCAGCGCCGGTACGGTGGAATTTCTCTATGAAGACGGTGAATTCTTCTTCATCGAGATGAACACCAGAATCCAGGTCGAGCACCCGGTGACCGAGGCGATCTGCGGTCTCGATATCGTGCGCGAAACCATCCGCATCGCCGACGGCGACAAACTATCGGTGCGCCAGGAGGATCTGGCGATCAACGGTCACGCCATCGAGTGCCGGATCAATGCGGAGAATCCCGAGACTTTCGCCCCCTCACCGGGCCGGATAACGGAGTTCCATACGCCAGGAGGACTTGGCGTCCGGGTCGATTCCGCCCTCTATTCGGGCTATGTGGTGCCGCCCTACTATGACAGCCTGGTGGCCAAATTGATCGTCCATGGGGCAAACCGGGAGGAATGCATCATGCGGCTGCGGCGCTCACTGGAGGAAATGGTGGTCGGTGGCATCGAGACCACAATCCCACTGCACCAAAGATTGATCGCCGAACCGGATTTTGCCACCGGATCCTATGATATTCATTGGTTGGAGCGACTGGTCGCCGGCACTAAATAGGGTGTATATTCAGACCTGATTCATAACGAGTGCCGTTCATAGAGGCGCCAAAAGCCGATGACAGCCCTGACACCGCAATTGCTTCTTGGGGCCTATGCGGGCGGTATTTTCCCGATGGCGGAAAGCCGCGATGACCGCAGTCTGTTCTGGATCGATCCGGATAATCGCGGGGTTTTGCCGCTGGAGTCGTTTCATATCCCAAGGCGGCTGGTGCGGACGTTGCGGCAGGGCCGCTATCAGATTCATTGCGACCGGGATTTCAACGCCGTGGTGCAGGGCTGCCGAGAGCAAACGGCCGGGCGGCCGGAGACCTGGATCAACGGCGAGATCGAACGGCTCTATACGGCCCTGCATGACATGGGCTTTGCCCATTCGGTGGAATGCTGGTTCGAGGATGTTCTGGTGGGCGGGCTCTATGGCGTGTCCCTGGGCGGGGCGTTTTTCGGTGAAAGCATGTTCAGCCGCGAACGCGACGCGAGCAAGATCGCGCTGTGCCACTTGGTGGCGCGGCTCACCCGGGGCGGCTATCGCCTGCTGGATACGCAGTTCGTGACCGACCATTTGCGGCGCTTCGGGGTTAGAGAGGTCCCCAGAGCCGCCTATAAAGCGATGCTGGCCGAAGCGGTCAAAGCCGACGCGCGCTTTCAGCCGGGGTTGAGCGAGGCTGAATTCTCGACATTCGTGCAGTCGATTACCCAGATGTCGTAGACGGGGTGCTCGAGCGCGGACAACGCGGGGCTGGAGGCGAACATCCAGCCGCTAAAGACAGTATCGCGCGGCTCGCCGGGCTTGATCTCGACTATTTCCAGAAAGGCGGTGCTCTCAGGCGGTTCGGTCGGCGGCGTCTTGTAACAAGCGCGAACGGCAATCTCGAGAGTGCCGAAGCGGACCAATGTATCGAGCGGCACCTCTATGGTGGAGATGCGGGCCGTGACCTTGTCGAGGCCCTGAAGGATAACGCCGGGGGGTTGGGGCGGGGCCGGCGGTGCGGGTTGGGCGGCAGCCGGGAACGCGCCCGCCGACGCGAATCCAAGCGCTGCCAACCACGCTAGGGTCTTTGCGGTTTTGATAGACTCAAAACCAGACCCTCGAGTCTTGTTTTGGCGTGTTTGCTGGCGGAAAAGCGGTGTCCGCTTTTCCTGGAAACACTCTAGCCAGGCAAGTGTGCGGCGAGGCGAAGGCGAACATAGTCGGCGATCCATTGGCCATTCTCGTCGGTCAAGGTGGGACGCAGGCGTTGGGCGATGTCAGCCCGCGCAGCGGCGCATTCTTCGTCGTTCAACACCGCAAAAAATGTACCGGCAAAGACGTCGAGCCAGCCATCGATATCACCGGGCAAAGGTGTGGGACGGTCGAAAAGCTCGATATGGGTGACGATGAAACCGTGGCTTTCCAGCTTGGCGCGATAATCCTGGGCGGTGGGGAAATACCATGGATCCAGGCGCTGGGGATCATGGCCGCGCGCCGACATGGCTTGATGCAAGGCGGTGCGCACGGCCGCGCAATTGTCGCCGCCGCCAAATTCGGCGACAAAGCGGCCACCGGGTTTCAGGGCCCGGCGAATGCCGGCGATGACAGCGTCGGCATCGGGCATCCAGTGCAAGGCGGCGTTGGAGAAAACCGCGTCGAACTCGGCATCAAAACTCAGAGCCTCACCGCTGCCCTCGCGGGCATCGAGGCCGCTTGCGCGGGCGGCGGCAACCTGCTCGGGGCTCGAATCGAGCGCGACAACGGAGGCGGCCAAGGCGGCCAGCCGTTTGGTCAGGACACCATCGCCGCAACCGAGGTCGAGGATCCGCTCGTGGGGCTGGGGGTCGAGCAGGGCAAGTACAGGCGCGCCAAGCTCGGCAACGAAGCCGGCCTTGGCGGCATAGTCCTTGGGGTCCCAGCTTTGGGCGGGCTGGGGAGCCTGTTTGGTCACGCGTCAGCCCTAGCCGCCGGTGGCCAGGAAAATAATCTCGGAGACGGAATCCTCGAGACTCTTGTAATCGCGGGTGCGGCGCATCTCACCGCCGGCGGCGATGATCTCTTCATCCTGGCCGGGAATCAGGCGCAAATATTTGCCGCCGAGCAGGCCTTCTCCGGTGATCACGGCCTCGGTATCGACAGGCAGCTTGACGGCGGGATCAAGGACCATTTTCACCACCGCCTCAAAGCTGCGTGTATCAAGCTCCCGCGACGTGATGGTGCCGACCTTGACGCCGCTGATGCGGACGTCGCTGCCGGGCTCCAAGCCGCCGATCTTGAGAAAACGCGCGGTGACCGGATAACCTTCGGCGGTGCGAATTTCGGCCTTCTGGGTGGCAAATATAACAAATCCCACAGCGACCAGAACAACCGTCGCGCCGAGAATCGTCTCAACCATATTGCGTCGCATGGGTCGTACCTCGTGGCGTGCCGGCCTATTGGGGATCCGGCACGGGCTCGGCCGCAAAACGGGCGCGGCCGCGATTGACGATTAGCTGCAACAGATCCTCAACGATCATCGCTTCCTGGGTAAAGACGATCTCGCCGCCAGGCTGGATCATGTCGTCACCGCCACCGATATCAAGCCGGACAAATTTGGCACCAAAAAGGCCGTCGGTGGCTATTACCGCGGAAGCGTCGGTGTCGACCTGGACGAATTTCTTAACCCGGAGCACCGTGACCGCCTGGTTGTTCTCGTCGAGACTGACCGCCGATACGGTGCCAACCGGTACGCCGGCGGCGCGAACCTCCGAGCCAATGCCGAGGCCATCGATGCGGGTGAAACGGGCGATGAGATCGTACTGGCCATCATCGCCGAAGCGGACGCCGCTAAAGACAAAAACAATAAAACCGGCGAGTACCAGGACCAGCGCACCGCCAGTGAAAAACTCAATGACGGCTTGGCGCTGTGCCCTCACGAAGACGCCTCGGGCGGCGTCCAAGGCTGGTAGTCGCCTGTCGCCCGGGGGCGTTTGCCGCCCGCCAGCACGCTGCCCGGCGGGCGGTAGGCCGCCGGCGTGCCGGTCATGTTGGGCCGATGCTCGATCTGCCAGGGATAACGCGACGCGCCATCGACGGGCGGGTCCTCGACCATGTAATGAAGCCAGGCGTGCCAATCCGGCGGCACCGCGCTGGCCTCGTCCTCGCCCGCATAGATGACCCAGCGGCGCTCGCGCCGGTAACCGGCGCGCGCCTTACCACGGAAGTATCGATTGCCAAACTGATCGCGGCCCACTTTCGTGCCGCGGAACCAGGTCATCAAACGGGTGCCAATCGTCGCCATTACAGGCTCCTCGCAGTGCCCGCAAGACAGTTGCGAACGGGCGGAATATGGCACTTCATGGGAGATTCGTCCAGCCGGGCGGAGAGGCTGCACGGCCGGCAGGCGCATACCGGCGGCGCCGGAAAGCCAGGGAGAATCGCGAGTCGGCGTGTGGCGATTCCAGGCTACCTCATTGGTGGTGGCGAAGGGCGTGTCGACGTATCAAGCGAAATACCAGACATGGCGCCATATTTGCCCAGCACCGATGAAATTAGCCCAAAATATAGTTGAAGATGGCACATCTTGTGGGTAGGTTAGCGATCTCGTCGAGATGTCGTGTGGGGCGAACATAAGGGGTCGGCTCACCGTTGCGACTCGGGGAGACCACAGAACGGGCCAGGAATATATCGGGAACCGGTCGGGAACGTGCGCTTTGGCGGGCGCGGGCCGGGTTGCCCGCGGGGGAGTTACTTGCTGTTATGAAAATAAGCCGCCATTGCACAATTGAGGGCCGGAGCCCGTACGCAGATATCGCCTTTCGGGAGGCGGCCAGCGAGATTCGCAACCCGGACGGCAGCGTTATTTTCGATGCGCAGGGGCTGCAGGTACCGGCGGCCTGGAGCCAAGTGGCTTGCGACGTACTGGCGCAGAAATTTCTGCGCAAGGCGGGCGTGCCGGCGCGGCTGAAGCCGGTGGCCGAGTCCGGCGTGCCGAAATGGTTGCGGCGTCATGAGGCGGACGAATCCGCCCTGGCGGAACTTGCGCAGGACGCGCGCAACGGGCCGGAGACCGACGCCCGCCAGGTGTTCGACCGCCTGGCCGGGACCTGGACCTATTGGGGCTGGAAAGCGGGCTATTTCGACGCCGAAGAGGACGCCCAGGCCTATTTCGACGAAATGCGGTACATGCTGGCGAAGCAAATGGCGGCGCCCAATTCGCCACAATGGTTCAATACGGGCATCCACTGGGCCTATGGCATCGATGGACCGAGCCAGGGCCACGCTTATGTGGATTTCCGCACCGGCAAGCTGGTGGATTCGCAGAGCGCCTATGAGCATCCCCAGCCGCA
>QIGO01000005.1 GCA_003230015.1 Alphaproteobacteria bacterium | reverse complement strand
AGCGTGGTTTGGCCGCCGGCGCCGTCGCCGAGGGTGGCGGCGAGACCGCCATGGGCGCCGATATCGAGGCGGAATCCGGCGCCTGTTGCCCGATCCCAGCGGGTGACCAGACCCTGGCGCCCACGGTCCGGCAGAGTCGGCCAGATCATCGCCGCGACAGTAAAATCGCCGAGCCGGGACAGTTGGGAGTCGCCGGGCACATGGATGTAGGAGCCGAGGTCGGTCTGCTGAGGACGGCCCTGGTAAGTGCCGTCAACCTGTGTATCGATGGGCTGCGTCTTAAATCCCGGGCCCTGGGGATTGGCATCGCCATGGATGATACGGACGATGCGGGCGCGGTAGGAAAGGGGCTGCTCGCAATGAACCTTGAAATTCACCCGGTCTCCGGGGGCAACGCTCAGGCGGTCGCAATAACCAATGATCTTGAGCATCGGCGAGGGATCCTTTCAACTGGGCGGCTAGTTCAAGTCCTCACCGGTATGCGCCTTCCAACGCATACGAAAAACCGCCCATTCCGCCTCCTCACGACTGGAATATGTGTGTTCGGGCAGGATCTCCATGGGCTTGCCGCGCGCGCCGCTGTGGCGGGCCAGAGTCCATTCGGCAAAGGGCTTGGTGCAGACCAGGACGTATTTGCCCGAGAGGGGGCCGGTGCGCAGGGTGTTGAGAATACGCTGCAGGGTGGGGCTGTGATGGCCAATGGGGTTTTGGCGGAACTCGTCGACATGCTGGCGGTCATGCTGGGGGCGAATGCGATAGGCCATGGTCTCAATCGAGTTCGACGACCTGGCCGATGCGGATGCTTTCGTCGGCGGCGAGGACGATGCGCAGACTGTTGACCGCCGCGGCCATGGATTCAGTCAAGTCGAGATCCTCTTGGATGGCCTTGAGGAAATATGCCTGTTCGCGATCGCAAAGCTCTTGGTGGTCAGGCTCATCCTCCATGCTGATGATTTCGTCGGGCCTGGCAAAATTCTTGTCGGCGTCGACGGCGGCATGGTGAATCCTCAGGGCATTGGTCTTGGTGTGCTGGTCGATGTCGGCGGAATCGGAAAGGCCGTCGGTTTTCGACTCCGCGCCGCCATCCTGGGGCACGACGATTGAGACGGCACCCTTGGGGCCGATGACGTCCTTCACGAAAAATGCGATCTCACTCATCATGGGGCCCCAGCCGGCCTCGTACCAGCCAACCGAGCCGTCATCGAAAGTGACGTGCAGATGGCCGTAATTCTGCTGCGCGGCCTCGGCCCATAATTTGGCGCCGATGCCGTGCACGCGTACCGGTTTGGCGCCGGTGAGCTGACACATGACATCGACATAATGGACGCCGCAATCGACGATGGGGGTCAGGCTGTCGATGAGATTCTTGTGCCAATGCCAGGCATCGCCGCTGCTCTGCTGATTCAAGTTGAGGCGCATGACCAGGGGCTTGCCGAGGGTCTTGCCGACCTCGATGAATTTCATCCAGGAGGGATGCACACGCAGGATATAACCAAGTACCAGCTTGCGGCCTTTTTCGGTGGCCAAGGCGACTACTTTTTCGGCGTCCTCGACCGTGGTGGCGATGGGCTTTTCCATAAAGACATGGCAGCCGGCATTGAGCGCCTTGATGGCGTAGTCGGCATGGGTGTTGGGCCAGGAATTTATCGACACGGCATCGGGCTTGATCTCGGCCAAAGCCTGTTCGAAATCCTCGAAGCGGGGATAGCCGCTCAATTCCGCGGGCAGATCGTCGCGGCTGTTTATATTGCGGCTCATCAAGCCGACAATCTCGAAACCGTCGAATTTGTGATAGGCCTTGGCGTGAGACACGCCCATATTGCCAACGCCGACAACCAGTATTTTGACAGTGTCCGCCATGTAATCCTCCCTTGCGCTGGGCGGCCTATTCTATTCCCGAATGCGCCGGGGGACACGCCGCTTGTGTCCCCCCGCTATAGCCGATGGTTAACGAACGACGTTGGCGAAGAAACGTGCCTTGATGGCGTCCAAATCGACCGCCGCGACTTCGGCGGACAAAGTGCGACCCATCGCATCGGCCTTGACCTGGGCCTTGTCGAAGTCGTTGGCCGGGCCGATGAATTCGTTGGTGATGACCTTGGAGAGATCCACCGGCTCCTTGACCTGGCCAATCTCCTCCAGAGTGGAGAAGAATAATTCCCAGCGGGACATCTCGTGCCAACCCCAGCCTTCGCGGTTGGCGAAGTCGCCGCGGAAGACGTTGGCGAGTTGGAGCAAACTCTCGGTGCCCAGTTCGGCGCCCAGGTTGCTCTTGACGATGGGGAATTGCTCGAAAACGATGTCGATGGCGGCAAGGGGGTTTTGGTGGGCAAACTCCATGCCCATGGCCCAACCGCGCAGATATTGCTGGAGGAATTGATGGCGCTCGGGATCCTCGATATCGCTGCGGCGAACAACAAATGAGTTGGCCGGGAAATTCGAATTCTCGACACCGAGCCAATATTCAAACTCCAAACCCTTGCCCTGCCAATCGGCACGCAGGCCCTCCCAAGCCAAAGCGGCATCGCCCTGGCCGCTGGCCAAGGACGTGCCCCATTGCGGCCAGCCGGCTTCGAGATATTTGATCTTGGAGATATCGACGCCGGCAGCGTGGAGCATGGGATCGGTGATGGCCTGCCAGGCGGCACTGCCGAGCAGTATGGTCTTGCCTTCCAACTCTTTGAGATCGGTCACGCCCTCGCCGGGACGGAAGGCGAAATCGAAGACGTCGACCGCGCCCATGTTGAAGACCGAAACCAGATCCATATCGTTCTCGATGGCGAAGGAAAAAACACCAGGAGATGGGAAACCCATGTCGGCCTGGCCAACGGCGACGAATTTTACCGTCGCGGTGCCGTCGGACGGGCCGGGCTCCATCTTGGTCTCGAGGTCGCCAAAATAACCCATGGCCTCGGCCACCCAGAAGGCATAATCGTCGAGCACCTCAAGGGTGCCGCGGGGCGAGATCCAAGTGAATTTGTCGTATGGTTTGGCTTGTGCGGCGGTGGGCAATATCGCACTGCCGCCCAGCGCGGTGGCGACCACAGCGCCGGTGCCGGTTACCCGGAGGAAATAGCGGCGGCTGATAGCGTTGCCATTGGGCTTTTTATTCATCTCTGTTCCCTTTCCCTAGTGTCTACGGACACTCAGATGAGGTGCCCGAGGTTTTTTCGGCCGTTTGTTGTCGTCAATGCGCGTGTCACGTCTCCCAGCTTGCCCACTTCTTGCCGATGAGGAAAAAAGTGACGTAGATGAGAATGCCGAGCGTGGACAGAATGAGGATGACGGCAAAAAATTGCGGCATCTGGATCATCGCGGAGAATGTCGTCAAACGGTTGCCGAGGCCAAATCCACCGCCGACCATTTCCGCACCAACAGCGGTCAGCAGACCGAAAATGGCGCCGATCATGAGGCCGACGATGATCATGGGCATGGCCATGGGAAAACGAATTTTTATGAAAATCTGGAAGGTGCTGGCACCAAAAGAACGGGCCAAGGCGATCTTGGCGAGATCGACACGGCGAAAGCCGGTCGCCGAGTTGATCATCACCATGGGCCCCGAGGCCAAGGCCACGGCAATGATCCGTGGGGCATAACCGAAACCGAAGTTGAGTATCAGCAGGGGCACCAGGGCCAACATGGGCGTGGTGACCAACATCAGGATGTAGGGTGCGACAATCTTCTCGACAAACGGGTATTGGGTGATGATCGCCGCCAATAACAGACCGACGGAGGCGCCTATGGCGTAGCCGGAGAACAGTTCGATAAGAGTGTCGATCAAATGGGGCCAGATGAATTGAAAGTCGGTGACGAGGGCGATGAAAACAGCGCTCGGTGGCGGCAAGACGAAAACGGGTACGTCAAAAACCCGCAGCAGTATTTCCGCACCGCCGACAATAAAAACGGCCACCAGGATGATGGCCACGATTTCCGACAGGGTACGGATGCCGGGCCCGCTGACCATCCCCGACAGATTGGAGAGGCTGGCGCCCTGGGCGCCGCCGCTCTTAGGTTTGCCGAATTCCGGGATCTGGTCGCCGAGTTGTTTATCCACCATGCCTCACCCCACCGCCGGCGTCTTGGTTTGTCCGGGCGGCAGAGGGTCCACCACCCGCGGGCCCGGCTTGCGCTGAATATCCGCCTTGATCTCGTTGACCAGGTCGAACATCTCCCTGGTCGCAAAGAGATCAAGGGAGCGCGGCCTGGGATAGGTAATCTCAAAGACACTGGCCAACGAGCCCGGACGCGCCGACATGACGTGAACCCGGTCCGACAGGAATACCGCCTCGGCAATATTGTGGGTGATAAAAACGATCGTCTTGCGCGTTTCCAGCCAGATTTCCTCGACCAGCAGATTCATCTCCTCACGGGTAAAAGCGTCGAGGGCGCCAAAGGGCTCGTCCATCATCAACACCGAAGGGTTGAACGACAGGGCGCGCACAATCGAGGCCCGCTGTTGCATGCCGCCGGATAGTTCGCGCGGAAATTTATTGCCAAAGCCCTGGAGACCGACGCGCTCGAGCAGATGCTCGATACGGGCCAGATCGGGTTGGATGCGCTTGATCTCAAACGGGAACTGGATGTTCTTGGTGAGGTTGCGCCAGGGCAGCAAATTAGCATCCTGGAAAACCATGCCGATCTGAGGATGGGGGCCGGTCACCGCCTCGCCATCAAGATAGACAGCGCCGCCGCTGAGGGAATGCAGGCCAGCCATGGACCAGAGCAATGTGGTCTTGCCGCAGCCCGACGGGCCGACGACGCTGACGAATTCGCCGTCGTTGACGGACATGGAGTAATTGTCCAAGGCATGCAACGGGCCGGATCTGGTGTCATAGAACTTGCTCGCGCTTTGGACAACGAGTTTGGCCTGGCCGCCGCTCGTTTTGTTCATTCCACCCCCGCATCCGCCGCGCCGCCGCTTTGTTCGTAAGTATGCTACATCAATACATAATCGGCAAACAGAATTTACTTTGGCCGTACTATAGCTGCGTTTGGAGTTGTCAGTTTGGATCAATGTGTATAACTTTCCTACACGTTGATTTTACTTGGTGATTTGACCGGCGCTGAAAGGTTTCGTTTCGTGGTCTACCGCGCGCTCTTCGCTTACGCCTGGGATATCGCCGAACAAGGCGCGGGCGCGGCCGCCGCGGAATTTACCGGGCTGGGCCTCAATACCATCACTCTGGCCGGCAGCTATCATGCGGGCAAGTTCCTGCGCCCGCACGGGGCGACAGGCAAAGTCTATTTTCCCGAAGACGGCACAGTCACATTCCGCACCGACGAAAGACGATACGGGGCGCTGAAACCACAAGCCAATAGTTTGCTGGCCGAGCATGACATGTTCGGAGCGCTGTGCGAGGGCGGTGAGCTAGACGTCAATGCCTGGCTGGTGCTGATGCATAACTCGCGCCTGGGTGAGCGCCATCCGGAAGCGACGGTGCAAAACGCCTTTGGCGACCGCTATGTCTACAGCCTGTGTCCGGCAGGCAGCGAAACGCGCGACTATGCGCGGGCGCTATGCTGCGATATCACGGAAAACTATCCGGTGAGCGGCATCTCCCTGGAGAGCCCGGGCTACTTGCCCTATGTCCATGGTTATCACCATGAATTCGCGCTGATGCGGCAGAATTCCTGGCTGAATAATCTGTTGGGCCTGTGTTTCTGCCAGCATTGCCGGGCGGGCGCCGAAGGCGCGGGGATCGATGTGGCCGGCCTGCAAAACCGAGTGCGCGATTGGGTTGAAGGCTATTTCGCCGGCAGTTGCGATTTCGCCGAGGATATGGCGGCGGCGTTCTGGCAAGCGGATCTTGTTCTCGACCCGGATCTTGCGGCTTTCCTGCGTTGGCGCTGCACGATTGTCACCAGTCTGATCGAGGAAATCCGGGGGGCGGTGCGCGCCGATGCGACGGTGGCGGTGATACCGTCGGTGGCGCGGCCAAGCAGTGGGGCCTGGTATGAAGGCAGCGACCTTGCCGCCCTCGGCCGGGCAGCGGGCCTGTTGGAGGTTTGTTTCTACGAACCAAGTCCCGGGCGCATCGGCGCCGATATCCGGGATGTGCAGCGGCGTGTCGGCGCGAATACCCGACTGCGCGGCGTTCTGCGGCCGGGTTATCCCGACCTGGAGGGGCCGCGCCAAGTCGCCGAGGGGGTCGCCGCCCTGGCCGCAGCGGGGATCGAGGATATCGCCTTTTACAATTATGGCCATTTGCGCCGCGCCAATTTGCAATGGATGGCGGCGGCCCTAGAGCAATTGGACCGGGCGGGATGAGCGACTTTGGCAACAGAACCGTGCTGATCACTGGGGCGGCGGGGGGCATCGGACAAGTCTTGTGTCGCGTTTTCGGTGGCCGCGGGGCGGCCATCGCGGCATTGGACCGCAGCGACGCTGTGACGGCCTTGCCCGACGACCTGGGCAGCGACATTAAGGCGGCGGCGGCGGTGGCCGATATTGGCGATGCGGGCCAAGTGGAGGCCGCGATAAACCAACTTCGGGCCGCACTCGGACCCATCGATATACTGATCAACAATGCCGGCGCCTCCGAGCACCGCAGCCTGGAAAAAACGACACCCGATACCTGGCGCGAAGACATCAACACCAATTTGAACGGCGCGCAAAACTGTACTCATTTCGTGCTGCCCGATCTGAAAGCCCATGGCCGTGGGGCCATCGTCAATATCGGGTCGGTCAACGGCCTGTCGACGTATGGCGATCCGGCCTATAGTGCTGCCAAGGCGGGGCTGATCAGCTATACGCGGGCGTTGGCCATGGAATATGGCCGCTTCGGCATCCGCGCCAACATTGTCTGCCCCGGCACCGTGCGCACGCCGGTTTGGGAGGGCCGTGTCGCCCGCGAACCGGCTATCTTCGAGACCCTGTTGAAATGGTATCCGCTGCAACGCGTGGCCGACCCGGTGGATGTCGCCAAAGCAGCGGCTTTTCTCGCTTCGGACGATGCCGCGGCGATTTCCGGTGTGGTGCTGCCGGTGGATTGCGGGTTGAGTGCCGGCAATATCGTGATGACGCGGGAACTGACCCTGGAGCCATTTTGAACATCCACAGGCGGGCGCCGTACCGCAACAGGAAGCCTTGAGTGGTCGATACGAAAAACATATCAGCCGCCGTGTGGGATGGGGAAACCGAAGCGGGCGGGAGCGGTGACAAAGGTACGCCAAAGGTGCGGCCGGTGGACGATATTATCTCGCGCCTGAAAGAAGCGCGCGCCGGGTTGCGTCCGGCCGAGCAGCGGGTCGCCGATGCGGTGCTCAGCGACGTCGATTATGCCGTGCATGCGAGCAATGCCGAACTGGCCCAGCGCGCCAATGTCAGCGAACCGACGGTGACCCGCTTCTGCCGCACCATCGGCTGCGACGGGGTGCGCGACTTCAAGCTGCGCCTGGCGCAAAGCCTGGTGGTGGGCAATATGTATTTCAAACAGCCGCCGCGGATGCCCGACAGCGGCGCCTTGCTGCCCTATTGGTCGAGCGTCTTCGATCATGTGCGCGAGGCCATCAACCAGGCCGAACGCCAGATCGACCCGCAGCAAATCCGCGCGGCGGTGGAAATGCTGGCGACGGCACGGCGGGTCTTCGTGTTCGGCGTCGGCGGCGGCTCGACGGCCATCGCCCAAGATACCCAATACCGGCTGTTCCGCTATGGCATCGCGGTCACCGCCTATCACGACGCGCATTTGATGCGCATGGTCTCCGCCACCCTGGGCGCCGACGATGTGGTGATCGCCATCTCGGCAACCGGACGCTCGCCGGAAATGTTGGAGTCGGTCGCCGTGGCGCGCCAATACCATGCCCGGGTTATCGCGCTGACCAATCCGAGTTCGGACTTGGCGGCAATCGCCAACATCGTGCTGGGGCTCGATATCGCCGAGATATCCGACGTGCTGAAACCGACGGCGTCGCGCTTCGCCCATCTGGTGGTCATCGATCTGCTGGCGACCGGGGTTGGCTATCGCCTGGGCCGAGACGCCCAGGAGACCCTGCGACGGATCAAATACAACCTGCTGAATTTCCGTGACGGCGACATCCTGGAACCCCTGGGTGACTAGGGCCGCCGCGATGAGGGTGAGAGGCGAGATGGAAAGGTTACGGATCGGTGTCATCGGGCTCGGCTGGTTCGGGGAGATCCATTGCGATGCGATCACCGCCATCCCGTCGCTGGAGCTGGCGGGCTTGTGTACGCGTACGGAGTCTCGCCTGGAAGAATTGGCGGGCAAATACGGCGTGGCCAAAACATACACTGACTATAACGAGATGCTGGCCGATCCGAAGATCGACGCGGTCAGCATCGTGACCATGTGGGACCAGCATACAGCACCCGCCGTAGCGGCGCTGGAAGCCGGCAAACATGTCTTCCTGGAAAAACCCATGGCCCATACGGTGGCCGACTGCGCGCAGATCTGCGCGGCCGCCGCCAAGGCCAAGGGCCATCTGATGGTGGGCCATATCTGCCGCTTCAACCCGCGTTACGCCGCCGCCAAACAACATATCGCCGATGGCGGGATCGGGCGCATCCTAAGTCTGAGTTCGCGGCGCAATATTCCGGCGGCCTGGACGCCGGAGATCCTCAACAAGATCGGTCCGATCATGGGTGACGCCATTCACGATACCGATCTTATGCTGTGGTTCACCGGCGCACGGGTGGTGAGTGCCTATGCCCAGACCGTCGATCTGCGGGGGCTGAAATATCCCGATATCGGGCAGACCATGTATCGTTTCGACAACGGTGCCACGGCAACCCTGGAAACAGTCTGGTGCATGCCGGAGAAAACGCCCTACGATATCGACGAGCGGATGAATATCGTCGGCGCGGAAGGCTTTGTGCAGATTCAAGACAGTTTTCCAAATTTGGGCCTCTGCACAAAGGACGGCTTTCGCAGCCCGGACACCACCTATTGGCCGCAGTTGCATGGCATGACCGCCGGCGCCCTGCGCGACGAGCTTAGCTATTTTGCCAATTGCTGCCTCAGCGGCGAGACGCCGTCGATCATCACGCCGGCGGAATCCATGGCGGCTGTGGAGGCAGCATTGGCGGCGGAGGAGTCGGCGCGCACGGGCGAAGTCGTGCAACTCTAGAAGCTCATCAAGGAGGCCGCAGCATGACCATGGCCCATTGCATGAACCATGTGGGGGTCTCGGTGCCGGACATCGAGGCGGCCCTGGAATGGTACCGCCGCATCTTCGGCTTTAGCGTCATTGCCGAGCCTGTCGAGGTACAAAAGGACGGGTCGCATTTTGGCGAATTGGCCGCCGACATTTGCGGCGCGCGTTTCGGGGGCATGAAAATCGCCCATATGGTGAGCGGCGACGGGGTCGGCTTCGAGTTGTTCGAGTTCCTTGAGCCGGCGCCGGAGCGGCGCGAAGACACCATGGAATATTGGAAAAACGGATTTTTTCACCTGGCCATTACCGCCGGCGACGTGGCCGCCAAAGTGGCGGAAATCGTCGAGGCCGGCGGTAAACAGCGGTCGCGCATCTGGGA
>QIGO01000039.1 GCA_003230015.1 Alphaproteobacteria bacterium | reverse complement strand
GCCACTGTCGATGGCTTCGGCGGCGAGGGCTACGCCGGCGCGCAGGTCGCTGGTCTTGCCGGCGATAATGAGGGCGCCTGCCGTGGTAAAGAGGACGATATCGCGGAAGGCGCCCGGTTCGCCGGCCAGCATGGCGCGCATGGCGGCGGCATTCTGCTGCGGTGCGCCGCCCTTGAGATCGGCGAGAGTGGCCCGGGGCAAGCCGGCATCTTCCGGAGTGATTTCGGTCAGTGTCACGTCGCCGCGGTCCAATTGCGCCACGTAGGTGGTTCCCGTAGTCGTCATCTCGTCGAGGCCATCGGCGCCATGGACGACCCAGGCGCGCTCAATCCCGAGATTGCCGAGAACATGGGCCAGGGGTTCGATCCAATCTCGCGAAAAGACGCCGACGATCTGGCGCTTGACCAAAGCGGGATTAGACAGAGGACCGATCAGGTTGAACAAGGTGCGGGTCGCCAATTCGACACGCACGCCGGCGACGTTGCGCATGGCGGAATGGTGGCGCGGCGCCATCAGGAAACCGATGTTGTTAGTCCACAGGGATTCGCGGATAAGGCTGAGATCGGCATCGATGTTGACGCCGAGTTCGCTGAGCACGTCGGCGGCGCCGGTCTTGGAACTGAGGGCGCGGTTGCCGTGTTTGGCGACCGGCACTCCGCAGGCGGCGAGGACGAAGCTGGCGCCGCTGGAGATGTTCAGGGTGCCCTTGGCGTCGCCGCCGGTACCGCAGGTATCAATGGCGCCTTCCGGGGCCTCAATGGTCAGGGCCTTGGACCGCATGATGCTGGCGGCGCCGGTGATCTCTTCGACCGTCTCGCCACGGACGCGCATGGCCATCAACAGGCCACCCATCTGCGCCGGGGTGGCGTCGCCGGACATCATGATGTCAAAAGCACGTTCCGCCTGGGCACGGGTCAAGGACTCGCCGGAAGCGATCTGGGCCAGCATGGCCTTGAAGTCGGGCATGTCGCCAGTCATCGGTTGGTTAACCTCATTGCTGCAACCTAGCTTCCGCGCATTTCCCGATAGGGGTACCTTTGGGCCGACTAGTTATCGACAAATCGATGGCGGCCGCTGTATTTATCAACATTAGCGCAAAGAATATTGTCTTGTGCCAGTTCAAATTGTTGCTTTAGCTGCTGTGCGGCAGCTTTGGCAAGCCAGTTTCTCCAGGCATCGGGCGACATGGGCAAGTGCCGCGCAGGCCCGACAAAGCGACATTGGAGCGTGTAGTTTGAAGCGCAGGACAGGTGGATTCGGGCAGCGACCCTGGTATAGCCGCTTGCGCCTTGGAGGCCGCCCGCTGCTGCTTGGCGGGGCACTGCTGGTGGGTGTTCTGACCGGTAGCCTGGTGATTCTGGCGCCGCAGGACCAGTCAGAGGAACGGGTGGCGGATGCCGTGGGCGTGGAGGCCGGCGAGCCGGAAACGGAGATCGCCGCGCTCGATGTCGAGCCAGCGGCGGCGCCAATGGCCGTGGAAACGGCACCGGTGGAAGAGGTCTTGACCGAAGCCGCGCCAGGAGGCGACGACACCCTGCCGACATGGCGTCAGTTCGCACTCGCGGCGCCGGAGTCCCTGGGGCGGCCGATGATCGCTCTGGTTATCGACGATGTTGGCGTGGACGTCCGGCGTTCGCGCCAGGTGATCGATCTGCCGGCGCCGCTGACCTTGAGTTTTCTGACCTATGCCAGGGATCTTGAGGCACAGGCGGCGGCGGGCCGTGCCGCCGGGCATGAATTGATGGTGCATGTCGCCATGGGACCCTATAACCCGGACGCGGATCCGGGCCCCGGCGCGCTGTTGCTGGCGCTGGGCGAGACCGAAGTGCAAAAGCGTTTGGAGACAGTGCTAAGCCGGTTCCCCGGCTATGTCGGCATTAACAACCATATGGGCAGCCGATTTACCGAGAATGAGGCCGGCATGAAAACGGTCATGGAGATCGTGCGGTCGCGAGAGCTGCTTTTCCTCGACAGCCGTACCACAGCCAAATCGGTGGGCCTCGGGGTGGCGAAGGATTTCGGTGTGCCGTCGGTGTCGCGGGACGTCTTTCTCGATCATGTTCCGACACTCGAGGCGGTAAGGGCATCACTTGCCGAAGTGGAGGAAGTGGCGCGGCGGAAAGGTTATGCCGTTGCCATTGGGCATCCGAGGGACGCCACCATAGAAGTCCTCAAGGAGTGGATCCCGTCGGCAATTGAGCGCGGTTTCGTGTTCGTGCCGATTAGTACCTTGGTCGCGGCAGAAATCGGCGGCGGTGCCGGTTAGGGCGACGCAGCACTTCTAGAACAGGCCATCCAGCGCGGCGCGGTTGATGTCGACTTCGTAACGCTCCTGCAATGCCGCCGCAAGCTGGGCCTGAATATCCAATCCAACATCACGGGTGAGGTCGTTGCGCAGGCTGACAAGTGCCGTGGCGCCGGCAGCCGGCACTATTTCGGCCAAGCGTCCGACAATAACGCCTTCGCCATCGGGGCTGATCGAGGTGTCGGCGACCTGGCTTTCGAAGACTATGCCGATCAGGGCAGGCGGCAGCTGCGCGCCTTCACCAGTGCGGAGAACGGGCTCGGACAGCTCGACAACCAAATCCAGCGCGGCCGCCGCGTCGGCCAGGCTTTGGCCGCCAGCAGCATTGTCGACGAGCCGACTAGCCAATGCTTGAGCACCCTCGCTTATCTTTTGGGTTCGCCATGCCGCCACGACCTGTTCGCGCACGTCGGCCAGGGGACGCGGGGCGGGTGGGGTGATGGCAGTCACACGGAGGACAAAAAAGCCGCCGTCGGGCGTCTCCACGACATCGCTGTCGCTGGCGACGGGGGTTGAAAAAGCGGCGCGCAGCATGAGGCCTTCCGGGTCGAGACCGGTGACCGGCTCGCCCCGAGGGTCGGACCCGTCGGCGGCAACGGCGGCGATGGTTCGTAGCCGCAGGCCGTTCTCCTGGACGGCCTCGTCGAGGCCGGCGCCGCCGGCATAGGTATCGGTTACCGCGTCCATGACCTCAAATATGCGGTCACGCGCCATGATGAGGGCCCGATCCTCGGCCAGCCGATCGCGGACCTGTTCAAATGTCGGCAGGTTTTCGGGAATAATTCGACTAATCTGCAGCAGGTGCCAGCCAAACGGGGTTTCGATCGGGTCGCCGACGGCTTTGCTGTCGAGCGTGAATGCCGCCGCAGCCAATTCGGGTAGGATTTCGACGCGGGTAAGCTGGCCGAGATCAAGCGGGGGACTGCCTGTTACCTGCTCAACGGCGGCGGCGAAATCCTGGCCGTTGGTGACCATGTCCTTGGCGCGCAGGGCGGCTTCCTGGTCGGTGAAGATGGCTTGTGTAATCTCGCGAAGCTCAGGCGTGCGGAACTCATTTTCGCGAATTTCATAGTCGATGCGCAATTCCCCTTCGTCGACGTCGAGTTGTTCGGCGAGTTGTTCAAGGGACAGAGAGGCAACGGAAAATTGGCGATATTCGGGGGCCAGGAATTGGTCCTTCGCGCCTTCGTAAAAGGCCGAGATCCCGGCGTCGGTTGGTTCGGAGAGGTTTGGAAGGTCGATGGCGCCGATGCGGACAGTTTCAACTATGCGCCGCTCCTGGCGGTAGTTGTAGATCGCGTCGACCATGGTAAAGGGCGCGGTGGCCGCGTCCTGGACAGTGCCGAGGACCTGGCCGCGGGCGAGATTGCCACGGACGCTGTTGACGAATTCGGCCTCGCCAATGCCGGCCTGGCTCAATGTGGCTTGATACAAATTCGGATCGAAACCGCCATTGGCCCCTTGAAATTGCGGCAGGGCTCGAACCGCCTGGGCGACAGTTTGGTCGGAAATACTAACACCCAGTTCAGCAGCAGTCTGGTCAAACAAGGCTTGGGATACGAGCTGCTGGATCGTTTGGTCGAGAAGTCCCAGTTGGCGCGCCTGGTCAGGGCCTATCTGGCTGCCCAGCAATTGCGAGAAAGCGCGCAGTTGCTGATTATAGGCGTCGGTTACCGTGCGGGCGTCGATATCGATGCCGCCGACCTGAACCAAGCTGTTCAGATTGCCGACACCGCCAACGCCGCCGCCGCCGCCGGTAAAGCCGCCTAAGCCGCCGGCACCGCCAAAAAAGGCGACGAAGGTCAGGGCCAATAAACCTAGGATCGCCTTCATCACCCAGCTTTTGGTGGCCCTTCGCATTGCTCTCAACATGGCAAGTCGCTTTCTTTGTGTGTCCGTTGGACCGCCCGCGATCCGCGAATTCGGCCGCATGATACGGCTGCGTCAAGGTCAGCGGCAAGGCTGGCGAGACCGGCTAAAGAATATGTGAGGTCAGCGTTGGCGGGTTTCCAGGCTTTGTGGTACATGGCCCGGATCGTTGAAGGCCTTCGAGGGAGATGGGTGTGGGCGGGCAAAATGGCCAGCGCCGGCCGCTGATTGCCGGAAATTGGAAGATGAATGGCCTGCGCGCAGACGGGTTGGCCCTGGCAGAGGCCCTGGCGGCCTGGGCGAAGGGGCGGCAGGCCTGGGGTGCCGAGATGCTGGTTTGCCCGCCAGCGACGTTGCTAGGGGCCGTCGGGCGCGTTCTGGAAGGCTGCCAGGTGAGTATCGGCGGGCAGGATTGCCATGCGGCGGCGCAAGGGGCGCATACGGGCGATATCAGTGCGGCGATGTTGGCCGATTGCGGGGCGGATTGGGTTATCCTGGGGCATTCGGAGCGCCGGCAAGATCATGGCGAAAGCGATGGTCTGGTGCGGGCAAAGGCGGTGGCGGCCCTTGGCGCCGGGCTGAAGGCCATCGTGTGCATCGGCGAGACGGAGGCCGAACGCGATAGCGGGCGAACATTGGCGGTGTTAAGCCGGCAATTAAGCGGTTCGGTGCCCGTGGGGGAGGATGGGCTGTCGGGGGATAGCCTGGTGGTGGCCTACGAGCCGGTGTGGGCGATCGGAACCGGCCGGACGCCGAGTCGGGAGCAGATTCTCGAGGCCCATAGCCACATTCGCGGCGAATTGACCGGTCTGGTGGGTGACGTGGCCGGGGCGGTCAGACTGCTCTATGGCGGCTCGGTCAAACCGGAAAACGCGGCCGAAATCCTGGCCCTGGAAGATGTGGACGGGGCGCTGGTGGGCGGTGCCAGCCTAAAAGCAGATGGGTTTTGTGCGATTTATGACGCGGCAGTTTAAGCGCGGGGCGGCCGAGAGCGAATATTTGGGCTGGTATTAGGACCCTGGTGGGACTAAATACCCGGCATACCTCCTTTCCTGTGGGCGAGCGAGGCAGGGAATCCTTATGCAACAGATCGTCCTAGTCGTTCATCTAATGTTGGCGCTCGGCCTCGTGGGTACGGTGCTCTTGCAGCGCTCCGAAGGGGGCGGGCTGGGTATCGGCGGACCCAGCGGCGGCGGTGGCGGCCTCATGAATACACGCTCGACGGCGAATTTTCTGACCCGCGCGACGGCCGTGCTGGCCGGTATGTTCTTTGTTACCAGTATCGGGCTGGCGATCTTGGCCGGCGGGCCCGGCGTCGGGAACAGGTCGCTGATCGTCGATGGCGGGGGCCCCGTTCAAGGTCCTGTCGCACCAGCCCAAGGCGGCGTGGAGGATGCGCCGCTTACCGGCGCGCCGGGACAGCCGACGGTGCCAACCAATTGATGGTCATGTTAGAAAATTTAGGCAGTTGAGGAGACAGAGGCGGCACCGGTGCCGCCTCTCGCATGTTGGGCTGGGTCCTCGTTAGGGCGGAGCAGATCAGGTGGTTGCGGGGCGATGACGAAGTTCGTCTTCTTTACGGGAGGGGTGGTTTCCTCGCTGGGCAAAGGGCTGTCGGCGGCGGCGCTGGGGGCGCTGCTGCAGGCGCGGGGATACAAGGTGCGGGTGCGCAAGCTCGATCCCTATTTGAATGTCGATCCCGGGACCATGAGCCCGTTCGAGCATGGCGAGGTTTTCGTCACCGACGATGGGGCGGAAACCGACCTGGATCTGGGTCATTATGAGCGTTTCACGGGCGTCTCGGCGCGGCGCTCGGACAATGTCACGACGGGCCGGATCTATTCGGAAGTCTTGGCCAAGGAACGGCGTGGCGATTTCCTCGGCGGGACGGTGCAAGTCATCCCGCATGTCACTGACGCGATTAAGAATTTTGCCATTGCTGATCTACAGGATGAAGATTTTGTCCTGTGTGAAATCGGCGGCACGGTGGGCGATATCGAGAGCCTGCCTTTCCTGGAGGCTATCCGGCAGCTCGGCAACCAACTGGGCCCGCAACGGTCGATGTTCGTTCACCTCACGCTGGTGCCTTATCTGGCGGCGGCGGGAGAGCTTAAAACCAAGCCGACACAGCATTCGGTGAAGGAATTACAGCGGGTGGGTATTCAGCCGGACATGGTGGTGTGCCGCTGTGAGCGTCCGATCCCGGCCGAGCAACGCAAGAAGATCGCGCTGTTCTGCAATATCGAGTCCGCCGCGGTGGTGCAGGGGATCGATGTGGACACAATCTATCAGGTGCCGGTGGAATATCACGAGCAGGGCCTGGATAACCAAGTGCTGCGCCATTTTGGACTGGATACCAGCAAAACGCCGGACCTGAGCCGCTGGACGGATATCGTCAAGCGCATCCGGGCGCCGGAGGGCGAAGTCAATGTCGCTATCGTGGGCAAATATGTTGGTCTAAAGGACGCCTATAAGTCCCTGGCGGAGGCGCTTGTTCACGGTGGCATCGCGAATAATTCGCGGGTTAAGCTGAATTGGCTCGAGTCGGAGATATTCGAGGGGGATGTGGCGGTCGGCTCGCTGGAGGGGGTGGACGCGATCCTGGTGCCGGGCGGCTTTGGCGAACGGGGTTCGCGAGGCAAGATCCGCGCCGCGCGCTTCGCCCGCGAGCATAAAGTGCCCTTTTTCGGGATATGCTTCGGCATGCAAATGGCGGTGATCGAGGCGGCGCAGAATTTGGCCGAGATCAGGGGCGCGGGGAGCACGGAATTCGGACCCTGCGACGATCCGGTGGTCGGGCTGCTGACCGAGTGGCAGCAGGGTGAGATGACGCAGCGCCGCCGGGTCGGGGGAAATCTCGGCGGCACGATGCGGCTCGGCGCCTATCCGGCCAAGCTGGAGAAGAATTCGCGGCTGGCGGAGATCTATCGGCGCGAGGAGATTAGCGAGCGGCACCGTCATCGCTATGAAGTCAACATTCATTATCGCGAGCCGCTTGAGGCGGCCGGATTACGGTTTTCCGGTTTGTCGCCGGACGGAACCTTGCCGGAAACGGTCGAACTGGACGGGCATCCCTGGTTTGTCGGGGTGCAATTCCATCCGGAGTTGAAGTCGCGGCCCTTCGAGCCGCATCCCCTGTTTACGTCATTCATTGCGGCTGCTATCGATCAGTCCCGGTTGGTTTAGGCGGTGATGGGTAGGCAGAACGGGCGACGGGTGCGGGTTGGGGCGTTAGAGATCGGCAATGATTTGCCGCTGACGCTGATCGCCGGGCCGTGCGCCATAGAATCGCGGCAGCATGGGCTGGAGATGGCGCAGGCGCTGAAGGAGATCTGCGGGCGCCGGGGCATGGGCTTTGTCTACAAAAGCAGTTTCGACAAGGCGAACCGGACGTCGGCGGGCAGCGGGCGCGGTGTCGGCATCGACGCCGGGCTGGCCGTGCTGGCGGAAATCCGTGAGACATTTGACATTCCAGTCCTCACCGATGTGCATACGGCCGAGCAATGTGGCGTCGTCGGCGAGGTCGTGGATGTCTTGCAGATCCCGGCGTTTCTATGCCGGCAGACGGATTTGCTGCTGGCGGCGGCGGCAACGGGCAAGGCGCTGAATATCAAGAAAGGGCAGTTTTTGGCGCCTTGGGATATGAAAAACGTTGCCAAGAAGGTTTTGGACGCGGGCAATGACCAGGTGATGGTTTGCGAGCGCGGGGTGAGCTTCGGCTACAACACCCTGGTTTCGGATATGCGGGCCTTGCCGGTGCTGGCGCAACAGACAGGGTGCCCGGTGGTGTTCGATGCCACCCACTCGGTGCAACAGCCGGGCGGGCAGGGGGAGACCACCGGCGGCCAGCGGGAGTTCGTGCCGGTATTGGCCCGCGCGGCGGTGGCCGTGGGGGTGGCGGCGGTGTTCATGGAGACCCATCAGGATCCCGACAAGGCGCCTAGCGACGGGCCGAACATGGTGCGGCTGGGGGAGATGGAAACATTGCTGGAAGTGTTGCAAGCGTTCGACCAAGTGGCAAAATCATGGCCGGTGGCGCCGGCCTAACCGATAGACAGTGGGAGTGGGTGGTGAGCGCGATAGTCGATATTCGTGGGCGTGAAATCCTCGATAGCCGTGGCAATCCGACAGTCGAAGTGGATGTGATGCTGGAGACCGGTGCCAGCGGGCGGGCGGCGGTGCCGTCCGGCGCCTCGACCGGGGCGCATGAGGCCGTCGAGCTGCGTGACGGGGACCCGGACCGCTATGGCGGCAAGGGGGTGGAGAAGGCGGTCGGGGCGGTGAATGGCGAGATCTATGACGCCTTGTCGGGTTTGCCGGCCGAGGAACAGATCTTGATCGATCAGACCATGATCGCGCTGGACGGGACACCCAACAAGGCCCGGCTGGGGGCCAATGCTATCCTGGGGGTGTCGCTGGCGGTGGCCAAAGCCGCGGCGAGCGAGGCCGAGCTGCCGCTGTTCCGCTATGTGGGCGGGACCTTTGCCCGCACGTTGCCGGTGCCGCAGATGAATATCGTCAATGGCGGCGAACATGCGGATAACCCCATCGATATCCAGGAATTCATGATCATGCCGGTGGCGGCGGCGAGTTTCGGCGCGGCCGTGCGGATGGGCTCGGAAGTCTTTCACAGCCTCAAGAAGCAGCTTCGGGACGCCGGGCATAGCACCAATGTGGGCGATGAGGGCGGCTTCGCGCCCAACCTGGCCAGTGCTGACGAGGCGCTGGGGTTCATCATGAAAGCGATCGAGGCCGCCGGTTATGAACCCGGCAAGGACATCTATCTGGCGCTGGATTCGGCGGCGAGCGAGTTCTTCGAGGACGGCAAGTATGAACTGAAGGGCGAAGGGCTGAGCCTGAGTGCCGAGGCGCTGGTGCGCTATTATGAGGATCTGTGCGACCGCTACCCGATCATTTCGGTCGAGGATGGCCTGGACGAAGACGATTGGGAGGGCTGGCAAGCCCTGACGCAAGCATTGGGCGGGCGGGTGCAGCTGGTTGGCGACGATCTGTTCGTAACCAACCCGGTGCGGCTGCGCGACGGTATTTCCCGGGGAGTGGCGAATTCCATCCTGGTGAAAGTCAACCAGATCGGCACGCTATCGGAGACCCTGGAGGCGGTGGAGACGGCCCATAAAGCAGGCTATACGGCCGTTATGTCCCATCGTTCGGGGGAAACCGAGGATGCCACCATCGCCGACCTCGCCGTGGCCACCAATTGCGGGCAGATCAAGACCGGCTCGCTGAGCCGCTCGGACCGGCTGGCGAAATATAACCAGTTGATGCGCATCGAGGAGGAACTCGGCGAGGCCGCCCGTTACCATGGCCGCCAGGTGTTGCGCTAGCAGGCTGCTGAAAAAGTCGTGACGGGCTCAAAATGATCCAATTCCCGCATCACTGCGTCGTACATTTGATCGAATATTCCCGATATT
>QIGO01000115.1 GCA_003230015.1 Alphaproteobacteria bacterium | reverse complement strand
ACCAGCGCCCAACTGGGCGCCGGCCGGTCAGGCCGCCCCATCGGAGGCATGAGCGCAGCGAATTGCCGCGAGATACAAGAAATGGTGCGGGCGGCGGGACTCGAACCCGCACGTCCCTAGGGACCCGAGATTTTAAGTCTCGTGCGTATACCAATTTCGCCACGCCCGCGCACCGGTCGGAACCGGACCTCCCAAGGCGGCGGCCCGGCGGTTTGCAACATTCCTCAATCGGCCCGCGACGGCAACCCCTGAGGACGGGCGGATTGGCATATCATCGCACCCGACCCACTCACGAGGCGTCGTGACCCAATACGATCTTGCTTCTTTCCTGCGCTTGTTCGCCGTGCTGATCCTACTGGCACCGGCACTGATATTCATGCTGCGCAACCGCCGCCGGTCCGTGCGCCACCTCGCCATCTGGGTGGCGATCGCCGCTGTCGTGGCGCTCGTCGCGTTCGTCCTCGCTTAGTCCCTAGCCCGACCGCGCCGCCAGTGGCGTGCCGCCGCATTCAACGACCAAGGCCTCGACCTTGGCCAGGGCCTCGTCAAGCAGCGCTTCGTCGGTGCCCCGCAGCACCAGGGTCGTACCCGGCGCGCCCTCGTTGAAATAGGGATAGCTACCGATATCCAATGCTGGGTAGTCCGCCTGTACGCCGGCCAACCCAGCGGCGATGGTGCCCTCTGGCACCTGACAGCTGACCGCGCGGGAGAGTATTTTCGCGCCGCGCTTGAGCTCGCCCTTGACCGCCTCGAACATGACTTGCATGACCGATGGGATACCCGCCATGACGATCACATTCTCGATCCAAAAGCCCGGCGCAATGCTGAGCGAATTTTTTACCAGTGCAGCACCTTCCGGCACCTCGGCCATCCGCAGGCGCGCCGGCGTCACCTCTATGTCCCGATCTTCCCAGAATCCCCGCAGCGCCGCTTCGGCTTCGGGATGGCGCACCACCCGGCGCCCAAACGCCGCCGCCACCGAGGCCGCGGTGATGTCGTCATGGGTCGGCCCGATACCGCCGGTCGTGAAGACATAGTCATGTTCGGCCCGCAGGGCGTTCACCGCCTCGATGATCTTTGCCTCGATATCGGGTATCACCCGCGCCTCGGCCAGTACCACGCCGATCTCGTTCAGCCCTCCGGCCAGGAAAGACAGATTGGCATCCTTGGTCCGGCCGGACAGGATCTCGTTACCGATCACGATCAATGCCGCGGTAACCCGGTCGCTCATTCAGCCTGCCTTTTCATGCCTGCGCGCGCGCCGGCTGCAATTCGCTGGCTCAGCACCATCGACAGCAGCACGGCGCCGCCGAACAGATAGAGGCCGGGATGGATCGCCACCGCCGACACCACGCTGAGCTTTACAGCACTGACAACGATCGCCGCCACGAATACGTCAAGCATGGACCATTTGCCCGCTAAGTCCAGCAGTCCCAACCGCTTTGCCAGGCGGTCCGGGTCGCCATGGTCACCGTACCAAATCTGGGCGGCCAGGCCGATCTTAGCGATAGGAAACAATAGCGAGAACACCACCACGATTGCGAACAAGGGCCATTCGCCCTCGCCTATCAGTATCTCCAGCCCCCGCATAACCGACATTTTCTCTTCGAACAGAAACAGCTTATTAACCGAGATCATCGGCACCGTGAGCCCCAGACCCAGCAGCCCCAGCGCCGCGGCCAACCCGGCACCCATCAGCCGGTCTAACCCCCGAGCGCTCCCCGCCAGCGTTTCGCCCGGCCCTGCCGCGCCGATACTCACGTCAGCCCACGCAAGCTGGGCCCTTCGCCGCGCGTCGACGCCATAGCCGTTTTTGTGTCTTTCACAATCTATCGTCCGCCAAACACTGAGTGTAAGCGATGCGTATTCTGCAGGAAATCACGGTTCGCCCGCCTCGAAACACCCGTGGGCTGCCGGGCAACACCCCGGGCACGGCATATGATAACAACGCGCCCGGTTCAAAAAGGCACGTTTTCTTAATTGGTTAAGGAGAAACTAGCACAGCAGAGATCTCAGCCTGCAAATCACCTGAGAATACCCAGTTCATGGCGCATCTCACAGTTGGGCGGTTGTCACCTTGGTCGATCACCTTGGTACTAGCCTTGCCTGTGCCGATTTTTGTTGCGCTGAACCTAGCCTTAGGGGTCGTCCTGTTTGCCGGCAACAACGACACCACCGGCGTTGGTGCCTTCTTACGATTTTTTGACTTGAATGGCGAACAGACGGTCCCGGCATGGTACAGCACTGTGTTATTGGCGCTGGCCGCCTTCGCCACGGCGGCCGTGGCCGTAACTAAACATTTCGACGCAGCGCCATTCGTCAGGCATTGGTATGCGCTCGCCGGCATCTTCATCATTCTTTCCATGGACGAGGCGCTAGCGATCCATGAACAAAGCATGGGGCCCTTGCGCGACTTGCTACAGGTCGGTGGCTTGCTCTATTTCACCTGGGTCGTGCCCGGCATCTTGTTCGTCACCATCGTCGGTGCCATCTATCTCCGCTTCATCCTGACCATACCACGCCGCCTTGCCCGCAATATTGTTATCGCGGCGGTCATCTATGTCGGCGGGGCACTATTTCTCGAGATGCTCGGCGGGCTGTTCTACGAGCTCTATGGCCCCGGCATCCTCACCCGCCTCACGGCAATATTGGAGGAGGCCGCGGAGATGGTGGGCATCATCTGGTATATCCATGCCCTCGCCGACCACCTTCTATCCCCGCAAACCGCGCACGACCGGCAACCGGAGCAGCCGCAGCCATCGCCGCCGATTGCCTCTCCTGCGGAATAGCCGCCGCGAATTCGACGCGATTCTATACCCGGCCGCCGTTGTTCATTGCACCCGTGGCAAGCCGCCAATAACTATGAGGTCGCCGCTGGCGGCAACCGGCCTGGGACATAACCATTGCTGCGCATACATCTGTCGATGAGCTGACTCGACCGCTGCGGCGAGCCGAAATCCCGTACATCGTCGCGCAACCGGCTCGCGACGATGACGGGGCTATCCCGGCGTGTCGCCTCGATGGCCTGATCGACCCGCCTATCGCGCCCAGTCACCTCTTGAGCGAAACTTCGGCACTGTATCAGATCTGCCCGGACCTGCTCATTTGTCGCGCCATCTTTTGTCCAGCCTCCGGCGGCCGCGCAGGCCCCCGTAAAGCCGACGGCGATTAATCCATACCATCGCATCTTGGATCTATTCCCCTCGCTGCATTGACCCGCATTATGTCAGCCTAGCGCGGCGGTGACGAGCCACCATTGCCTCGCTCTCTCGCTCTCGTTAGGGTCGCAGCCATGCTTTTTCCCGACCCCCTTATTGCCGGCACCCTGCGCCGCCGCTACAAGCGTTTCATCAGCGACATCGAGCTTGCGGACGGTCGCACTGTCATCGCCCATTGTCCCAATCCCGGCGCCATGCTGGGCTTGAGCGACGCCGGCACGCCGGTTTGGGTGTCGCCGGCGCGCAATCCCGACCGCAAACTGCGCTATACTTGGGAGCTACTGCGCCTTGACAGCGGCTTTGTCGGTATCAACACCATGCATCCCAACGCCCTTGCCGAGGAAGCGCTGCGGGCCGGCGCCATCCCCGAGCTTACGGGCTTCGACAGCATCATGCGCGAACAGCGCTATGGCGCCAACAGCCGCATCGATCTTTTATTGCGCCGCGCCGGCAGGCCCGACACCTATGTCGAGGTCAAAAACGTCCACCTCAGGCGCGGCCAAACCGCCCCCGGCATCGCCGAATTCCCCGATTCAGTCACCAGGCGCGGCACCAAGCACCTGCACGAACTCGCCGGCATGGTTGCCGGTGGCAACCGGGCGGTCATGCTCTACATCGTCCAGCGCGGCGACTGCGACCGCTTCCGCCTCGCCGGCGATATCGACCCCGACTATGCCCAAGCCTTTGCCCAGGCCCGCCATCAAGGCGTGGAAATGCTGTGTTACGCTTGCAAGATCACGCTACAGGGGATTGAAATAGCGTCAGCTTTACCGATCTTAAACTAGCACAATCACTCGCACACGACTGAGACAGCAATGAACAACACCATGGGCGCCCAGCGGGACCGAGAGCCGCGACAGATCAAGATTCATGGCCCCGAGGATTTCAAGTCCATGCATAAGGCCGGGCGGTTAGCCGCGGAGGTCTTGGATTTCATTGCCCCTTATGTCGTGCCCGGCACAACCACCGACGAACTCAATACCCTTTGCCATGACTTCACCATCGACCACGGCGCCCTTTCCGCACCGCTGAACTATCGCGGCTTCCCCAAATCCATCTGCACGTCGGTTAACCATGTCGTCTGTCACGGCATTCCCGGTGACAAGCGGCTGGTCAATGGTGACATCATCAATATTGACATCACTGTCATTCTCGATGGTTGGTATGGCGATACCAGTCGTACATTTCCCGTTGGCGACATCCGCTTGCGCGCGGCCAAGCTAATCGAGACCACCTACGAGGCCATGTGGGAAGGCATAAAAGTTGTGCGGCCTGGCGCCACCCTGGGTGACATCGGCCATGCCATTCAGACCCATGCCGAAGCACAGCGTTTCTCCGTTGTACGCGACTTTTGCGGCCACGGTCTCGGCCGTATTTTTCACGATGCCCCCAGCATTCTCCATTACGGCACCCCGGGCACCGGCACGACTCTGCGCGAAGGCATGTTTTTCACCATCGAGCCAATGATCAACACCGGCCGCTATGACGTCAAAATCCTTAGCGACGGCTGGACCGCGGTGACCAAGGACCGGTCTCTCTCCGCCCAATTCGAACATTCCCTCGGCGTCACCGCCGATGGTTACGAGGTCTTCACCTTGCCCCCAAACGGCTTCGATCGCGCCACGTAGGATCCTAGCCTGCTCCGTGTTAGGATCGCGCCGTCGCCCTGAGCCCCAATAATATATCGGTCGGTCCATTCTTAGTGTCGGCATCACCTGATAACAAAGGCCACCGCGCTCGCCTGCGCGAACGCTTTCTTTTGGATGAAGGCGCCACGATGGCCGACTACGAACTCCTTGAACTGGCGTTGTTCCAGGCCCAGCCCCGTGGCGACACCAAGCCTGCGGCCAAGGCGTTGCTGCGAAGATTTGGCAGTATTGGCGCTATCCTCAGCGCCACCCCGGCCGAACTCAGCGCCACCAAGGGCGTCGGTCAAAGCGCCATTGCCGCCTTAAAGGTCACGCGCGCTCTGTCTCTGCGCATGGCGCGCCAGGAAATCCTCGACCGGCCCATATTGACCTCATGGAAAAAGGTTCTGGCCTACTGCCACGCCTGCCACGCATTCGCAAAGACGGAGCGCTTGCATCTGCTGTTCCTCGACAATCGCAGTGCCCTGATTACTGATGAGATCCATCGCCACGGCACTGTCGACCAGGCCCCGGTCTATCCCCGCGAGGTGGTCAAGCGGGCCCTGGAGTTGGGTGCCAGCGCCATTGTTATTGTCCACAACCACCCCAGCGGCGATCCGACCCCCAGCCAGGCCGACATCGCCGTCACCAGAGACATCATTGCCGCCGCCAAACCCCTTGGCATTGCCATCCATGATCATGTCGTCATTGGCCGCGACGGCCACGCCAGCCTGCGCTCGCTTGGCGTCATCTGATCGCGGCGCCGGCGCATCGGCAACGGCGGGCGCATTGATCTGGCGCATGGCTTGCGCGGCAATGCGCTGTCTGTATAGACACGAACCGCGCCCAACCCGTGCCAGCCGAAGGATAAAATCATGCCCCAGGAAACTCAGAGCGACCAGCAATTTCTGTCGCTTTTCTCAACCCCGCTGATGCGGCTTGTTTGCCCTGGCGCCGAAACGGCCAACCCGGGCCTGCAAAAGCTGATTTTGGAAAAGGAGGCCTCCGAGCCCGGCCAGGATCGCAGCAACGTCGGCGGCTGGCATTCCCTGCCCGACCTTCTGCTCTGGCAAGCGCGCGAGATCGAGACCTTGAACGGTTGGATAACCTCCGCCGTCAAACAAATGACCCAGATGACCAGTCGCGCCAAGAGCGAAATATCCGGCAAGCTGGAGATGCACGGCTGGGCCAATGTCTCGCGGCGCGGCGCCTACAACAAGATCCACCACCACCCCAACCACGCCTGGTCTGGTGTCTATTATGTTGCCATCGGCGAGAGCGATAGCGGCAGTCCCGAAAGCGGCATTATCGAATTCCTTGATCCGCGCTTCGGCGTCGACATGATTGACCTGCCCGGTAACCCATTCGGCGGCAAAGTCCGTATCGAGCCTGCCCCGGGAATCCTGTTACTCTTCCCGTCTTGGTTATACCACTACGTCAATCCCTATCACGGCGACGGTATCCGCATCTCCATCGCCTTCAACGTCCGCATAACCGAGGCGCGGATGGTCCCCGGCAATCCATAGCGCCAACACGCAATTGTTAACCTTGAGCACTAATAAGTGAGGCCCGCCGTGATGCCTTGCGCCGCGCCTGCTCACCCACAATATCAGCAATAACAGGCACCTCGATGCCATCCACCAGAGTTGGCACGGTGTTTGAATATTTGCTCACGCCGCCGGCCAATCGGGGCCGCGGCGCACGGAATACGAGGCAAGATCCTCGTCAAACGGGGGAGCAACGATGCATCCGGACTGCCGAGAATCCAACTTAGAAACCTGCGGCCAAACCAGTTCATTCCTCGCCGCGCTGGTGCTTGCCTCTGAGGTGATTGCCGCCCATTGCGCACCGTCGGCGGGCCAGCGCATCGAAACCCAATTGCCCGCCCCGCCGGACCCGCGATAAGACCGGCCGGTCCGGCGCCGATTGTTGCTGCGGCAGGGTCCGCACCCTATGGTTTGCCCGCACCACAGGGGCAAGTCGGAAGGACCAACATGATTCCCCGCTACAGCAGGCCGCAGATGGCGGAAATCTGGGCCCCCGAAAGCAGATTTCGCATCTGGTTCGAAATCGAGGCCCATGCATGCGACGCCCAGGCCGAGCTCGGCGTCATCCCCCGCGAGGCCGCCGCGGCGCTATGGCGGCACGGCAAATGGGAGATCGACCGCATCGACGAAATCGAGCGCGAGGTCAAACACGACGTTATCGCCTTTCTTACCAACCTGGCCGAGCATGTTGGCCCCCAGGCCCGTTTTGTCCATCAAGGCATGACGTCTTCCGATGTCCTCGATACCTGTCTTGCGGTTCAGCTCACCCGCGCCGCCGATCTCCTGCTCGCCGACCTGGACGAACTACTCTCCGCCCTCGAACGTCGCGCCCGCGAACACAAACTCACCGCCTGTATCGGCCGCAGCCATGCCATTCATGCCGAAGCCACAACCTTCGGCCTTAAATTGGCCGGCCATTTCGCCGAATTCAAACGCTGCCGGGCACGCCTGGTCAATGCCCGCTCCGAAATCGCCACCTGCGCCATCTCCGGTCCTGTCGGTACTTTTGCCGGCATCGACCCGGCGGTGGAGCGCCATGTCGCCGACAAACTCGGCCTCCGGCCCGAGCCTATCTCCACCCAGATCATCCCCCGCGACCGGCACGCCATGTTCTTCGCCACCCTCGCGGTCATCGCCGGGGCGGTCGAGCGGCTGGCGACTGAAATCCGTCATCTGCAGCGCACTGAAGTGCGTGAGGTCGAAGAGTATTTCTCGCCGGGCCAAAAGGGCTCCAGCGCCATGCCCCACAAACGCAACCCCATATTGAGCGAGAATCTCACCGGCCTCGCCCGCCTTATCCGCGCCGCCGTCATCCCGGCGCTCGAGAACATCACCCTCTGGCACGAGCGCGACATCTCTCATTCCAGTGTCGAGCGCATCCTGGCCCCCGATACCACCATCGCGCTGGATTTCTCCCTCGTCCGCCTCGCCGGCATCGTCGACAAGCTCATCGTCTATCCACAACGCATGCAGCACAATCTCGACCAGCTCGGCGGCCTTATCCACTCCGGCAGCGTCCTGCTGGCACTCACCCAGGCCGGCATGAGCCGTGAAGACGCCTACCAGGCTGTGCAGCGTAACGCCATGCGCGTCTGGCAAGAGGGTGGCAGTCTATGCACCCTGCTTGGCATCGATAACGACGTGGCAAAACATCTCGACACCACCACCCTTGACGGCATATTCGCCAGCCAGGCTCACTTGGCGCATATCGACAACATATTCGAGCGTGTTTTTGAGGCCTAGAGTGTTTCCAGGAGAAGCGGGCACCGCTTTTCCGCCAGCAAACACGCCAAAACAAGACTCTAAGGCGGCGGTTACCCGGCTCCGGTCACATATTGGCCCACGGCACGGCAAGCACCGGCCGCCTTACCCGCAGCCGGGCATGCTGCAGGGCGTGCTGTAGCGGGCTCGTCCGGGGAGGTTCCGACACCGGCCTTTCAGCCTCGCCATCCCTATCCACAGCGCCCGCAACAATACCGGTCAGATCAATATCCAAGACCAACAGCCATCATTTGCCACTCAACAGTTTCTCTTTATGCCATGGCGAATCGGTTGACACAAAACCATTATCGCCCCTCACGCGACTGTTTATTGGTGTGAAGACGGGCGCGCGACATAATCGGCGCCCATCACAGATAGACCCAATGACGACAATTCGGCGCCTTTTCCCCATTTTTGGCCTAACCTTGGCTTTGTTCGTTACCCTATCGCAGTCACCAGGCGCCGCGGCGTCGGTTATTGAGGCATGGCTGGCGCCCGACGCGCGCCTTTGGCCGCGCTGGCAGGCTTATGACCCCTCATCGCTCGAACAGCCCGACCACAGCCCATGGGACCGGTGGCTCGCCCGCAACGTCACCGCCGACGCCCAGGGATTGAATCGCATCGACTATGGCAAAGTGACGCCCGAGGACCGTGCCGGCCTCACGCGCTATATCGCCGATCTCACCGCGATTGCGGTTAGCACCCTCAATCGGGACGCCCAGCGCGCCTTTTGGATTAACCTCTATAACGCCGCCACGATCGACCTCGTGCTGACCTACTACCCGGTCGCCACCATCCGTGATATCAAGATTTCACCTGGTTTTCTTAATTTCGGCCCCTGGGACAAGAAGCTCCTGACCGTCGAATCCGCAGCCATCAGCCTCAACGATATCGAACACCGGATACTGCGCCCCATCTGGAATGACCCGCGCATCCATTATGCCCTCAACTGCGCCTCGGTAAGCTGTCCCAATCTGCAAACCACAGCCTTCACTGCCGGCAACACCCAGGTCCTGCTCGACGCCGCCGCGCGCACCTATATCAACAGCGGCCGTGCCATTCAGCTTGTCGACGGCAAATTCACGCTTTCCAGCATCTACAACTGGTTTTCCGAGGATTTCGGCGGCACCGTGGCGGCTGTTATCAGTCATATATCCACCTACGCCGAGCCCGGTTTGGCCGCCCGACTTGCCGCCAAACCGCGCTTTACCGGATACAGCTATGACTGGGACCTCAACGATAGCGGTCGTCCCAACTGACCCTGACAAATCCCACCCGCTGATAGAGCCCATGGCTGCGCCCGATTGCCACCATTTGAGCAACGCCGAAATAGCGGCCTGGTCGCCCGACCGGACGCCGCCGCCGCGAGACGACTTCGCGGGCCCGCTCCGCCGGCGCCTCCAACAAGCCCCGATCAGATCGCCGGCCGCCACTGGGCCATCGGCTGTGTTTCCCTGGAAATCACCCAGCGCTGCAATCTCGACTGCACGCTATGTTATCTGTCCGACCATGCCGAGGCCGTCAAGGATGTGCCTCTGCGCGAAATCTTTCGCCGTATCGACATGATCTACCGCCATTACGGCCCCCGGACCGATATTCAGGTTTCCGGCGGCGATCCGACTCTGCGCAAGCGTCACGAGTTAGTCGCCATTGTCCGTCGAATTGCCCATTTGGGCATGCGCCCCACGCTGTTTACCAATGGCATCAAGGCGACGCGCGATTTGCTCTGCGAACTGGCTGCCAACGGGCTCGTCGATGTCGCTTTCCACATCGACATGACACAGCAGCGTAGAGGGTATGGCTCGGAACGAGACCTCAATGCCTTGCGCGGCGAATATATCGAACGCGCCCGTGGGCTCGGCTTGTCGGTATTTTTCAACACCACGGTGTTCGCCGGAAATTTCGCCGAGATTCCCCTCATCGTCGGTTTTTTTCGCCAACATGCCGACGTCGTCAAACTGGCCTCGTTCCAGCTTCAGGCCGAAACCGGCCGCGGCATATTGCGCCGGCGCGCCGACCGGATCACCCAAGAAAGCGTCGCAGCACGGATCTCCGCCGGTGCCGGTATTCGGTTGAATTTCGATATCCCTCGGATCGGCCACCCCAGCTGCAACCGCTACGCCGCCTGCCTCGAAGCCAACGCCACTTTGTACGATCTATGTGATGACCCGAAATATTCCCGGGCCGTTATCGGCCGCATGGCCGGCACCCCGATCGACCGCGCCAGCACCGGCCGGGTCGTCCGCGCCCTTGTCGGTGCCCTGGCCGGGGATCGGCGTTTGTGGCTGCCGACTCTGCGGTTTGTTCTGCGCAAGGCCTGGCAAATGCGCTTCAGCCTTTTTGCCAGCCGCGGCCGCGTCAACAAGCTTTCCTTTTTCATCCACAATTTTCAGGATGCCGAACGCCTCCGCCATGATCGCTGCATGTCTTGCATTTTCATGGTCGCGACATCGCATGGTCCGGTGTCCATGTGCGTCTACAACGCCAAACGCGACAAAGAAATTCTCCGGCCTCTGGCCATCGACACCGCCGACGGCAGGCGTTATTGGGACCCCTTGAGTGGCGCCATGGCTCGGCCGCACGAGCAAGCCGAAAACAACGATACCGCGAAATTGCCGTTGAAGCGTTTGAAAGGCCGGACCCGCCGCCGGGCGCTTACGGCCCGCGGATTAACCGGGTCCGATGCCCGCTGAGGTCAGCCCGCGCCAGTAATCTGATCGGCGGCGGTCGTCATCAGGTCGTCCATATGCCTGCGAATCAGATGCTCGGACGTTTCCACGCCTTTGGCTTGTAGATCGCCAAGCACTTTTCGCAACACATCATCGTCGCCTGGTTCCTCGAAGTCGGCCTTGACCACATCTTTGGCATATGTGTCCGCGGCATCACCGCTGAGTCCCATTTTTTCCGCCGCCCATAAGCCTAGCAGCTTGTTACGCCGCACTGTTACCTTGAACCGGGATTCTTCATCGCGCTTGAACTTGGACTCGAAGCCCTTCTCACGTTCATTGAAGTTTGTCATCGGGAACCAACTCCTCCGGGTCATCCAATTTTTGCTCTACAAGCTATATAGCGAGCCCGCCGGCCGCTTTCTAAGGCAAAAACGAGAATTGAACAAATCGTCAGTCCGTGGCACTGGTTAGGCGGCTGATTTCAGCCGCCATTTTCAATCCAGATAGAGCCAAAATGACAGTCAAACTGACCATATTCGATTGCGACGGCGTCCTCGTCGACAGTGAGATCATTGCCTGCCGGGTCGACGCCGAGGAATTATCTCGTCTCGGCTTCGACATCACACCCGAGATCGTTGCCCGTCGTTTCATCGGCTCGGCCACCAAAACCATGCTTGCAACCCTCCGGGCCGAGTCCTCGATCCCCATCCCGGCCGATTTCCATCGCCATCTGAGTGCCCGCGTGGCCCAGGCTCTAGCCGTCGATTTGGCACCGGTTCCGGGCGTCCGGGCAATCCTTGACGATCTCGCCGGCGCCACTTGTGTTGCCTCCAACAGCACCCTGCCAAGAATCAAGAAAAGTCTTCGGATAACGGGCCTTTACGACTATTTCTCACCCCATTTCTTTAGCGGTGCCGACCATGTCGACAACCCCAAGCCGGCACCGGACATATACCGCCACGCCGCCCGGGCCATGGCCGTCGACCCGGCCGATTGCCTCGTCGTTGAAGACACCGGCACCGGCGTTAGGGCGGCGGTAGCCGCCGGCATGCGGGTCATCGGTTTCACCGGCGCCAGCCACAATATGGCGGGCAGCGGCGACCGCCTGCTGGCCGCGGGCGCGGCGATGGTGGTCGAAACTATGGCCCAGTTAGGCCCCTTGTTACCCCGCCGCCAAGCTTAGGCATCGCCATGTGCAGCGTCATCACTTTGTTGCGACCGGGCCATGACTGGCCCTTGCTGCTTGCCGCCAACCGCGACGAGAGGGTGGCGCGGCCCTCACGCCCCCCCGGGCGTCACTGGGCCGATCGCCAGGATATTGTCGCCGGATATGACGAATTTGCCGGCGGCAGCTGGCTCGGCCTCAACGATCACGGGGTCGTGGCGGCCATCCTCGACCGCGCCGGCAGTCTTGGCCCCGCCGCCGGCAAGCGCAGCCGCGGCGAGCTTGTGCTCGAAGCCCTCGACCACGCCGATGCCATGGCCGCCGCCGACGCTCTGGCCGACCTCGATGGCACGGCCTACCGGCCTTTCAATATGCTGATTGGCGACAACCGGGACGCGGTCTGGCTCCGCAGCGAAGGCCAGGGCCCGTTAACCATCCGCCCCCTCACCGCCGGCCTTCACATGATTACCTCCCATGATCTCGACGACCCGGCCTGCCCGCGCACGACGGCCCACTTGCAAAACTGGCGCGCCGCCCCCACACCCGACCCGCGGGCTGGCGACTGGCGCGCCTGGGAGGCCCTGCTCCGAGATCGCCGCTACCCCGGCACCAACAGGCGCCAAGCCATGTTTATCGAGGCGGACGGCGGCTACGGCACCGTTTCCAGCGCTCTCATAGCCTTGCCGTCCGCCGGCCATGGGGGCCAAAAACCGCTCTGGCGCTTCGCCCCGGGGCTCCCCGATCCCGGTCCGTTCGCCCCCATAGAGCTTTGATGGCGGACCCGGCGGCCGCATTGTACTGCCCCCTATCTGTTGCTATATCTCACACTCAGGTGGCGCTCCTGACGACAGGCCGCCGCCGCCCACCTAACGGACACAAAATGGATGGCCCGACGCAGGAAAATCTATGAAGGCAAGGCCAAAGTATTGTTTGAGGGACCTGAGCCAGGCACCTTGGTTCAGTATTTCAAGGACGATGCCACCGCATTCAACAACAAGAAACACGGTGTGATCACCGGCAAGGGTGTTCTGAACAACCGTATTTCCGAATATCTCATGACCCGCCTCGCCGAAGTTGGGATTCCCACCCATTTCGTGCGCCGCCTCAACATGCGCGAGCAGTTGGTCCGCGAAGTTGAGATAATACCCGTGGAAGTTGTCGTCCGCAACATCGCCGCCGGCTCGTTTTCGAAGCGCTTCAAGATGGACGAAGGCACCCCGTTGCCCCGGTCCATCGTCGAATATTATTACAAATCCGACGATCTCGGCGACCCCCTGGTCACCGAGGAGCATGTCACCGCCTTCAGCTGGGCCACGCCACCGGAACTCGACGATATCCTGGCCTTGAGCCTCCGCATCAACGATTTCCTTTCCGGCCTCTTTCTCGGCGTCGGCTTGCGTTTGGTTGATTTCAAGCTCGAATATGGCCGCCTCTATGCCGATGACCAGGTCCGTATCGTGCTCGCCGACGAGATCACGCCGGACTGTTGCCGGCTGTGGGATATTGAAACCAACGAGAAACTGGACAAGGACCGCTTCCGCCGCGACCTGGGGAATGTCGCCGAGGCCTATCAGGAAGTTGCCCGCCGGCTGGGTATCTTGCCCGAAGCAGGCCCGCGCGACCTCAAGGGCCCGGCGATCATGCAGTAGGGGGTGCCTCGACCCGTGCGGGCCCGCATCCACATCACCCTGAAGAATGGCGTCCTCGACCCCCAGGGCAAAGCCATAGGCAACGCTCTTGCTGGCCTTGGTTTTAACGGTGTCGAGGATGTCCGCCAGGGCAAATATCTCGAACTCCAACTGGCGGACCAGGACCGCGACGCCGCCGAACGCCAACTCCGCCGCATGTGCGAGCAACTCCTCGCCAACACCGTGATCGAAAGCTACGCCATCGAGCTCGACGGCACACCCGTCGCTTGAACCGGCCCGAGACCCGCCATAGTCTCCGCCAAATTGCCCGCCACGACCCCTCGGAGTCGCCGCCGCGTGACCGCCGCCGTCATCGTCTTCCCCGGTTCCAATTGTGACCGTGATACCTCTGTCGCCCTGGAGGCCGCCACCGGCCGGCCGCCGCTGCGCGTCTGGCACCGCGAAACCGCCCTGCCCAAGGTTGACCTGATTGTCATCCCCGGCGGTTTTGCTTATGGCGATTATCTGCGCGCCGGCGCCATCGCCGCCCACAGCCCGATCATGCGCGAGGTTATCGGCTGCGCCCGCGCCGGCGTCCCCACCCTGGGCATCTGCAACGGCTTCCAGATCCTCACCGAATCCGGCCTGCTGCCCGGTATTTTGACCCGCAACGCCTCGCTTCGTTTTATCTGCGCCGATGTCCATCTGCGCGTCGAGCAAACCGACACTATTTTCACCAACCGTTATCGTCACGGCCAGATATTGCGCATTCCCGTCGCCCATATGGATGGCAATTATATCGCCGACGACGAGACCATGCGCGCCCTCGAAGACCGCGGCCAGATTGCCATGCGCTATTGCGACCCCGCGGGCGAAGTGACCCCCGGCGCCAATCCCAACGGCGCCCGGGCGAACATCGCCGGTATCTTCAACCGCACGCGCAATGTCCTCGGCCTCATGCCCCATCCCGAAAGAGCCGCCGACCCCCTCCATGGCGGCACCGATGGCCGCGCGCTCTTCGCCGGCCTGGTGACGGCGATTGCCTCATGAGCGCGCCCGCCCCGAACGACTTGATGGGCCTGAGCCACCAGGAATACGACACCATCCTCGCCATCCTCGGCCGCACCCCCAACGTGACCGAGCTTGGCATCTTCTCGGTCATGTGGTCGGAGCATTGTTCCTACAAATCCTCCCGGCGCTGGCTCAAGACCCTGCCCACCGAGGGCCCCCAGGTCATCTGCGGCCCCGGCGAGAATGCCGGCGTCGTCGATATCGGCGATGGCCAGGCCGCGATCTTCAAGATCGAGAGCCACAACCACCCCAGTTTCATCGAACCCTATCAGGGTGCTGCCACCGGTGTCGGCGGCATCATGCGCGATATCTTCACCATGGGCGCCCGGCCCATCGCCAATCTCAACGCCCTGCGTTTTGGCAGTCCCGACCACCCCAAGACCCGCCACCTCCTGCGCGGTGTTGTCGCCGGCATTGGCGGTTACGGCAATTGCATCGGCGTCCCCACAATCGCCGGCGAGGTCAATTTCGACCCCGCCTACAACGGCAACATTCTCGTCAACGCCATGACCGTGGGCATCGCCCCGGCCGACCGGATATTCTATTCCGCCGCTACTGGTGTTGCTTTGCCGGTCGTCTATGTGGGCTCCAAGACCGGCCGCGACGGCATCCACGGCGCCACCATGGCCTCGGCCGAATTTGGCGCCGATACCGAGGCCAAACGCCCCACCGTTCAAGTCGGCGACCCCTTTACCGAAAAACTGCTGCTCGAAGCCTGTCTCGAACTCATGGCCACCGATGCCATTGTCGCCATCCAGGACATGGGTGCCGCCGGCCTCACCAGCTCGTCGGTGGAAATGGCCAGCAAGGGCGGGGTCGGCATTGAGCTCGATCTCGACCGTGTCCCGCTGCGCGAAACCGCCATGAGCCCCTATGAGATCATGCTCTCGGAAAGCCAGGAGCGTATGCTCATGGTGCTCAAGCCCGGCAGCGAGCCCGCCGCCATGGCCATCTTCGAGAAATGGGAACTCGACTGCGCCGTCATCGGCCAAACCGTCGAGAACGGACGCCTGGTCCTGCATATGGCCGGCGCTGTCGCCGCCGATATCCCGGTACCCCCCTTGGTCGCCAACGCGCCGGAATATGACCGCCCCTGGACCGCCACCCCGCCGCGCCCGGTGCTGGCACCTGACGAAGTACCGGCCCCGCCCGATCTCGGTGCCGCGTTACGCCAGCTCATGGCCAGCCCCGACCTCGCCTCGCGCCGCTGGATTTGGCAGCAATATGACCACATGGTCATGGCCGACACCGTCCAGCGCCCCGGCGGCGATGCCGGCGTGGTCCGCATCCATGGCTCCAGCAAGGCCTTGGCCGTGACCACCGACTGCACCCCGCGTTATGTCCACGCCGACCCCGTCGAGGGCGGCCGCCAGGCCGTCGCCGAGGCCTGGCGCAACCTCACCGCCGTTGGCGCCACACCCTTGGCCGTCACCAACAATCTCAATTTCGGCAACCCGGAGCGCCCCGAGATCATGGGCCAGCTTGTCGGCGCCATCCAGGGCATGTCGGAGGCCTGCCGGGCCCTCGATTTCCCCGTCGTCTCCGGCAACGTCTCTCTCTATAACGAGACCGACGGCA
>QIGO01000128.1 GCA_003230015.1 Alphaproteobacteria bacterium | reverse complement strand
ATCGAGCGGAAATCCTGACCGTCCTGCCGCCGCCGCGGTGTCTGCGCGAAAAAGTCGTACAACACCGCCGGGCCGGCAGTGTCGCGCGCCAACAGAAAGCCACCGCCTCCCAAAGAGGCCAAGACCGGTTCGGCGACGCAAGCACATGCCAAAGCCCCACACGCCGCATCGAAGGCGTTGCCCCCGGCGCGCAAAAGTATCGCTGCGGCGTCCGTTGTATCCGCATGCCCGGTCGCAACAACCCCATGATAGCTCATCCGGCCATCCTCTACAGGCCCACAAGGCCATCATAGGTGAGCTTGCTGCCGGTCACGAACAGCATCAGATACATCAGTTGGTAAAAGGCGCGTTCGTTGATTCTATTGTGCAAATAGACGCCGGCATAGATGCCGACGGGCGCCACCGGCGACAGCACCAGAGCGGTCATGAGATTTGTCGTATCAAGTTGGCCAAGCCAGCCATAGGGCACCAGCTTGGCGTAATTCACCGCCGCGAAAAACAGCGTCACGGTCCCCACATAAGTCGTTTTATTCAAACGCTGCGGCAGCAAAACCACCTGAACCGGCGGCGAGCCCGCATGAGCAATAAAGCTTGTATATCCCGATACAGCACCCCAAAACCCGGTGCGTAAGAGTCCCGGCGAGGCGCGCTCAACGTTCGGCTTCAACGTCAGCCACTTGCTCAACACAAATCCCAAACTTATCAGCCCGAGAAGCAGCCGCACCGAATTGGCATCGAGATAGCGGAACGTTACAGTGCCGATGATGATACCCAATAAGCTTGCCGGCAGCAGCCGCCGCAAATTGCCCCAGTCCCACCGGCCCCAATAGGCCCGAACGGCGAAGATATCCATCAGACAGAGGATTGGCAGCATGATGGCGGCGGCTTGAATGGGCGAGATCACCAGCGCCATCATTGGCACCGCGAGTTGCCCCACACCGCCGCCAAGGCCACCTTTGGCCACGCCCATCAGCAGCAGGGCTGGGATGGCGAGCAGGTAAAAGACCGGATCGGCGATGACGCTGCTCACGGGTCCTCTATACGCTCTCGTTGCCGTAATACAGGGTCACCGCGTGTTTGGCCTCGGCGAAGAACAACCACCGTTCCACCAGCACGCCAAGGGCACTCAGCACGGTCGCCGCCACCGCGGCAAGCACGCCCGGGGCCCCCGAACTGGCCGCCGCGATGAGCAGCAGCACCAGCCCGATCACGCCGCAGGTCAGTGCCACGCGCCGTAACTTTTCGGCATGTTTGCGGGCGATTTGAAAGCCCATCTCGCGCTGCAGATAATTTTCTTCCAAATGCGGCGCCTCCAGCAGCCGCACCGGCTTCTGGTCTCCAAGACCGGTCGCACTGCCGGTGGTCGCCGTTGCCGGCGCGCTGTCGATGAACCGCCAATAGCCGTGTTTGGCTGCCCAGGCCGCCGCACCCATAACCGCGCCGAAGATGGCAAGAGGATAGGGATTGAGCCCGAACAGCCGCAGCAACGCATAGAGCCAAATAGCCCCGGTCGCCAGCGAGAACGCCAGATAGATTGGCGTCACCCAGCGATTATTCCAGCGCGGAATGGGTTTCAGGCTGGCATAGATCATACCCGTAGCATAAACCGTCAGCACCGACAGCACCGCCGCCCCACCGCCAAACCACGCCCATACGCCGCCTGTTTGCCCGGCGAAGACCCAGCCGATACCAAACAACCCGGCCGGCACGAAAGTGATCAGAGCCAGCACGCCCTCACGACTAAGCCACGAAGATCGCCACTGGGAAACAGCACGCCAGGCGCGCTCTGGATGGCCCAGATGCAGGGTCGACGACAACAGCCCGGCAGTGACCAGACCCAATGCCACCCCCATGGCGGCAAAGCCTAGCCAGCGGTCAGCCGGCAGGTGCCCGAACATCGCGTTGATGCCCAGCAAAATCAACGCCCCGTAGCCGGCCCCGGACGCGGTGGTGAAAAAGATAACGGAATAAGCGGGATGCACGGGGCTACCGGCCTCTTAACGCGACAACATCTGATCGACCCAGGCCAGGAAACCCGTGCCCATGGACCCCTCGCCACCCTCATCGCGAGCCTCGGGCGTCAAAGCGGAGAGTGCCCCGGCTTGCTCAACCTTGCGCGCCCGCGGTGGCAAGTAGCGGTTAACCGGTTTGTAGTCCATCTCCGGCATCAGCTCATAACCGCCGCGTTCGGCAACCAGCCGCGACACCTCGGAGTTCGGGTCGCCCAGATCGCCGAAATGGCGCGCATTTACTGGACAGGTCGAAACGCAAGCCGGCACACGATCGACTTCCTCAAGATTTTGGTTGTAGATCCGGTCGATACAAAGCGTGCATTTTTTCATCACCCCCTCGGCATGATCATATTCCCGCGCCCCATAGGGGCAGGCCCATGAGCAAAGCTTGCAGCCGATACAGGTATCGGCATTGACCAGGACAATGCCGTCTTCCTCGCGTTTGTAGGAAGCGCCGGTCGGACACACGGTGACGCAGGCCGGTTCCTCGCAATGCAGACAGCTGCGCGGAAAATGAACCGTTCGGCTCTCCTGCCCCTCGCCAACCTCAAAGCTGTGAACGCGGTTGAACCAAACGCTGAGCGGGTCTTTGTCATAGGGATTGTGGTCGATGATCGGCGCCGAATGGCCGCCGGCATTCCACTCCTTGCAGTTCACGGCACAGGCATGGCAGCCGACGCAGATATCCAGATCGATCACCAGGCCGAGTTTGGTTCCGCGCGACGCCCGTGGCAGGCTGGTCATCGTCGCTCGCCCTGTTTACCGGCAGGCATCAGACCGCCGCTATGGCGCAGCCGCGCGGCCCGTTTGACCAGGCCCGGCACGCCCTTCAGCACCGGGAATTGCGGCGCGCTTCGGCCACTCTCCGCCGCGTCGGCCTTGCTTACCCGCACTCTCAGATCGAACCAGGCGGCCTGGCCGGTGACCGGGTCGGAGTTTGACAGTTGCATGCCCTTTTTGGCAGGCAGCAAATCGCTGATCGCGTGATTTAATAGAAAACCCTTTGTCCCTTCATTGGCATCCTCGGCCAGGTTCCAGGCGCCCCGCCTTTTGCCGATGGCGTTCCACGTCCAGACCGTGTTTTCGTTACACCCTTCCATGCATTTGACTTGGCCTTTCACCCGCCCGTGGTGGCTTTCGATCCATACCCAATCATCCTCGGCGATACCCAGCCGCGCCGCCGTCTTCCGGTTCATGAACAGCTTGTTCCAGCCGTGGATCTGCCGCAGCCAGGCATTCTGCGAACCCCAGGAGTGATACATCGCCATCGGCCGCTGCGTCAGTGCGTGCAGCGGGAATGCCTCCTCATCCACCAGACTTTCTTCAAACGGCGCATACCAGAAGGGCAGGGGGTCGAAATAGGTTGCGATCCGCTCCCGCCTATCCTCGGGTGGCTGGATCTCACCATGCCCAAGGGCGGCCAGGCGGAATTTTTGTAACGGTTCGCTGTAGATTTGCAGCACGATGGGACGGGCTTCGGGGATCCAGCCCATTTCCTGGGCATATTGCAAATAACCCTGATTGCCATGTTTGAAGAATTGATGTTCCAGCGGCAATTCCTGTTGCCAGAAGCACTGATTATCCACATAGGCGTCGAGCTGCTTGGGGTTGGCGGCCCCTCGGCCTTGGGACTTGCCATCTGCGCCGCGCCAGCCGGCCAACGATCCGATGCCCGGCGCCCGTTCGTGATTGGCGATATAGTCTGGGTAGCCGCCTGGATATCTTGCCGTCCCGTCTTCGTGGCAAAAGCCAGGCAGTCCGAGCCGCGCGCCAAGGTCGATCAGCACATCCTGGAAGGGCCGCACATTTCGGTCCGGCTTGAGCACCGGTTGGCGGATCGAATCCGCGACCCGCTCGGCGCTGCAGATGGGCCGGTCAAGCAGGCTGATACAGTCCCACCGCTCCAGATAGGTCGTATCGGGCAGGATCAGGTCCGCATAGGAGACCATCTCGGAGTAAAAGGCATCGCTATAGATAATGTGTGGAATGCGGTAGCTGCCGTCTTCATTCTGGTCGGTCAGCATCCCCATCGTCTCAGTCGTATTCATCGACGAGTTCCAGCTCATATTGGCCATGAACATGAACAAGGTATCGATGGGGTAGGGGTCGGCTTCCCAGGCATTGCGGATCACCATATGCATCATGCCATGGGCGGCCAGCGGAAAATCCCAGGAAAAGGCTTTGTCGATGCGCAGCGGGCTGCCGTCTTCTGGTTCGACCAGCAAATCCTCAGGCCCCTGGGGAAAGCCCAGCGGCGGCCCCGGCAGAGGTTTGCCGGCGACGACTTGCCCTGCCTTGCCGGCTGGTTTCAGTCCTGGCGGTGCCGGCTTAGGGAACGGCGGTTTGTAACGGAACCCGCCGGGGCAATCGATGCTGCCAAGTAGCATTTGCAGCAGATGCAATGAACGGCAGGTATGGAAGCCGTTGGAGTGGGCGGAGATACCCCGCATGGCATGCATGGCGACCGGCCGCCCGATCATTTTCTCCTGCCGTCGGCCGGCCCAGTCCGTCCACGCCACGTCCAGCGTGATTTCTTCCTCGAAGGCCACTTGCGCCAGCTCGGCCGCGATCCGCTTTATGGTCGTGGCCGGAATGCCCGTTCGCGCCGCGGCCGCCTCGGGCGCGTAGCGCGTGTCCATGTAGCGTTCCGCCATCAGTTGAAACGCGGGTACCGCCGTCGCCCCGCCACCGAGGATGTCTTCGTGCAGATCAAACTCCCCCGATAGGGCGGGCACGATCCCCGGCAGCAACGCGTTCACCAGCCGCCCGGCTTCTTTGTCATAGGCCAACGGATTGCCGAACCGGTCGCGCACGAACAGCCCGTCTTCGGCCCCGCCCGGATCGCGCCGGACCAGCCACGGGGCGTTGGTATAGCGCACCAGATAATCCAGATCGATCTTGCGCGCCCGCAGCAATTCATGGATCAAAGCCATCGCGAACAGGCCATCGGAGCCCGGGCGGATACCGATCCACTCGTCCGCTATGGCCGAATAGCCCGTTTGCACCGGATTGACCGAAACGAATTTGGTACCTGCCCGCCCTTTGAGTTTACCCAATCCGATCTTGATGGGATTGGAATCATGGTCCTCGGCAACACCGAACATCAGCAGATATTTCGTCCGCTCCCAGTCCGGTTCGCCAAACTCCCAGAATGACCCGCCGATGGTATAAAGCCCCGCCGCGGCCATATTGACCGAGCAAAACCCTCCATGCGCGGCATGATTGGGTGTCCCGAATTGGCTGGCCCAATAGCCCGTCAGCGCCTGACTTTGATCGCGCCCTGTAAAAAAGGCCAGTTTCCGAGGATCTCTGTAGCGGATTTCGCTGAGCCAATGGGTTGCCATACCCAATGCTTCGTCCCAGGTAATTTCCTCGAATTCACCGCTGCCGCGCGGCCCCACGCGCCGCAGCGGCGTGCTCAATTTGGCCGGCGAATGCTGCTGCATGATGCCGGCGGAGCCCTTGGCGCACAGCACACCACGGTTTACCGGATGGTTGCGATTGCCTTCGATATAGCGCAGTTCGCCGTTGCGCAGATGCACTTTGATGCCGCAGCGGCACGCGCACATATAGCAGGTGGTATATTTGACCTCGTCCGAGACAATCGGTGACGTATCGACGATTTCACCGCCGCCCCGTCCGGCGTGATCCAATGACATCGCAACCCCGGTTTGAGTGTGTTTTGCGCCACGGGGGAAATAGCCCCGCGAGCCGCCGCAGCATAGGCCCAAGAACCTCGTTCAGTCCACCGGTGGATGTCCGCTAGGCCAAATTGCGCGTCACCTACCGGGCCTTAGGCAATATTCTTGAATCTATATGTTAGCTCAGGCCTGGTCACGTCAGAGCGTCGATCTGCTCCGTGGTTAAGCCACCCGGTACGATGGTGACGGGCACGCGCATGCGTCCGATGACCTTCTTGGTCAGAAAACTGATCAGCGGGCCCGGCCCCTTGGCGCCGGTCGCCGCGGCCAGCACCAACACCCGGATATCCGGCTCTTCATCGATCAGTGAGAGCAGTTCTTCCTTGCGCTCGCCCTCGCGCACAAAGAGCACGGGGTATTTGCCTTGTTTTTCTATGACCTGCCCGGCCAGCTGTTGCAATAACGCCTCCGCGTCGGCGCGGGCCTCCTCGCGCATCAGGTTGCCGACGGCGGCCCAGTGCTGAAAGTCCGCCGGCTCGACGACTCTCAGCAGTCCCACACGTCCACCGGTATTGCGTGCCCGAAAGCAGGCGAATGTTACGGCCGCCTCAAGTTCGTCGCTGTCATCGGCGATCACCAAGAACAGGCGCTCGGAATTGTTGTTGTTGGTCCCCTCAGACCTTGCATCTTCGCTCATACCGGCCTCAGATCTTACGGAAAACGAATCCGGCCAGCCATCCTGCCATCAGGGCGACGACAATGGCAATGAGGCCATATAGGGCCGATTGGTTTTGTGCGAAACTGAACATCTCTGCTTCGAAGCCAAGTTTACGAACCTGCAATGGCGTCACCGCCTTGCTGACGATGGCGCCCTCTTGCACTAAATAGACTTCCGCCATGTAAGGACCAGTCTGCACGTTGGCTGGAAACGAGACTTTCGTTCGGAACAACCGTCCGCCGACGAAAGAAACGGTCTCCACCTTCGAGTAATAGAGCGCGCGGCGCTGTTGGTTCCGCACCAACGCGGCGCGGTAGGCTATGGCATCGTCATCCTCAAGCTCGGTCGTCGGCTGCAGCACTAATTGCTCGATACCGATCTGCTCATCCCGCAGCAAATCGATAGCCAGCAACTCTTCTATCGGGGCGCTGCTGGCGACATGGTAGAAATTCGGCACATCGGTGAACCGAACCTCATCCCGGTTGATCCAAATGCCGGCAACGCGCGCCTTGCGCCGAACGACGAGGTCGGTCGCCGCACCCCGCACCACGACAATGACGTCGCCTTCGCCTTCCGTCGTCCCGAACAGCAATAGATCGGAGCCCTCGAATCCCGTCGTGATAGCGACGAGATCATCACTGAGATCGGCGATCAGGGGCGTGCCCGCCTTGCCGGTCTGCCCGCCGGCAAATGACGCGGCGAGCAGCACCAGCGCCCCGAAGATCAGCGGCGGTCTCATTAGAAATCCTCGCCGATGGAGTAAATGTCTTCCGGCGTCTTCACCAGGTCGACGCCAAGTTTCGCACACACCCCCAGAACCATCAGCGCCAACAAGCCGCGCAATTGTTCCCCATGTAATTTAGCGCCGGCCTTGGTGCCCAACTGAGCTCCGATGACCGCACCGGTCAGCAGCAGCAGGGCAAGAACCAAATCGACGGTTTGGTTGGTCACCGACTGCAGAAAGGTCACATTGGCGGTCACGAAGATGATCTGGAAAAGCGACGTCCCCACCACCACCGCGGTCGGCATGCCGAGCACATAGATCATCGCCGGCACCATGATAAAGCCGCCGCCAACACCCATGATCGCCGCCAGCACACCGACAAAAAAACCGATACCCAGCGGCAACAGCGCACTAATGTAGAGGCGCGACCGCCGAAACCGGGTCTTGAAGGGCAGCCCGTGCAGCCAATTATGCTGATGCAGCTTACGGCCGCTGCCGCCAGTACGCCGATTGCGCAGCATCGAACGCACGCTTTCGAACAGCATCAGCAAACCGATAATGCCGAGAAACACGACATAGCTTAGAGTGATCAGCAAATCGACGAGACCGAGGTCTCGCAACACCGTGAACAACCACACACCGGCCCCGGAGCCGACAAAGCCGCCCGCCGTGAGAATCGCACCCATCTTGAAGTCGACATTTCCCCGGCGCATATGGGCCAGCACCCCGGAGACCGACGAGGCGACGATTTGATTGGCTTCCGTGCCCACGGCAACGGCCGGCGGAACGCCGATAAAAATCAGCAACGGCGTCATCAGAAAGCCGCCGCCAACGCCGAACAAACCCGACAGGAACCCGACGCCGGCTCCCATGCCGAGAAGCAAGAACACATCGACCGACATCTCGGCGATGGGCAAATAGATATTCATGAACGACTGAGCGCCGACATTAGCATGATGTGCCGGATCACGGCATCATTGGGGGTGGATTCCATGCAAAATTGCGGCGCGATAACACTCATTCAAGGTGAGCATCGACACGCCGAATCAGCGCCGCACTATGGTCCTGCAATCAAGGTTGGTCAATAAATTCCGCCTTCCTAGGAACGCGTCGGCAGCCCGGCTTCCTGCCAAGCCAGCAGGCCGCCGCGCAACCGATGGATCTTGCCATCATGGCCGGCCGCCTCCAGCCGTTCCGCGGCCATGCCGCAACGCACGCCCGATCGGCAATGCAGCACCAGGCGTTGGCCCTGCGGCGGCGTCAGAGCCGTCCCATCGAACTGTGACAGCGGCGCGGAAACGCTCCCCTCGATATGCTCGGCGGCCCACTCTTGTGGCTCTCGCACATCCACAACATAGGCCGAGCCATCGGCTATCCATTGTCTCAGAGTTGCCGGTTCGACCATCTCGATCGTGACTGTCATGCCGCCTCTCCGCCTATTCTTTCGCCGGCCTTGGGCACCGGTGGCAGAATACTATATCCTGCACGACCACCTCACCACAGGAGATCTAATGAGTGACCCAGAGCCAGATGCGACTCTCGATACCATCGGCTTGAAATGCCCGTTGCCGGTGCTCAAGGCGAAGAAGGCGTTGCGATCGGTCGCTCCGGGCGAGGTCCTCAAGATACTTGCGACAGATCCGGACTCGCCAAAGGATTTCCAGCATTTTTGCACCACCACCGGAGACCAACTCATAGCTACATCGGAGCAGGACGGCATTTTCACCTACTTTATCCGCAAGGCGACCTGATAATATGAAAGTCGATGACATTCCCTATCGCTCAATCTGGCTGAGCGAAGATGGCTGGACGGTGTCTGTCATCGATTAAACCAAACTACCATTTGCCTTCGAGGTCTCCCGGCTCACCACTCTGACCCAGGCGGCCGCGGCTATATCGAATATGATCGTGCGCGGTGCGCCGCTGATCGGGGCGACGGCCGCCTATGGCCTGGCGCTGGCCATGCGCGAAGATCCATCGGATCAAAATCTTGCTGCTGCCGCCGCCGAACTTGCCGCCACCCGCCCCACCGCGGTCAATCTTCGTTGGGCGATCGACCAGGTCCAGACCGGGTTGCGGCAACACCCGCCGGACGAACGTTCGCAAGCAGCCTATGTCCGGGCGGCTGAAATCTGCGACCAGGACGTCGCCATCAACAGCGCCATCGGCGACCATGGTTTGAAACTTATCGCGACAGCTTACGAGCAGCGCGGCCAAATGGGGCCGTTGAACATCCTCACCCACTGCAACGCGGGCTGGCTCGCCACGGTTGACTGGGGCACCGCTCTGGCCCCCATTTACAAGGCCCACGACCAAGGCATCCCGGTCCATGTTTGGGTTGACGAAACCCGGCCGCGCAATCAAGGCGCCGCGCTCACCGCCTGGGAACTCCTTCATCACGGCGTGCCCCACACCGTGATTGTCGACAACGCCGGCGGCCATCTCATGCAAAAGGGCCAGGTCGACCTATGCATCACCGGCACCGACCGAACCACCGCCGCCGGCGACGTCGCCAACAAGATCGGCACTTATCTCAAGGCCCTCGCGGCCCATGACAACGAGATACCTTTCTATGTCGGCCTACCCTCGCCGACGATCGATTGGAGCATCGAAGATGGCTTGGCTGATATCCCCATCGAGC